>CALUPR010000009.1 GCA_944322705.1 Candidatus Gastranaerophilales bacterium
AGTATAAAAACAAACGTCTGTTGTATAAATTGAGTATGTTTTTTAAGGTTTATTTTACCTGGTAAACTGAATTATAATCTGACAGTACGTAAGACCATATAATACCTGTAATCACCCCAGTATATTATAATGGATATAAAATTGTTATCTAAGTCGGTTGTTTCCAGAAACGTATTTGGTGCAGGTTTTCTCTGGGAGCTTTTCACATATTTGCCGACAAAATCAAGAAATTTAATATGGAATTTTTGCGACGGTGTTAATTTCTGTTTTGGCAGGTTTTCATCATAAAACCCCATCGGAACCATTTCTCTGTTATAAACCGGAATTATATATTTTACTTTCCCCTGTTCCTTGAATAAAACATACCAGTTTCCTTTATGTTCTCTCGGAGTTAAAAGGTAATAGCCGGGTTCAATTATTATATTCTTGAAATAAAGCGGTGATGTTAATCTGAAAAGCGGGTACGGCGACCAGGATGTATGCTGTATATCGTACATTTCTCCGGGGTCAATATTATGAACATAAGAAAAATCAGGAACTTCAAGCTCTCTGTATATTTGTTCATAATCAACATTTTCAGCGTTTGCAAGTGTTCCGGTAAAAATTAACAGTAAAACCAATAATATTTTTTTCATACTTTTATTTTAATGATTAAGTTTAAAAATGCAAGCTATTTCAATTTTATAACTTTTGTCATGCTGAATTTAGTTCAGCATCTCAACTTAGACCCTGAAACTAGTTCAGGATGACATACAAAAAGTTATAAAGTGTTCAAATAATTTTTACAAGCGAAGGTTCTATCAATTTATAAAAATCTTTATCCATATTTGAATATACAGAAATATTTACGATATATGGTATAAGACTTTCGTTAAATTCAGTTTTTAGATCATCTGTCAAAGAATATGGAACTTCTGTTTCATTTTTAAGCAGAATATCAAGGTCGGAGGCTCTTGTAAAATCCCCTTTAACCCTTGAACCGTAATAGTAAAATTCGTAAGGATATTTTTTCAGAATATTTTTTATGATTTCTTCTTCTTTTTCCGTTACGCCTTTAATCATTTGTTAATACGCTTTCTAATTTGTTAATTAAAAATTCAGTATCGTTTATAAAATTAGGTATAATATCTATAATCGGGTAAGTCAGATTTATATCATATTCATGAGATGTCAAATTTCGTTTTTGTCTGTAATCAACCCAGTTTTCAAAATTTTCTATCAGACCAAGACCGTACATTTCACGGAATATATTATTTATTGTTAAATCGCTGTCATTTTTATCATATTCTTTTTTAAGAAATTTATTCATAATTTTTTTTGCTGCTTCATAAGTATATTCAAACCTTTGAATGCAGGAATCTTTTATGTAAATTTTAATTTTTTCATCATTCTGACTCTTCAAATCCTGATAACACTCTTTGAGTGTTGAAAGACTGTTTTTGAGTACTGATAAATTCAATTCTGATTTTTTCATATTGTAAATTCCTTTTGTGTTTTATTATACCATAATTTTTTGAAAATTTTGTTGTTTTATTGTAGAATTTTATTTACAGTAATAAGGAGAAAATTATGTTAAGCGGACCGTTTTTGGATAGAAACTGGATTGGACAAAATGAAGATTACAATACATCAGATATTGTAATGCTCGGCTTACCTTTTGACGGGACAGTTTCTTATCGTTCCGGCTCCCGTTTTGCTCCTGAACAGATAAGACTTGCAAGCTGGGGGATGGAAGATTATTCTCCGCGGTTTGACAGGCATCTTCAAGACGTAAATTTTCATGATGCAGGTGATTTGGAATTTCCGCTCGGAAATACTTATAAATCTCTTGATTTGATTGAGAAAAATGTCGAAGAGATTTATAAAGACGGAAAAAGAGTTTTCGGTATCGGCGGAGAACATCTTGTCACGCTGCCGGAAATTAAAGCTGTATCTAAATTTTATAAAAATCTGGCAATAGTTCACTTTGATGCGCATACGGATTTGAGGGAAGAGTATTTAGGTGAAGAAATGTCGCATTCTGCCGTTATCAGACACGTTTCAAAAATTGTGGGAGCAGAAAATATTAAACAAATCGGTATAAGATCCGGTATGAAAGAGGAATGGGAATTTATGAAAGAGCATAACACGCTTATTTCTAAATATTCAGAACTTGATGTCTTTAAGGGTAAAAAGGTTTTTGTAACGGTCGATTTAGATGTTCTTGATCCTTCGGTAATGCCGGGAACCGGAACGCCTGAAAGCGGCGGTATGCAATTTAACGAGCTTGTCGGCTGGTTTGAATATTTAAAAGACTTTGATATAATCGGAGCCGACGTTGTGGAACTTGCGCCGGATTATGATACGTCAGGGGTTTCCACTGCTGTAGCTGCCAAGGTAATTCGTGAACTTTTAATGATAATGTGATTTTTGTCTGTAAGGCAGATGAGGGGCAAATGGTTATTGATAGAATAAATTTTCTAAAGGATGAAATAAACAAGGCAAATTATAAATACTATGTTGAGGACAACCCGTCTATCAGCGACTTTGAGTACGACAAAATGTTTGCGGAACTCAAAAAACTGGAGAGTGAAAATCCTTTATTTGTTACTCCTGACAGCCCAACGCAGCGAGTTGGATCTGTGAGCGAAAAATTCTTTCCATACAAACATAAATACCGTTTATACAGCCTTGACAATACTTATGAATACGAAGATTTAGAGGACTGGTATAAAAAAATCACAAAAGAATACGGTGAACAAGAACTTGTCTGCGAACTTAAAATTGACGGACTTGCAATGGCTTTGACTTACGAAAACGGGATATTTGTACGCGGTGTCACAAGAGGCGACGGTATAACGGGAGAAGATATTACAAATAATCTGAAAACGGTCAAAGCAATTCCTTTGAAACTTTTTGAACCCGTTGATATAGAAGTCCGCGGTGAAGTTTATATGCCCAAAGAATCTTTTGAAAAATTAAATCAGGAAAACCTTAAAAACGGCGAAAAACTTTTTGCAAATCCCCGAAATGCCGCAGCAGGCTCAATTAGGCAATTAGACAGTAAAATTACGGCAAAACGTGATTTGTCAATGTTTTGTTATACCGCTATTTTTACAGGTAATATTGAAAATCAGCCGAAAACTCACTATGAAAGTCTTTTATATTTGAAAAAACTCGGTTTTAAAGTCAATCCAAATATAAGACTTTGTAAAAATGCGCAGGAAGCAATCGAATATTGCAAAGAATGGGATGAAAAACGATTTACGCTTGACTATGCAACTGACGGGGTTGTTATAAAAGTTAATTCATTGGCTGTGCAGGATGAAATGGGATTTACGTCCCGCGCACCCAAGTGGGCAACGGCTTTTAAATTCCCGCCTGAGGAAGTTACGACAAAGCTTGTTGCGGTTGAAGAAAGTGTGGGTAAAACAGGTGCGATTACGCCGGTTGCAATTCTTGAACCCGTACAGCTTGGCGGCAGTACGGTTTCCCGCGCAAGTCTTCATAATTTTGATGAAGTTGGAAGACTTGATGTAAGAATTGGGGATAAAGTTTATATTAAAAAAGCGGCGGAAATTATTCCCAAGGTCGTTAAAGTTATTGAAGATGAAGAACATTACAAACTTCCGCAATATACACCGCCTGAGAATTGTCCGTCTTGCGGCTCAAAGCTTCATATACATGAAGGTGAAGTAAATCTTTACTGTGATAACCCTGACTGCCCTGCAAAACGCTGTGCAAAAATAGAGTACTGGGCATCAAAAGATGCTATGGACATTGATAAAATAGGACCGTCAATTATTGAACAGCTTTACAACAGAGGTTTTGCAAAAACGCCTGTTGATTTATACAAACTTTCCATGCAGGATTTTATGCAGCTTGATCTGGTTAAAGAAAAATCTGCATTTAATATGTATACGGCAATTCAGGAAAGTAAAAACCGCCCTCTTTCACGTTTTTTGACGGCTTTTAGTATAAGAAATGTCGGCAAAGAAACAGCGGGTGTGCTGGCTAATGAATTTGGCACCCTTGAAAATATTATGAGAGCTTCTGTTGATGATTTATCAAGAGTTGAAGGTGTTGGAGAAATTATTGCAAAAGATATTTATGATTTCTTTAGAAATCCTGAAAATATAAAAATGTTTGAGGAATTAAAATCTCTCGGAGTAGAACCCAGCCCTCCCGTTGCGAATATTTCCGATAAATTTAAAGGTAAAACATTTGTTTTGACAGGAACTTTACAGAGTATGACAAGAGATGAAGCCTCTGAAAAAATCAAGCAATCGGGCGGGAAAACTTCATCTTCTGTGTCAAAGAATACTTCTTATGTAATTGCCGGAGAAAATGCAGGATCAAAATTAGACAAAGCTCAAAAATTAGGTGTTATAATATTGACAGAGAATGATTTTCTGAGCATGATAAACTAGAAAGAGGATTTATGAAAAGAAAAACAAGAATAATACAGATATCAGGTTTGCGCGGTATATTAATGATGCTTTTTATAGCCTCATGTCTTGCCGCAGGTTTTATTGCATTTCCTGCATTTGTTGCAATGTATTTATGGAATTTGGCTGCAACGTATATAGCAATTCCTTTAATTAATGTTTGGCAGGGTTTGATGCTCTGGGCAATTATTGCAATTTCGGGATTTATAATAAATGACAGGAAAAAATTTCTTGTTGCTTTTAAAGCTCCTGACAGATTAAGTGATGCTGAAATGCAAAAAGTTCTTGAACGTATCAAACTGCATTCACAAACTCAGGCAATAAATTCTATGATTTTAAAATCTGCAAAACCTGTTGAAAAAGAAGATAAACAGGAAGATAAATCAGAAAATAAAAAGGAGAACGTATGAAAAAAGTATTGCTAACTACTCTTGTTTTAGGTTTGTTATTAGGCTGCACGCCGATGTCAACAAAAGCTGTTGCAGAAGCCGTAGAAAGAGGTTTTGTATCAGTGAGCACGTCCGCTAACACAGAAATTACACCTGATGTTGCGGATATCTCAATAGCTGTTCAAACTTACGATAACAAATCTTTGCAAAAAGCTACAACTGAAAATACAGAAATTTCGGAAAAAGTTATTACAGCATTGAAAGGTATGATAAATCCTGCAAACGGTGATTACGTTAAAACTATTAATTACAGTGCATCGCCGCTTTATACATATTCAGGCAGCAAAAGAAACTTTGACAAATATCAGGTTTCTAATACTGTAGTTATTCATACAAAATCAATAGATAAAGTAGGTTCAATGATTGATAAAGCTATATCTCTCGGTGCTACAAATGTTGATAATCTGGCACTTTCAGTTTCAAAATATGATGATGAATGCAATCAGCTCCTTGTAAAAGCTACCCAGAAAGCAAGAAGCAGAGCAGATTTGCTTGCAAAATCAGCATCAACAAGTGTTACCGGTGTTCGTTCTTTGAATGTAAGCTGCAGTGCAAACAATTCCATAACTCCTCAATATCGTATGCTGGCTGCAAATATCGGCGGTGCTGATATGGCAGAAGCAAAATCAGCTTCAACATCTATAGAAAAAGGTATTGTAAAAATTTATGCAACGGTTAATGCTACATTTTTTGTAAAATAATATCAACATATTCTTCATCAATATCTTTAAAAAATTCAGTAAATTTTTCGGTAACAATATTGGAAAGGGCAAGTTGATAATACCCGCTCATTCCTTCATCCCAATTGAAATTTATTGAATCATGTAAAATTAGTGAAAGCTCAAAAATATTTTTGAGCTTTTTTAATTGTTTTTCGTCCTTGAAGTCCATAATTAACCTTTCTTTATAGATGATAATATTTAAATTGACATGATTATATATTTATAATCATGTTATACAATAATATACAAATGTTGTCAACTATATTATCATTTATTGTATGAATATAAGAGATGAAATTAAATCATTACTTGCAAAAGAGGCAAAAACCATGACAGAAATCGCAAGTATGATATATGAAAATGAGAATAAACGTTCTGCAATGAGTACTCTGTCACAAAAACTTAAAAAAGGTACTATACGCTTTTCTGAAGTCTGGCAGATTGCGGATATTCTAGGTTATGATATAAAATTTGAAAAGAAGAAATAATTTTATCTTACAATCATAAACGATTTTAAACTTCTTCCTGCTCCGTCGCCTATTGAAGTTACATTATATTTGTTAAGGTAGTTCATGGAGGTTGAACTCCCGCCGTCAAATGCCATGGCTCTGTCCCAGCCAAGACTTTTTACATAGTCATGGACTTCATACATATCCATAGGATGCTTATCTGTTATGATTAAGATATGTATATCGTCGCCTTTAAGTCCGATTATGGTTCTTGCTGTTTTATGAAGTACTGAACAGCTTTCACGTATAATCTCACCGTCCTTTTTTTCTATAAAAAATTCTTCTTCAAGTCTTAATTGCGGATAAACAAGCGGTCCTCCCTGTGCGGAAGTTATTAATGCACAGCCAAAATCAACGGAACTTTTATGAGGCACTATCTCATATCTGTATTCGCCTCTGTCGCATTCGAGTACTCTAAATTCTGTTCTGTTAAGAATTTTATCCATATTTTTGCGCAAAACGGGGTTATAAAGAATAGATTCGTTAACCTGCGGGTCTTCCATCGTAATTCTTTCCGTTACAATATAAGACATTGATTTTTGATTGGCAGGATCAAAATAACCGGCATTTATTGTCAGTTTGGATTTTGACCTCTGATGAGCTTCTTTATTGGTTATAAGACTTTCAGAACTTATAAATTTTATGCGTTTTTTAACTTTTTTGCCTTGAAGTACAATATGATAAATCCCATCATCGTATGTAACTTCAATCGGTGCAGAAAGAGTTGTATTTGTAAATATTAATAAAGAAGTTAATAAAAAAAGTATTTTTTTCATAAATTATAAATCCTTTGATTTGTAAAATGCTATAATTGCACACAGAAATGCAAATGGCGGAAAGATTGCCGTTATAAACGGATGCAATACTCCTTTTTCTGCCAGAAGATCAAAAAACGGTAGAGTAATATAATAAAGGAAAATACAACCTATAGCAATAGTAAAACCTATCAATCTTTGTTCTCTTGGTTTACTGAAGCCTAAGAGTGTTCCCATTATTGCAAGAAGAACACAAACAAACGGATGGAAAAATCTTTGCAGATATTTGTTCAGCATGTATCTGTATTCTTCGTCCAGACCTTCTTGTTTAAGAAGTTTTATATAATTTTTCAAATCGTGATTATTAATTTCTCGTTCTTTTTTTACAGAGTATGTCATAAGAGTAAAAGCATTTTTAGCTGCTTCTCCTTCAAGTATATCCATTTTGGGAAGTTTAGCAATTTCAGTAAATATTCCGTCATTAGAAATTTTATATTGAGTAATATCATATAATTCCCATTTGTCATTAAGATTTTTGCCTGTTTTTGCGTGGTAAATGTTTTTGAGTTGATGTACATCATTATATTGTTTTTTAGAGAAATCAAGCACAATTACATTGTACATTGTATCCTTTGAGAATTTTGAAATGACAACTGATGTTGCCGGGACTCCATCTTGATCTTTTTGTGTGTAGATATATTGAGTTGTTACATATCCACCGCCAAGAGCAATTGATTTATTGACGGATAACGGAATAAGTTTATCGTAAGTTACGAAGCACAACCAGGTTACAATAAGACTCAGAACGATGATAGGCGCAGCTATTCTTTGGAATGACAACCCTACAGCTCTAAAAATGGTCAGCTCCGAATCTTTGCTTAATTTATCGAAAGTAAACAATGTTCCCAGAAGCAGCCCTACAGGAAAAGCTTTGCCGAGAATTTTCGGAAGTTCATAAAACAGAATAAGTATTGCTGTTTTAATCCCGAATTCGCCTGCAAGAGTCTTTTTGATTGTATTTAAAAGCATTTCAGGTGCAATCCATACAACCGTAAAAAGTAAGATTGCAACAATTGTTGCCATCATTACCTGCATAAAAATATATCTGTCATAGATTGTTATTTTCGGAAATAATTTCATTACAGAGCAAAATCCTTTCCTAAATAGAATTCTTTAGCAACAGGGTCAACGGCAACATCTTCACTTTTCCCCTGAATTTTAATTTTTCCGTCAAATATAACGTAGGCTCTGTCAGTTATAGATAAAGTTGCTTTCGGATTATGGTCTGTTATGAGGACACCTAACCCTTTATCTTTAGATATTTTTCTGATATTATCTTTAATTTCCCCTATAGCAATAGGGTCAATACCGGCGAAAGGTTCGTCAAGCAGCATAAAATCAGGGCTTGCCGCCAGTGCTCTTGCAATTTCAACCCTTCTTCTTTCTCCGCCGGATAATGACACAGCTGCGTAAGATCGTAATCTGGCTATACCGAATTCTGATAGAAGTTCTTCAAGTTTCCGTTTCTTTTCATCAACAGTGAGTTTGTCATTCATTTCCAGTACAAGTTTTATATTATCTTCAACAGTTAATTTTCTGAAAATAGAAGCTTCCTGCGGCAGATAACCGATACCTGCTCTTGCACGTTCATTCATCGGCCATGAGGTGATATCTTCTCCGTCTAAGAATATATGTCCTTTATTTGGTTTGACAAGCCCTACAACCATATAAAAAGTTGTGGTTTTACCGGCTCCGTTAGGTCCTAAAAGACAAACAACTTCTCCCTTGCTCATTTCAAAAGAAATATCATTTACAACACTTCTGTCGCCGTATATTTTAACAAGATTTTTAGCCTCAATTCTCATTCCATACCCCTTTTGTTCATATCAATATTGTACTTGAAAAAAATTTTTATTGCAATTGTTTGAATTAAGTAAGACTTGAATTCTTACGCAAAAATGGTATAATGAATATATTGGTTGGATAATGATTTTAAGTGAGGTATAAATGAAAAATAATAAAAAAGCGTTCACTCTGGCAGAAGTACTTGTAACAATGGGAATAATAGGTGTAGTTGCTGCTTTAACTGTGCCGAACCTGATTAAAAATTATCAGACTCAGTCACTTGTAACTTCGCTTCATAAAGTTTATAACGAATTTTCGCAGGCATTTGAAAGATATTTATCTGATCAAAGAGTTGAAACGTTAACTGAATCCGATTTGGGAGGCGGTAACGCTAACGGTATAAGAACATTTATGACTGATTATTTTAAAATCGTAAATAATTGTAATGGTAAATATAATTACGGCAGCAAGACTTGTTTCGCAGAATCATACGGATATGTTGATTCTGAAGATTCAACGACCATTGCAAGTACTTGTAATGGAACTTATACTCTGGCAAGCGGTGCTGCTATCTGTGTTGATGCATTTAATAATTCTAATTATGTGGCAATTATAGAAGTGGACGTTAATGGGGCTCAGGGACCAAATATCTTTGGCAGAGATTTTTTCCAGATGTATGTTAAACCTGATGGTACTTTATATGATCAGAAATGGCTGGATAATAATCAAAAAGCCAATTTTGCAAAGAATAACGGTTCTGCAACAGGAGCATTCGGACAAATTCTTAATGATAATTGGCAAATGAATTATTAATTGGTCTTTAAGCATAAAATCAATTAATTACCGGTAAGCAAATAATATATTAATAATTGTAAATATATATTTAGTATATGTTATAGATATCTATGTAGGTGGAATACATGAGTATAAACCATTTTCTTTTTCTTTATTTTCTCCTACACACTAACCTTTTACCAAATTTTGATATGGCCGTGAACAACGGCTATTTTTATGAAAGGATACTCCTTTAAACCCGCAGTCATAGTCGCGGATTACGGGCAGACGTAATTACTCCGTTTATATTGCGTCTGCCCGGTGTTTTTGTTTTAATACATTCCTATAATTTTTCTGACTTCTTTCAATACTTTTTGAGCTTCTGCACGTGCTTTTTGAGAACCTTCCATAATAATTTTGTCAACTTCTTCGGGATGTTCTTCGTAATATTTTCGTTTTTCTCTTATAGGGGCAAATTTTTCGTTGATAGCTTTCCCTAGCATACGTTTACAGTCTGCACATCCGCGAAGTCCTTTTTCACATTCACATCTTACTTTTTGTACTTCATCTTCTGTACCGAAAATCTGCCAGTATTTAAATGCAACTTCGCATTCGTCAGGGTGACCGGGGTCGTCTTTTCTCATACGGCTTCTGTCAGTTATTGCAGTCATAACTTTTTTGGCAGTAACTTCTGCCGTATCCGATATTTTTATATCATTTTGGAAAGACTTGCCCATTTTGTTGCCGTCTAATCCGCAAATTAATGAGCAGTTATTTAGTAAAGGTTTCGGCTCAACAAAGAAATCTGTTTTATATATGTTGTTAAATCTTCTTGCTATATCTCTTGTGATTTCTATGTGTGCAACCTGATCTATTCCGACAGGAATGTATGTTGAGTTAAACATCATAATATCTGCGCTCATCAATACAGGATAACCCATCAGTCCGTAATTAATTTGTGAGCCTGTGCCTTCTTTTGTTCTTAGAATTTTTGCCATGTCTTTAAGACAGGGGTCGCGTTCAACCCAATTTTGCGGTGTAATCATTCCCAGATAAACATTAAGTTCTGCAATTTCCGGGATTAAAGACTGTACATATATTGTTGAAACTTTTGGGTCTATACCGCATGCAAGCCAGTCAATAACTACATCTCTAACATCATTTTTAAGAGTTTCTGTTTTATCATATTTTGTTGTGAGGGCGTGCCAATCTGCAACAAAGAAAAAACTTTCGTATTTATGCTGGAGTTCAACCCAGTTTTGTATTACTCCCAAATAGTGTCCGAAATGTAGTTTCCCTGTCGGGCGCATACCCGATACAATTCTGTCTGCCATAGCACATCCTTTCTTTCTACGCTTATTATAACAAAAAAATGACATAACAAAAGTTATCGGCAACTAAAAACAAACTAATCGTACTTTATTTGCCTCCGGCGGGTCTTCCAGACAGGGGCACTTTTGGCGGCAAAAGTGCCTCAAAACCGGCGACACACATTCACTCGCTAATAATTTGCAAGGCTCAGCATACAGGCGTGTAAACTCGCTATATAAAATTCGTCATTCCGAACTTGTTTCGGAATCTCATTTACCGCTCAAACAATACACGTCTTTGACATTTGCTTCGCCTGCAATTATTGCTCGTTCCGTTATCGTCGCATTATTTATTTTACGTGTGCGAATGCACACCGTAATGACTTATCGTCTTAACGTCCTATTGACTTGTTGTCTTTCAATAACTTTTGTTATGTTAACAAATGTAACGAAAAATACTCTTTGTGAAATTTGATATTTTAAAAATACTTTATATGTGTAAGAGAGTTATAAAAAATATAAGGAGAGATGAGATGACTTTTTTAGCAATTGATGCACAGAAAAATTTATTTACTTTGCAGAAGAGCCAGCTGCAATTTGAGCAGACCCTTGTAATGAGCAGATGTAACTACATTACCAAACAAATGGGACAAGTTGCGGAAGCTCTTGGGGATGACGTTGATCCTGATGATGATCCTACGTATAAAGCTCTTCAACAAGAAGAATCGTATCTTGAAACCAGACAGGATTCTTTGGATTCACAGATTACATTGATTGAAAATGAGATTTCAAGCTTGAAGAACCTTGTAAACAATAATATCAAGTCTTCCTGCACATTGAACCTCATCGGCAGCTAGACATAGATAAACAGATGCCAAGAGGCTAAGATGTTTAAGTCTGCAGCGTAATATCCTTTTCTTTACAAGAGGAGAAGACTTTAACACTCAACAAGGCTTGCTTTCAAGGTTTTATTTCACGGACAGAGAAGAAAAGTAATTCTGCTTATTTTCGATGTTCTGCAAGTTCAACAGTATTGAGCATCAGTGACGCAATAGTCATTGGTCCGACACCGCCGGGAACAGGCGTGATATAAGAAGCAGTTTTTGAAACTGTTTCAAAATCAACATCGCCGGAGATTTTCCCGGTCTCATCTCTAAAAATTCCCACATCAATTACGACACAATTATTTTTTAACATATTTTCCCCTACAACTTTTTTCCCGACTGCTGAAATTAAAATATCAGCAGTTTTTGTTATGTCTGAGAGGTTTTTTGTTTTGCTGTGGCACATAGTAACTGTTGCGTTTCTGTTCAAAAGCATTTGTGCAACAGGTTTTCCTACAAGATTTGAACGCCCGATAACAACAGCGTGTTTGCCTTCAGGTTCAATTTTGTATTCATCCAATAAAAGCAAAATACCTTTGGGGGTGCAGGGATAAACATAAGGTTTTTCCCCTGAAAAAAGTTTGCCGCTGTTGTATGTTGTCAATCCGTCAACATCTTTTTCAGGAGCTATTGCATTTAATATTCTGGATTTATTTATATGTTTAGGAAGCGGTAATTGAACAAGAATTGCAGTTATATTTTCATTGTTATTGAGTTCTTGAATTTTTTTAAGCACTTCTGCTTCTGTTACGTCTGCCGGATAATTGATTACTAAAGAATTTATTCCGAGCTTTTCTGCACATTTTTTTTTGTTATTAACATAAATTATGCTTGACGGGTCATTTCCGGCAAGAATTACGGCAAGCGAAGGTTTGACAGGCATGCTGTCAATTTTTATTTTAAGTTCTTCAAATATTTTTTCTCTTAACTTTTTCCCGTCTAAAATAACTGCCATTTTTACTCCCTTACCTGAGGTAAATTTAAACGGAAATAAAACTGCTTTATTGCATCTTGCACAAGCTGCGATTCCCGTTCCATTGATTTATATTTTAATTCCGGATCAAAAGGAATGACTCCCAGAACATCAAGATCAAATCGTTTTAAAAGTTCATAAACAGATGTTAAATCAGTATTTTCTACTTTGTTTATTATGACTCCGAGCTGGTTTCCGGCTGCGTATTTTGCGCTGAACTCTTCTATTCGTTTGGCAAGATGCGCGCTTTCCTCTGTCGGGTTTGCAACAATAAGAGTTGTATCAATGTCAGTGTCTACAAGCTGATTTAAGTATTTTAAATCAAACTCGCAGTCAAAAATTACAATATCATAACGCTGTAAAAGTTTTAAAACGGCATCATTAATTTGACCTGTTATCGGACAGCGGCAGTCTTTTGAACCTACAAACCAGGAAACAATTATATCCACATTGTCATACAGTGATACAACAATATCTTCCATTGCCCATTCAACAAATTCCTGTTTGCTCATACCTTCCGGGATTCCTGTTTTGTATTCGTGTTTTCCGCTTCTTATACCGTAAATAGTATTTCTGATATCCAAACCGAAGCTGTGAGCAAGTTCACTTGTCAAATCATTATCAAACAAGAGAATTGATTTTTCGGGAAAATATTCTTGAAAAATTCTCAAAAAAGCTTTTGTAATTGTTGTTTTTCCGCTTCCGCTTTTGCCTGTTAATGCAAGTTTAAATGTCAAATTTTGTACCTTTCTTTCAAACTAACAGATAATTGTTTTGTTAAATCCATTGCTTTAAGAGCAAGGTTTTCACTTAGTGAACCTGCTCCGCAGGATGGTGTTATCAAAGAATTATCTATAATAATTTTCTCATCAATTCCTTTTTCGGTCAAATATTTTACAGCTTTTTCAAAAACTTTAACCATTTTATCCAAATCAGCTTTTTCCAGTAAATCTGCATTTAGTGTCGGAATAACGCCCCAGGCAATTTTTCGTCCCTGTTTGAAATATTCTGTGAGATAGTTATTGAAAAGACTAAAATTTTGGGCATAAGCATAAGCATCAAGATTAATAATATCAACTCCGGCTTTTATAGGGATAATCCAGTCGCATTTACCGCAGCAGTGAATTGCACTCATTGCTCCGTTTGCTTTTATTAAATCGGAAATCTCTTTTAACATTGATATAACTTCTTCCTGAGAAATTGTTATAAATGCTGATGTACCGAGTTGTGTTACAGATGGTTCGTCAATAAATATTATCGGTATTGTATTTTGATTTGCGCATTTTATTCGTTTTATCTGCCACAGAGCTTTTATAGTAAGAGTTTTAACAATAATTTCTCTCAATGTTTCATCATAAATTGCACATTTGCCTGTTTTGTCGACAAGGGTAGTCGCAAGTGTGAAAGGACCGACAATTTGACCTTTTGCGTATGCAGGTTTTGTTTCTTTTATGATTTTTATAAATTCAGGGAATGATAATGAATAATTTATTGCGTATTTTTCGATTATATCAGAATTTATATCTGTAATAATTTCTTCATAGTCACAGAAAAATTGTTCTATATCATTGAAAAATTTATCGCTTTCAGTTTCAAGATATGTTTTTTCTGATTTTTCATCTGAAAAAAACGAAGGCATATTTTCCAGAAACTGGACAATCATGTCTTCGTTTTTATTTATTTTCGGTAATTGAGGCCAAAAAGGAATTGATTTAAAATCTTTTCTGACAACAGTCATCGCATCTTCTATATTTTTGTAGGGCAGCGAGCCGATTGCCAGACAGTTGAGTTTCAAATCGTCAGCCATCAAATATCCTTATTCTTCTGTTTCAGCTGCTTCTTCTACTTCTTCAACAGATTCTTTAAGAACTTCAGAAGCTGTTACAACAACATCAAGTTCACATTTTACTTTTGAAGTAAGTTTAATAAGCATTTTGTATTCGCCGATTTTGTTAATCGGGGCGTTCAAAGAAACATTCTTTCTGTCGATTTCAATTCCTGATTTAGCAAGAAGTTCTTCAGCCAGTTTTTTAGTAGTAATTGTACCGAACAATTTACCTGATTCGCCGGCTTTAGCTGAAAGTTCAAGTTTAGCGAATTCTTCGATTTTCTTAGCTGTTTCTAAAGCTTCAGCATGTAATTTTTCCTGTTTAGCTTTAATTCTTGCCAAATTCTTTTCTCTGTTTTCCAAAGCGCCTTTAGTAGCTACTTCTGCAACAGATTGAGGAAGCAGGAAGTTTCTTGCATAACCGTCTTTTACGTTAACGATGTCGCCTGCTTCACCGAGGTTTTGTACATCTTTTTTCAATATAACCTGCATTTTATATCTCCTTTTCTATTTATATCTCGCAAGTATGCCAATACTATAATAAACAAAACTTAATGTCGAGTATTTTTTTCGGATTGTAAAGAGGAATTTAGATGTATGGATGCAAAGAGGCAAAGAGGCTGAGTCTTTTACGAGAATAAAATGACATAGCACTATTACTATTAACGATATAGACTTTGCATCTATGCATCTAGTCTTCGTTATTTCATATCGGGAAAGTAGTATTTAACCCCGTTATCGCTGCGCCATCTTATATAGCCTGTTTTGGGAATTCTATCTATATCATAAACGCTTACTAAAGCCCAGTTGCCTCTTATGACAGTCAAATTTATTTTTTGAGGCATATTAATTGTTTCAACAATTTGGGATTTGTCATCAGTTGAAGTATGAATATCTTTGGCAGAATCAGGCGCTTGTTTCAGCATTTTTAGACCGTATTTTCTTCCGTACATGTTATAAAACATCACCCAGGTCATAAATCTGTAAGGATCATCGTCCTTTTTCACCCAACCTCTGGCTCCGGTATTGTTGTTATAAATTACCTGTACCCAATCTTCAGTTTCATCCGATACTGCAAGCAGTCCGAGATTTTTTGACGGGATAAAAACTACAAACAAGTCTTCGGCTTTTATTTCAGACGGAAAAATTTTTTCTCCGTTAAAACTTATACTGTGAATAATATGCGATTTTTCTGACGGTTGTTCATACAGTGTGAGCTTCTCAGGAGCCTGATAAAGACCGAATGTATTTGTATATTTAAGGCTGACATTTTGAGGGACAACATTATCTGCACAAAATCCTTGCAATGGAATTAGCAGAATTATGGTTATGATTAATAGAAATTTTTTCATATTACTCCTATTCACGGAAACTTATTTGTTCATAAGTTTTTTGAAGTTTTGCTCGTATGTTGTTCATCTGATGTTCTATAACTTCGTCAGTCAAAGTCGCGTTTTCGTCTTGCATTTTTATACGGAAAGCAAGACTTTTGAACCCTTTTTCTATATTTTCACCCTGATATACATCAAATATTTCAGAACCTTTGAAAATATTTTGCTGTACGGCACCTTTGATGACTTTTTGAATATCATCAAAGCTTACATCTTCATTGATAACGAAGGCAAGATCACGGCGGACTTCCGGGAATTGCGGAAGTTTTTTGTAACGTGTTGTATGTTCTTTTATAATACCGATTATTTCATCAAGATCAATTTCAAACATGAAAACTTCCTGACCTTTGATTTTCATTTTATCTTTCAATATCGGATGGATTTGTCCGAAATATCCTATATTTGTAAGGTTTTTGCCTAATATATTTACTTTTGCGCTTCTGTAAGGGTGTAAATAATCTATATCTTCGCAGGGTGTAAGTTTAATTCTTTTTGAAACGCCGAGTTCATCAAAAAGTTTTTCGATAATTCCTTTCAGCGTAAAGAAATCTGTTTCGCTTTTAATCTGCCATTTTGAATTTTCAATTTCGCCTGTGATAACACCTGCAAGAATTCGAGATTCTTTTACGCCGGTATTTTTCTCATCTGCAGAAGCTGTTATTATATATGTTTTCCCGATTTCATAGCCCCAAAACGTTTTTTGACCGTTATCGTAATTCGTTTTAAGACAGTTCAGAACACTTGCTGCCAGATTTTGTCTGAGCATTGTACATTCTTCGCTTGCAGAATTCAAAACTTTAACAGCTTTTGAATCATCATAGGTCTGCATATATTTATCTAAGAGCGGTTTACCGATTAGCGAACTTGTGACAATTTCATCCAAGCCTGATGAAAGCATTAGTTCGTGAATTCTTTTGAGAACTTTTTCTTCAAGAGTAATTTCAGGCATTTCATTTTTATTTGGTAAAGTCGGGGTTATTTTGTCATACCCGTTAATTCTTGCAATTTCTTCTATTAAATCAATTTCGCGTGTAACATCGTCTGCTCTGAATGAAGGAACTGCAAATTTTGCGGCTAAATCATTCCCTCCGAGTTTTTCAAATCCGAGTTTTTCAAGAATTGTGATGCATTTTTCAGGAGCAATTTCGCATCCGAGAATTCTTTTGATTTGAGCGTATCTTAGAGTTATTTCAATTGGTTCAAGTTTGTTTTTGCCTGCTTCAACAACTCCTTCAATATCAGCGTCCGCAAGTTCGACCAGAAGCTGCATTGCACGCATTAGAGCAGGTTTTATAGCTTCTATATCAACTCCTCTTTCAAATCTTGCACAGGCTTCCGAGCGGTATCCCACGCTTCTGGAGCTTCTTCTGTTTGAAACAGGTGTGAAATAAGCGGCTTCAAGTGCTATATTTTTTGTATTGTCATCTATTTCGGAATTTTCACCGCCGAATACACCTGCAAGACAAACCCCTTTGGATTCATCTGCGATTAAAACGCTGTCTGTAGTGAGATTTCTTTCAACTCCGTCTAAAGTAACAATTTTTTCGCCTTCTTTAGCACGCCTTACGCATAAATATCCGTTGAGTTTGTCTAAATCAAATGCATGGAAAGGTGTTCCGTACTCGAGCATAACGTAATTTGTTATATCAACAACGTTGTTTATTGCGCGGACACCTGATGTAATTAGTCTTTTTTGCATCCAGTCAGGCGAGGGTTTTATTTTTATATTTTTTAAAACTCCGATTGAATAATATTTACAAACATCATTGTCAATAATTTCAACTTTAAATTCGTCTGTTGATAAATCTCTTGTACATTGAAGCGGCGAGAATTTTAGAGGTTTATCGAATATTGCGCTCAATTCTCTTGCAATACCTATAACAGACATCTGATCTCCTCTGTTTGCAGTCGGAGCCACATGCAATATATAATCTTTTTCAAAACCTAAAACATTTTCAACATCTTCTCCGATTTTTACATCAGGAAAAATTCTGTTTAATATTAAAATACCGTCTTCTTCCTGATAGTTTCTGTCTGCTACGCCGAGTTCATCAGCAGAACACAGCATTCCTTGAGATTCTACGCCTCTGATAACTGCAGGTGTGAGAGTAAACATTTCACCGGTTTTTCTGTCAAGAACTTTTGAACCTACAGATGCGTAAGGAACAATTTGCCCTTCCTTAATATTTTGAGCCCCGCAAACAACAGTTTTTAATCCTGAACCTGTATTGACCGTTACAAGGTGTAAGTGATCGGAATTCGGGTGATTGTCTATTTTTTCTATTTTAACTGTTTTTATATTAGTAAATTGCGGTTTAACTTCTTCCACTTCTTCCACTTCCAAACCGCTCATAGTAAGTTCGTGTGCTATTTGTTCAACGTCTTTATCTGATAAATCTACAAATTCGTTTAACCAGTTTAATGATACCTGCATTATAATTCCCTCTTAAAATCTAACTTTTATAACAAAATTCTATAACAAACCGAATAAAAAATCACCCCCTGAATTTTCAGAGGGTGATTTTTTATAAAATTAATTTATTTATTTGCAAATAAACGTTCATACATTTTTTGTTTGTTGCTATGTACAGCTCCTTTTTCAGAAGCTTTAAGCTTTTCAACATACTGTATGATATTTTGTGCTATATCATTTGTTGCTTGATTTTTAATTTTTAAAGTTTCTCTTGCTGTACGTGCTTCATTAGCATTGTGAGCGATAGCTTTTTCTCCGTTGAAGACTGTTCTTGAGTTTGTATCAGTTGTTTTCTTTGATTTGATTTTTTTCAATAGTTTGTTAAAGAATTGTCCGATTTTTTTGTAGTAGATAACGCCAGTTACAACTGCTGCGGTTCCAACTATTGCCGAGGCAATTTTTAGACCTTTTCTGTCTTTTTTGAATTCAAAATCTTCGCCTGACTGTATTTTATCAGCATTTTTAATAATTTGTTTTTTAAATTCATCCTGTGTCAAAGTTTTCATTTTGCCTTTAGGATTAGTTACAAGAATTTTGCCTGTTTGCAATATTTCAACGTTGTTTCCGCCTACTGATAAAACTGGACCGATTGTCATGTTGTCTGCCATAATTTTATACCTTTCAAATTATTACACACTTGTTTTGTAAACATGAAAACTCATAAAAGAAAAAAATGCTATTTTTTATTTAAATATTAACATAAATTTACAAAAAATACTACCCCTTAATTTTATGGGGTAGTATTTGCTCTCAATCTTATTTTGCGGATAAGCCCTTTTTTAGAGGGCAGGAAGGCAAGAAGTCCGGAGGTCAGGCTATTATCGGTATTGCACACTAAAACTTAATATTACCCTCTCCCTAGCCCTCCCCCCCCAAGGGAGGGGGATAAGGATTGCAAGTCCAAAGCTAATGGTGTTTCGCCAACCTCAGCTCACTCGCGCTATGAACATCCTGAGTATCCGCATTTCAAGCAGATAAAGCAGCCTTCTGCCATCTGAATTTCGTTTCCGCATTCAGGACATTTTACTGTTTTTACTTCGCCGCTCGGATTGTATTCTTCTTTAGTTTCTTCAACTACAGGTTCATCAGCCTTTGCCTCTTCAGTTTTCTTTTTATCGTCAAGATTCATTGGCTGGAACTGACGCGAATTGTTTCTGTAAACTGTTATACCCTTAAGATTGTTTTCGTAAGCCAAGATATAAGCTTCTTCAATATCTTTGCGGGTTGCGTGTTCTTCAAAGTTAACGGTTTTTGAAACAGCATTATCTGTATGAAGCTGGAATGCAGCCTGCATTTTTACGTGCCAGTAAGGTGATACGTCATGTGCTGTTACAAAGATATGTTTAGCAGTTTCAGGAACGCCGTTAACATGTGCAACAGAACCTGTTTTTGCGATTTCTTTCATCAAATCTTCAGAATAGAAACCGTGTTCTATAGCATAATCTTTGAATATCGGGTTAACTTCAAGCATTTCAGTGCCGTCCATGATTAATCTTGAGAATACAAGACCGAATAATGGTTCAACACCGCCTGAAGCTCCTGCTATCATTGATATTGTTCCGGTCGGCGCAATACATGTTGTTGTTGCGTTTCTGATGCCGTATTTTGCTATTTCAGCATCAAGCTCCATCCATTGTTCATCTGAAATTTTGCCTGCTGATTTGCCTTTGTATTTGTTATAAAGGTAATTCGGTTTTTCGTAAACACTGCCTTTAAAGTTATTAAATCTGCCTCTTTCTTTAGAAAGTTCAATTGATTCGCATTTAGACTCGTAATCAATAAATTCCATAACCTGACCGGCAAGTGCAGTACCTTCAGCAGATGCGTAAGAAATGCCGAGTTTCATAAGCATATCAGCCCAGCCCATTACACCTAAGCCGATTTTCCTGTTGTTTTGAACCATTTCGGAAATCTGTGGCAGCGGGTAATTGTTTACTGCAATTACGTTATCCAAAAATCTGATAGCAGTTCTTGTTGTTTCTGCAAGTAAATCCCAGTTGATTGAACCGTTTTCAACCATACGTCCGAGATTGATTGATCCTAAATTACATGCTTCATAAGCAAGCAGAGGAACTTCACCGCACGGGTTTGTTGATTCAATTTCGCCGATTAAAGGAGTCGGGTTATCGGAATTCATTTTATCAATGAAAATAATACCCGGTTCGCCGTTTCTCCATGCACCGTCAACAATCATATCAAATACTTTTTTAGCACTCAACTTGCCTGCAACAGAATTGTTTTGCGGGTTAATAAGTTCATAATCGGTGCCGTTTTTCAATGCTTCCATAAACTTATCCGTAATTGCAACGGAGATATTAAAGTTATTTAATTTATTGTTATCGCTTTTGCATTCAATAAAGTCTAAAATATCCGGGTGGTCAA
This sequence comes from Candidatus Gastranaerophilales bacterium, assembly GCA_944322705.1. Lineage (GTDB taxonomy): Bacteria > Cyanobacteriota > Vampirovibrionia > Gastranaerophilales > Gastranaerophilaceae > Stercorousia. The sequence goes on from CALUPR010000009.1 coordinate 20,723, forward strand.
CTCTTAAGATACCCATATTTGCACCGCGTCTTGTACCGCCCTGTTTAACAGCTTCGGTTGCAGCATTAAATACTTCCATAAAAGATACAGGACCTGAAGATACGCCCATTGTTGATCTAACAACGCTGTTTTTCGGTCTCAATCTTGAGAAAGAAAAACCTGTACCGCCGCCTGATTTATGAATTAGAGCAGTATTTTTAACTGTTTCGAAAATTCCTTCAAGAGAATCTTCTACAGGAAGAACAAAGCATGCTGCCAATTGTCCCAATTCTCTTCCGGCATTCATTAATGTCGGAGAGTTTGGCATAAAATAGCAGTTTGTAATTGCTTTGTAAAATCTTTCTGTTAGTTTGTCAACGTCTGATTGAGATTTTCCGAATTTTAAATCTCCTGATGCAATTGTACTTGCAACACGTCTGAACATGTCAGCGGGTGTTTCTACACAATTGCCTTCTTTATCCCTTTTTAAGTATCTTTTTTCAAGAACTTTGATTGCGTTTTCGGATAAATTTAGCTTTTCCATGCATGTGCTTTCTGTCACATTAACCTCCCCTTTTATATTTTTAGATTAGTTTAATTATTATACTACGAATTTCATGTCTATTCAACAATATTACATCAATTTACAAAAGGCATGGGTAGTAGTGTTAAAAAACATTTACGAAACGTTACAGGAATTTTTTTATTAATTCATGTTTGTAATATAATTTTTTTGAGGTATAAAATTTGAAACATTCAAAACTCACAGCCCTGATATTTATAGCATTAATTTTAGGTGTTATAATAGGACATTTTGCCCCCGACTTTGCGGTTAAAATGCGTCCGTTTGCAGTTATATTTTTAAGAATGGTAAAGATGATAATTGCCCCTTTGCTGTTTGCAACACTGGTTGTCGGCATAGCAGGACACGGTGATGCAAAAAGTCTTGGCAAAATCGGTCTTAAGACAATAATTTATTTTGAAATTGTCACTACTCTGGCGCTTATAATAGGTTTGACAATGGCAAATTTATTTAAACCCGGGGTCGGTTTTGTTAGCGGAACAAGCGAGCATGCCATTAGAATGCAGGAAGCAGGATTATTGGCTGCTACTCAGGCACATACGTCAGTCAGCGAAATGATTATTAATATATTTCCTAACAGCGTTTTTGATGCAATGTCACAGGGAAATTTATTACAAATTGTTGTGTTTGCAATATTTTTTGCGCTTGCAATAATAGCTGTTGGAAATAAAGCGAAACCGGTTGTTGATTTCTTTAATTCAATTTCACAAATTATGTTCAAATTTACGGAATATGTGATGTATTTTGCGCCTCTTGGAATATTCGGAGCAATTGCTTCAACTGTAGGGGCGAACGGGCTTGCGGTTTTGAAAAATTATTGTAAGGTAATAGCGGCTTTATATATAGCATTGGCTGTTTTTGTTTTTTTGGTATTAATAATTGTATGCAAGATTGTAAAAATTTCATTCAGAGATTTATTGAGAGCATTGCAGGAGCCTGCTTTGCTGACGTTTACGACGGCAAGTTCCGAGGCGGCTTTTCCGAAAGCAATGGAAATTATGGAACGTTTCGGCGTACCCAAAACTATTGTTGGATTTGTTATGCCGACGGGTTATACATTTAATCTTGACGGAAGTACATTATATCTTGCAATGGGTGTTCTATTCTCATCTCAGCTTGTCGGAATAAATCTGGATTTGAACCAGCAAATTATTATAATGCTAGCATTAATGCTTACAAGTAAAGGGGTTGCCGGCGTTCCGAGGGCATCTTTAATCGTTCTTGCGGGAACTCTTGCAAGCTTTAATATCCCGATACTTGGTGTTGCAATTCTTTTAGGTATTGACCAAATCCTTGATATGGGCAGAACAACCGTAAACCTTATTGGGAACTGCGTTGCAACAGTTGTTATTGCACGTTGGGAAAACGAATTTGATTACAACAAGATGGCTGAATTTGTGAAACAATCTAAAGAAGAAAGTATTGGAAACGATATACAGCAAAAATTAGGAAAAATAAAAGAAGGGTAATTTATTATGAGTAACGAAACAGGTACAAAGATAGAATTCAAAGATACTCTTAATCTTCCTCAAACAACTCTGGCGATGAGAGCAAACGCAACTGTCAGAGAACTTGAAATTCAAAAATTCTGGGAAGAACATGATATTTATAATAAAATTATAAGTCAGCGTGATAAGGCAAACAAATTTATTTTGCATGACGGACCTCCGTATTTAAGTTCCGAAAAAATTCACGTAGGTACGGCTCTTAATAAAATCCTAAAAGATATTTTATTGAAATATAAAGCTCAGGCAGGGTATTATACTCCATATGTTCCGGGATATGACGGGCATGGATTGCCGATTGAAAATAAAGTTGTTAAAAATATTAAAGGCGGCAGAAGCGCTCTAACTCCTTATGAATTAAGGCAAAAATGCCGTGAATTCGCTCTGTCGAGTTTAAAAGGACAAGAAAGTGAATTTAAGCGCCTCGGAGTTCTCGGTGATTGGGAACATCCGTATTTGACAATTAATCCTGATTTTGAAGCAGAACAGGTTAGAGTTTTCGGAGAGATGTACAAAAAAGGGTATATCGAAAAAGGCTTGAAACCTGTTTACTGGTGTGCATCTTGCGAAACTGCACTTGCAGAAGCGGAAGTTGAATATGCGGATCATACATCAACTTCAATTTATGTAAGATTTAAGTTTGATGAGGAAAGCACAAAAAAACTCGCTTCACTCTTCACTCTTCACTCTTCACCTGTTTACGCCGTCATCTGGACAACAACCCCGTGGACAATTCCTTCAAACATGGCAATAAGCATGCACCCGAAATTTGAATATACTTTATTTGAATATAAAGGTGATGTTTATGTAGTTGCTCAAGGGCTTCTTGCAAACTTCCTTGCAGATGTTGAATGGGATGAAAAAGATATTAAAGTCCTCGGGTCTTGCACTGGAGCTGATTTGGAACTATTGAACACACAGCATCCGCTTGTTGACAGAAAATCTCCGATAATTTTAGGGGAACACGTTACTCTTGATGCAGGTACAGGTTCTGTTCACACCGCACCGGGACATGGTTTAGAGGACTATGAAGTTGGCTGCAAGTACGGTATTGAAGTATTTTCACCGCTTGACAGCAAAGGCGTATGGACTGAGGCTGTTAAAGACAAAGACCTTGAAGGAGTTCCATATTATAAAGGAAACGCAATTGTTATTGAAAAATTAAAAAATTGCGGTGCACTTTTAAAAGCACAGGACATAAACCACAGCTATCCGCACTGCTGGAGATGTAAAAATCCGGTTATCTACCGCGCAACACCTCAATGGTTTGTTAAAGTTGACAGATTTAGAGATAAAGCGCTGGAAGAAATTAAAAAAGTAAAATGGATTCCATCCGGCGGTGAAGCAAGGATTTCAAACATGGTTGCAGGTCGCACTGACTGGTGTATTTCAAGACAAAGAGCTTGGGGCGTTCCTATCCCTGTATTCTACTGTGAAGAGTGCGGAGAAGTTATAGTAACTGATGAAACAATTGAAAATGTTGCTAAAATTTTTGAGAAAGAAAGTTCCGATGCATGGGTAAAATATTCAGCTGATGAATTATTGCCTCAAGGCTTTAAATGCCCGAAATGCGGAAAAACTCACTGTTTCAAAAAAGAAAACGATATTATGGATGTCTGGTTTGATTCAGGAATTACATGGCGCGCAGTTGTAAACAAACGTTCAGAAGTTCTGGGTACAACTCCGGTTGAAATGTATCTTGAAGGTTCAGATCAACACAGAGGCTGGTTCCAGTCATCTTTATTAACATCGGTTGCTACAGAAGGTATTGCGCCTTACAAATCTGTTTTAACTCACGGTTTTGTATTCGGCGAGGATGGCAGAAAAATGTCAAAATCATTAGGCAATTATATCAGACCTGATGAAATTATAAATACTTATGGTGCAGATATTTTAAGACTGTGGGCAGCATCTGTTGATTACAGAAACGATACAAAAATCGGGAATAATATAATTAAACAGCTTGCTGAAATCTTCAAAAAAACAAGAAATACATCAAGATTTTTGGTCGGAAACCTGTTTGATTTCGACCCGAAAACAGATTACGTAAATTATGAAGATTTAAAAGAAATTGATAAATTTGCGCTGCATAAATTAAATCACTTAATCGAAAGCGTAACAGAAGCATTTGATAATTATGAATTCTATAAATACTTCCAGCAGCTACAAAACTTTGCGGCAGTTGATTTGAGTTCATTCTATCTTGATATTGTAAAAGACAGACTTTATACAGCAGGCAAAAAATCGCTTTCTCGCCGTGCCTGCCAGACTGTACTTTATGAAACATTACAAACTTTAGTCAGAATGCTTGTTCCTGTAATGCCTCATCAGGCGGAAGATATTTGGATGAGTGTTCCTGACTGCCAGAAAGACGGACTTGAAAGTATCCTGCTTTCAAACTGGGTTAAACCGAACCCGCAGTGGACTAATGAAAAATTGGAAGAAGATTTTTCAAAAATATTAAAAGCCAGAGAAGTTGTAACCCGTGCAATTGAACCGCTGCGTGCAGACAAAAAAGTCGGAAGCTCTTTGGAAGTTGCGGTTTATGTAAAAGCAGATGACAGCGCTGTTTTGAAAGCTAATGAAGACGAATTATGTAACATATTCATTACTTCGCAGGCTTATGTAACAGATGAAAAACCTGAAAATGTGTTAAATGAATACACAGAAGAAGGCTATACCGTCTGGGTAACAAAAGCAGAAGGCGAAAAATGCGCCCGTTGCTGGAAATACAGAAAACTTAATTCCGACGGCATTTGCTGTGAATGCGAAGAAGCTGTCATATAGTAATAAATTTACTAATTACAAAAAACCTTCTCCAATTGTGAAGGTTTTTTGTTATGTAAACATTTTGTAACATTTAACTTTTATTTTTTAAAGATTTTATACAAAACTGCCGTAACCATGATTACAAGTACTATTTATAGGAAATCAGCTTTCAATAGCAAGATGAAAGTTCACACCAAAACCTAAGGAAAGGGTAAAAATCATGGGAATGGCAGCATCACAAGCTAGATTATTAAGCATAACAGCCAGACTGACCAATAACGAAAATTCAGGTCAGAGTGTTTCCTATTCAAAACAAAGATTGGCAGATCAAACACAACAAATTACAAATGAATATAATGAAGCTTTAGATGCTACAAAATTAACTGTACTTACCGGTTTTAACGGTGCTGATGCAAACTATACCGATATTTCATATAATCTTATGACCGGGCTTCAAATGGCTGAGAATGTAAAACAATATGTTGTAACAGATACTAAAGGAAGAGTTCTGGTAACGGAAAATATTGCAGATGCTTATGAAAAATCAAACGGCAGCTATAACCAGTTCTTAGCTAGTTTGGGCTATTCGCAGTCTGATATTACAGTTCAAAAGACCTATACAAACTTAGAAGACAGAACTAATGCACAAGCTGCAGCAGAACAAAAAATTCATGAAGCTTGGGATAAATATTTTGCAACTGTAGGCATTAATCTTGGTGATAACGAACACGATTTTGGTTTTGGCTGGGTTGAAACTTATGCTCAGGGTGGTGATAAAGATAACCAGAATGATTATGCAATCGGTCAAGGGTATGCAACATACAGAAAAACTGATGAAAACGGTTATTATGTTGACAAAGACGACAATCCTGCTTATATAACAGATGAAAATGGTAATTATATTGATGAAGACGGTAATATAATTGCAAAAGATGCTTATTCGGATGAAACATTAGAAGATGCTGAACAAAACAATTGGACAATAAAATATTATTATGAGAATGGTACAGAAGTTCCATTTGATAAAGATACTGATGGGGATGATAATCCTGATGCATATTCTGAAGAAATAACAAATAACAGTGATTGTACATATAAATTTATAGACACAGACGGCAACATCGTAGAATATGATGATTATTCTGACGCAGCTTTATCAAAGCGTGTTGGTGATGAAAGTAAAATTGTTTATGTACCTATAAATTATGAAGGAACTACAGAAGAGTCCAGAGATTTGTATGATTATGCAATGGCTTTAACGGAAGCATATTTAAGAACAAATGCTGCAAAAGATCCAAATGATCCGACAAGATTTAAAGTAGAATATGATATGAGTACAAATTTGGGATTGAAAAATGCGGCAGACCCTGAAAATACAAGTATATTGACTTATTATCGCAATATTTATGATAAAATTCAATCTAACGGATATTTTACTTATACAACTACACCGGCAAAAGTTGATGAAAATCATGTTTACGCAGGTATAGGAACAGGTACGGCAGGTAATGTTCAAAAATCTCCGTTGGAAGATAACGCTACTTTTGAAGCTGCATTAAGAGATGGTACATTAAGACTTGAATACTATTCAACAACTGATAAAGCTTTTAAATCCACTACAATTTCAGAAGATTCTTGTATACAGGAAGTTGCGGATGAAAGAGCAATTGCAAAAGCTGAAAGTAAATACAATCAAGATATGCAGGATCTTGAAAACAAGGATAAAAAACTTGATCTTGAATTGAAAAAACTTGATACGGAACACAGTGCACTTCAAACGGAATATGATTCAGTTAAGAGTGTTGTTGATAAAAACGTTGAAGCTTCTTTCAAAACATTTGGATAATTTTAAAACTTTTCGGGGTGATGGATATCAGCGAAATGTTTTAAGAAAGGCGCCTTCTAAAATTTTTAGAAGGCGCCTTTCTTATATAAAATTTTGTCATCCTGAATTTATTTCAGGATCTCAAAAAGATTCTGAAACCAGTTCAGAATGACGTTTAAGACAAAATTTTATATAAGAAAAAACAGACCCTTGAAAATTTCAAAGGTCTGTTTTCATTTTTATTAATTTATCTGCTTATTTTGCAGAAGCGCCTGATTTTTCGATAATTTCTTTTTCGATATTAGCAGGAACCTGTTCATAGTGGTTGAATTCCATAGAGAATGTACCGCGTCCCTGAGTATTTGATCTCAAATCAGTTGCGTATCCGAACATGTTAGCAAGAGGAACAATTGCTCTTACAATAACGTTTCCTGTGTTGCCAACAGGTTCTTGTCCTTCGACACGTCCGCGTCTTCTTGAAATATCGCCGATAATTGTTCCTGTAAATTCATCAGGAATTTCAATTTCGACTTTCATCATCGGTTCAAGAATGCAAGGCTGAGCTTTGCGGCAGCCTTCTTTGATAGCCATAGAACCTGCGATTTTGAACGCCATTTCAGAAGAGTCAACTTCGTGGTAAGAACCATCGTAAAGTTCAACTTTAACGTCAATCATCGGGAACCCTGCTAAGATACCGCCTTCTAAAGCTTCTTCCATACCTTTTCTTGCAGGTTCAATGTATTCTCTAGGAATAGCACCGCCGACAATTTTGTTTTCAAATACAAATCCGGCATTTTCTTCTGCAGGAGAAATTTTAACTTTAACGTGTCCGTATTGACCTTTACCACCTGACTGACGGATGAATTTAGAATCCTGATCAGCAGTTCCGCGGATGGTTTCTCTGTAAGCTACCTGAGGTTTACCGATGTTAGCTTCAACTTTGAATTCTCTTAACATACGGTCAACGATAATATCAAGGTGAAGTTCGCCCATACCGGAGATGATTGTCTGACCTGTTTCTGTATCAGATTTAACACGGAAAGACGGATCTTCTTCAGCGAGTTTTTGAAGAGCGATACCCATTTTATCCTGATCGGCTTTTGTTTTCGGTTCAATAGCAACAGAAATAACCGGTTCTGGGAAAGTCATTCTTTCCAAGATAATCGGAGCTTTTTCATCGCAAAGAGTGTCACCTGTTGTAGTGTCTTTCAAACCAACTGCTGCACAGATGTCGCCTGCGTAAACTTCTTGTTCTTCAAGACGCTGGTCTGCATACATACGAACCAATCTTGCGATACGTTCTTTTTTGCCGTTTGTAGCGTTAAGAACATAAGAACCTGAAGTAATTACGCCTGAATAAACTCTCAAGAAAGTTAAACGGCCGACATAAGGGTCTGTCATAACTTTGAAAGCAAGAGCTGAGAA
>CALUPR010000010.1 GCA_944322705.1 Candidatus Gastranaerophilales bacterium
TTGTTTTTCTCGCTGTCAGACCTAAAAATCTGGCTTGAGATGCTGCCATACCCATGACTGTTGATATTCCTTTCGTTAATAATAGTACTTTTAATCATGTTATCGGCAGATAGTGTAAGAATCTTTAATCATGGGAAGTTTTATGTTAAGAAACTGTAACATATTTATGTTTGCGATTTTGTTCTAAAACGATCTGAAATATAGGACAATATTGCCCCTCCTATTTCTTCGTTCGGATCGAAGTTTGAATTTTGAGGACGAAGAGAATTCTGAATAAGCATTTTTACAAGAGGACCAAATGCATCTGGTATTTGAGTTTTTCTGTAAATTCCGGCGAGGAATGTTTGAATATTGGGTGATGTTGTATTATTGAAACGCGACAGAACAGGGTACATTTTGTTAATTCCTTTGACACCTTTTTCAGCCATTCTATCTATTATGTATAAAGTTTCGGTAATCTGAGCTTCATTATTTGAATGTATTAAAATATCGGCAAGATATGGTAATGCAGCTTCTTGTTGAGAAACAAAGCGATCAACTTTATTCCGGTCAAAAATAGTGTAATTTCTGTTCCCTTGAGGAAGTTGACAGATAGTATAACAAGGTGTACTACTATAATTATTATAGTAATTACAGTTATTAAATTGACAAGGATTTTGCATCTGTGTGTTAATACAGTATATTGCCATTTTTAGCTCCTTAAGAATATACAAACGGCGGACCGTTTTTAATTTCCAACAATATATTATCAGCCATAACTTTTAATTCCTCTTTTGGTTTTCCATTATCTGCCTGTTTGTAAAATTCATTAACTAACGGCTGAATTGCAGCATCTTTTTTAGATTTAAAATTTCGTAATTCCGTAGATACAAGTCTGTTTTGGAGTTCAACTTCGGTTTGAGCGTTCAATTTTTTTACTTGAACTTCTTTTATTGCATCACCTGCGAGTTTCCCGCCGTAGCTGAGAGCGGTAAGTCCTGTTATGCCGAAAAATAATTGTTTAAACTGTTTATTATCGGTATCTAAAAGCCAATTGTAGAAAAATGCTCTGTAATCATCCACGTGCGAATAGAATGTTGGTTTGGGAGTCCCGTCACCGCCTATTGTTTCATTTACTTTTGTTGTGGATGTTTTGGATTTTTTTACTAATTTTTCAATAAATTCGTTTAATTCGGATTTATTCCAGGTAAGTCCGTTTAGATATTTTTTTATTGTATCTTCTTTTGCATCAATTGATTGTAAGTAAGCTTCTAATATTTTTTTGTCGGAATCTTTTGTTTTAGCTGTGGAATTTTTTATAATACCGCTGATTTTATTTTCGGTATCTTTCACAGCTTTTTCAAGATAATTTTTACTTTTGTTTAAATTTTTCAGTGATAAAAAGCCTAGCCCTATGATTCCGGCAACGGTTGCTGCTCCGAGAAGAAAGTAATTAATATTACTGCTATTGTCCGTTACGTTTTTTCTTCCGGTAAATTGCAGATGTTTGCCGAAATTAGGAAGAATTTTATCTTTGTCATCGGAAAGATATCTTCCGAATTCTTTGGCTTTTTCAGATAACATGTTCCTAGTAATTTGAATTTTACCGGCAAAAGACTGTGTTTCGATATTAATAAGCTGTTCCTGCATATTTTTTTGAATATCAGCTTCGCGTTTTTTAACCCATACTTCTTTAAAACCGTCAAAAAATGTCTTACCCATAAATGCCATCGCAGTAAGTGTTAAAACTCCGACTCCGGCATGGATAGTTTTTCTTGTCGGGCTTTGTATCATTTGATATAATGCCTGATGTGTTTCTTCATTAAGTGCTACATTTCTTGTCGTTGCAGGAAGGCGTTTTTCGTTTGAAATCTTTAAGTTAATTTTTGTATTGCGTCTAATAAAAGCTGACATAAGAGCGATTGCTCCCATAACACCTAATGTAACAGCACTTATAGGCAGTATACTTTTTCGATTATCATTATTCCTTTCATAAAGTCTGTCGGGCATTTTAACATTTTTGGATATAACAAGAGTGTCACACGTGTTATCAAGATTCGTGTTGCAATCAGGACAATCCTTAATAAAATTATTAACAAGAACTCCTTCTTTTGTTTCGGAGTTTGCGCGTTTTTGGGAATTTGTCAAATTCCTCTGCTGTCTTAATGTTTCGCTGTCGCGAAGCGGACTAATTGTCATTTTTTTCTAAATCCTTTTCAGTTTGTGTAAGCTTTTTGTACAGTTCATGTATAAATGTTCTTAATTCAAAAGCTTTTTTCGTTTCATCAATTTGTTTATCATCGTTGTCTGTATCCGTGGGTTGAAATATTGAAAATAACGATTTTACTTTCTTTTTCAAATCTTTAAAAGTTTCAGATATTTTCTTTTCAATTGACGCTTTCAATTCACCCATCATAGCAGTTAGTTTATCTGAAATATCAGCTAATTTTTGTTGAATTGTTTGTATTACATTTGAGATAGTTGTCGGAATATTTGCGAGTGTTCTTACCAGAGTACCAAGAACTGTATTTAATACAAAATTTATAGGCTTTGCAATAATTGCCGGAGTATTGTTAGATAATAGCTGTGCAATATTTGTCAGTTTTTCGCTTGAATTCATAAGAGCATTTTGAAAAGCCTGTACTCGTAATGCAAAATTCTGTGCATCCTGTTCTCTTTGAAGTTTAGCCTGTTGTTGTGCTTTTAAAAACGCCCCTATTGCCGCGCATTCATTCCAACTCATTTCGCCGGGTTTTGCGGAAAAATCCGCTTTTTTTATTCCGCCTCCGCCTGACATTCCATTACATATCGGGCATGCTCCTAACGGCAGTCCGTGCGGGCATGTGCCTACTCGTGCATTATTCGTTTGTAACGCTGTAACAGACATTAAAAAATCCTCTAATTAGTAAAATAGAGGACCCAAAGAAGTTATATTTACACATTCCCAATCTGCACGTGGGAATTTGTTTTCTTTGAGTGTTCCGGCTTTTACGGCTGCGGCAACAGCTGGAGATGTCCACTCCATTTCCTCTTAATTAAAAGAGTAGAATAAGCAAAATTTTAAGTCAATTTATATTAAGAAATTATTTAAGCAAATTTACATAAACTATATTATCTGAATGCGGGAACTATGCGTCCCCGCACCCCGCACTTAATTTCTTTCTTTTTGTTGCGATGCAAAAAGAAAGAAATTAAGCAAAGAAAGAAAAACACGCAGACCGTTTAATCTGCACTAAATTCAACCCGAGCGGATGAACTCGCTATATATTTGTCATGCTGAAATAGTTTCAGCATCTCTTTACCGCTCAAACAACATCCGCTTTGCTGTTGTTTCATTAAGTGCAGATTACTGTATTAGTTGTCACAATAGCGTAGTGAACAATAACTGTAGGCGAATCAGCTACAAAACCCGGCTATTGTCTGAGCGTAAAGTTGTAAGTTGTTTGATATCTTTGTAGAGTTGTATAAGCGAGTTTAGCCGGTTTGGGTTGAGCCGTAAAAGTTATTAGTGAACGAAGCGTGGTGACCGGTTTGTGCAGCTTTTCCGCAAAAGCTGCCGCCGTGCGCGTAGCACCCGCCGGAGGCACATAATATAGTTTATTTGTAAATTAAATTTTATTTTGAGAAGTTAACCTTTCTTAAAAAATACGCTTTTTTAATTTGCGTATTTTTATTAAGTAGAGTACAATTAATATATTATGGTAGCAACAGAGGAACAATTATATTCTGACATCCCCCCGACAAAGTTGAGGAATAAAGAGGAGAAATTTAAACCGGCAAAAACCAGCAAGTTTTGGCTGTGGGTAGCCAGTATGTTTTTCTTTAACATGCTTCAAAATCGTTTTTATGCCTTTAGATATAAGGGTGCGGAAAACTATTTTGATGGCGATCCTAATGTCCCTGTGATTCTTTTTGCTCCTCACAGTAACTGGTGGGACGGAATTGTTTTCTACAATATTACTCACAGAATTTTTCATAAAGAAATTCGTTTGATGGTTGAAGAATTAAATAGATTTCCGCTGTTAAGACGCGGCGGTGCATATTCTGTCAATAAAAAATCACCGCAGTCTGCCATGAAAGCTTTACAGTATTCTGTTGATGTTGTAGGTGATATTCGAAATATTTTATGTATTTTCCCGCAAGGTATAATAAGACCTCCACATTACAGACCTATAGAATTTCAAACAGGACTTGCGTATATAGCACAAAATGCTGTTAAAAGATACAGTAAAGTAAATTTAATACCGCTTGCTGTTGATTATACATTTTTTAGAGATAACAGACCGGAGGTTGTTGTTGAATTTGGTAAAAGAATAGAACTTTCAAAAGAAAATATGCCGAAGGACAGAAAAGAATTGACTCACAAACTTGAAAAAGCAATGGAAGATGTTTGTGATAATCAAGCTTACGAAATTTCTCACGGTGATATCTCCAAATATAATATACTTTTTAAACAACACCTTAAATGGTACAGAAGAATTGAACAGAGATTAAAAAGCATTGATTTACCGCCTGTTGCCGGTGTCTAATTCTTAGAGTCGTTAGACACTGAGAGATGAAACCGGTATTGTGAAAAATTTTATTTTCGCAATGCTGTGAATTAATAACAGATTCATATATCAGGACTAAGCATTGTAACGTTTGAAAGATTTTTCAATATTTTTCGAAATTGTATTTTTTACTGTATCATACTCTGTTGTGAGAGATGATATTTCTGTATCAAGATTTTTCATCTTCATATCAAGGCTTTCTTCTTTTGCGTTTAGTTTTGCTTTTTGTGTATTATATTTTGCTTCTGCTTGAGCTATATAAGTGTCATCAGTAACTTCTTTTATATAGGAATCTGTTGCATAATTTGTCTGATAATAATATCCGTCATCTTTTATTTTGGATATATACAGCATACCGCTTTGAAGCATCTGTTTAAGATATTCTTCATCTTCAATATTGTTATTTTCTGTCCATCCGTTGGCGCAGATCTGGTTAAATAAAGTGTCATAAAACTGTGCCTGACCCAAATCATCACTTGCTACAGTATCGGTTTTAATAGTGTATTGAAATAATTTGTTATCTTTCGCAAGTGTGTTAGAATTTAAATCCCCTTTATTTACTTCAAATATTTGAGCTCCATTTTCATCTTCTTTTGCAACTCCGTTCATAAAATCTGCAAAATATGTAAGGAATGCTTGTGCCAAATTATTCAAGTTTATAGCGCCCGAGCTGTTTCTTTTTTTGTGCCCTGCACCGCTTTTTAACCAGGTGTATGTAAATCCGACATAATCTTTATTTGCATTGTTATTTGCATTAGTACCGGAATCTGTGTTTTTATAATCTCCGACTTTTGTCGCAACTTCATTTATATCAAAACTGTTGTCGTCACTATAAGGGTATAGTAATTCTTTTAGAGCTTGTGTTGCATATTCAATTGCTTTGCCTGTTGTTCCGTCACCTAAATCTAATACGGAAGCAAACTCATTTGCCAGAAAATCTATAAAACCACCATCAGCTACAAGATTGTTAGCAACAGACTGTACCTGATTAGACGGACTATGTTCACCATCGTTGCTTAGCATTAGTATACTATAACTATTAGTATTTGTTAGTAAATCATATAATGAGAAGCTGCTTGTGTTTCCAGATGGATCGTTGCCGTTAACTTTATAAGAATAATTACCATCTTTTTGTATAATTTCTTCAAATGAATATGTATCTGTACAATTTTTGTTAATATAATCAAGTAAAAAGTCTATATTGCCGGATGTTGTTGATATGGCAGCCAATGCATCTCCGCCAAAGCCTGCTCCCTGATTATAAGGCAAACCGGTAATTGTTTGTGCCATCTTTGAAGTGATTAAACCTGAGTCTGCCAAACCGTTTATAAATGCATTTCGCATTGACTCTGAAGGCAATGTCCCAAGACCTTCCTGAGGAATACCTGCTGCTCTTGCCGCTGCTGCATATTTACTGTTCAATGTTACCCTGCCGGAAGTATCAGTCAAAGTAATTGGCATATAATCGTTTAACGTAGAAGGATTCATTAATATTCCGTACGTTAACGGAGTAGTTGTATCACCTGTACCATAGTAATCATATATCAATTTTGTTTGATCAAGTGAATTCTGGTATTCATTTGAAAGGTCAGCAAGCTCTCTTGACAATGCTATCTTCTGGTGAGATAAACGCATTGACTGAAATTCACAATCAGATTTTCTGCTTGTGATGCTTAACAATCTCGCTTGTCCTGCTGCTAATCCCATTTTTTTAAGATTTTCCTTTCAAACTTAGTAACGTTCATGTCGTATTACGACATTTTTTATAGAAAACTTTAAAAATATAATGGGTTTTGTAACATTTGTTAATAAAAGTTGTGTATGATTTTTATTGTTTTATCTATTAAGTTATGTAAAATTGATTTTTTTGTAATATCTTTGGTTGATGAGTTTTTTTTAAAAAGTGGTATAATATATATAGAAAGGTAAGTTGATTTAAGTTTTAAAAGTTTTTCTGCTGCGGGTGCGGAAAATGTTATCAGCCGGTGACATATTTTGTTATAAAATTTTATAGCAAAATAGCAGAAAGGCATAAAATGAGTAATTTACAATTTCAAAACGATTTAGATCGATTAACGGAAGTTCTTCCTGAAAAAGTTAAGAAACATATAACTTACGAAAAAATGGAAGATGTAATAGAAATTGTTTTGGATATTGGCAGAACACCTGAAATTCGTCATGCAGGCGGGAAAATTGAGTATTTGGGGAATGAATTTGTTACAGAAGACGACATTAATTACATAACGAGTCGTATTCAGGATTTTACATCGGATAACCGTTCCGGAATACCGGGGACTTTACACAGAATTAGTGCAATAAGAAACAGGCAGGGAAAAATTATCGGTCTTACCTGCCGTATCGGAAGAGTTGTTACAGGGACTATTGCCTGTATCAAAGATATTTGTATGATGAATAAAAGTATTCTGTTTCTCGGTCGCCCGGGGGTTGGTAAAACAACCAAGTTAAGAGAAATTTCTCGTCTTGTCGCTGATGAACTCGGTAAACGTGTTGTAATTGTTGATACCTCTAATGAAATAGCAGGTGACGGAGATACACCGCATCCTGCAATAGGTCATGCAAGACGTATGCAGGTTACGCAACCGCAGTTTCAAAAAGATATTATGATTGAAGCGGTTGAAAACCATACTCCCGAAGTTATTGTGGTTGATGAAATCGGTACCGAAGAAGAAGCTCAAGCTGCGCGTACAATTGCGGAACGCGGGGTTATGCTGATTGCAACAGCTCACGGCAACAGCCTTGAAAATCTTATTAAAAACCCGACTTTATCAGATTTGGTCGGCGGAATTCAATCGGTAACATTGGGTGATGATGAAGCTAAACGCAGAGCTTCTCAAAAAACGGTTCTTGAAAGAGAAAAGCAGCCGACTTTTGATGTCGTTATAGAAATTTTGGATAGAAATACTCTTGCAGTCTATAAAAATACCGCGGAAGCTGTCGATTATATCTTGCGCGGCTGGCCTATAAGACCTGAAATACGTAAAGTTGATAAATCATACGAGGGTGAATTGCCGCCGCAAGAAATACCGCAAAAAACAGAACCTACTTTGAGTGATATTCCTAAAGAAATTGACAGACTTGATAAAAGCTTTCCGGAGCATAATACTGACAGTTTAAAATTCAGCTTTTCACGGCAAAAGTATGTTGATGAAGTGAAAGGTTTTAAGAAAATATATTTGTATGCCGTTTCAAGAACAATTGTTGAAAAAGTTATTGAACGGTTAAATTTAAATGCTGAAATTACCCGTAATCTTGATGAAGCGGATATTGTAATTGCTCATAAAAACTTTATAAAAGGCGGAGCAAAAGTCTTGAGTATTGCAAATGATTATCGACTTCAGATTTTTTATGTAAAAACAAATTCTATGGCGCAAATTCAAAAGGTTTTGAAAGAAGCTCTGCAAATAACAGAAGCCTCTGAAACTTTGCTTGGTTATTATGATGATACAGAACGTGCTCTTGATGAAGCCAAAGCTGCAATTAATAAAATACTTACTGGAGCAGAGCATGTTGAACTTACACCGCAAAACCAGCATATAAGAAAGTTGCAGCATGAATTAGTTGAACAGCACAACCTTAAAAGTATATCAATCGGTGAAGGAACAAACAGGCATTTAAGGATAGTTGGCGGTAAGGACTTTAACAATTAAAATAATTAAAAAAGACGGGAATTATAAATTCCCGTCTTTTTGTATCTGTTTAAACACTATAGGAAATAGGTTTTGCCCTTATTTACATCCTAAAGGACCTTCTTCCTCTTTGCTTTGTTTAAACTCAATTACTGCTTGAGCTGCTGCAAGTCTTGCCTGCGGAACTCTGAACGGTGAGCAGGATACGTAGTTCAAGCCGATTCTATGGCAGAACTTAACTGATGCCGGATCTCCGCCGTGTTCGCCGCAGATACCGCGTTTCAGGTGCGGTCTGACTTTTAATGCTTTATCAAGAGCGATTTTCATTAATTGTCCGACACCTTCCTGATCAAGTGTTGCAAACGGGTTTGCAGGAAGAATTTTTTGTTCTACATAGTTTTGTAAGAACTTGCCTTCAGCATCATCTCTTGAATAACCGAATGTCATCTGAGTTAAGTCATTTGTTCCGAATGAGAAGAATTCTGCGTATTCAGCAATCTGATCAGCAGTTAAAGCTGCACGAGGAATTTCAATCATCGTACCGAACATATAGTCAACTGTAACGCCTTTTTCATTCATTACTTCTTTAGCTACACGTTCAAGAACTTCTTTTACGGTTTTTAACTCATTTACGTGTCCTACAAGCGGAATCATAACTTCCGGTTTAACGTCTAATCCTTCTTTTTTCAAATCACAAGCAGCAGTAAAGATTGCTCTTACCTGCATTTCGTTGATTTCAGGATATGTTAAACCTAAGCGGCATCCTCTTAAGCCCATCATCGGGTTAGATTCAGACATTGCTTCAACGATATTCAAAAGTTTTTCATCTTCTTTGTAATCTTCGCCTTTAGCTTTTTTAGTTGCAACTTTTGCAATTAATTCTTCTTTATCAGGCAAGAATTCGTGAAGCGGCGGGTCAAGAAGTCTTATTGTCATTGATTTTTCGCCTAATGCTTTGAACATTGCGTAGAAATCGCTGTATTGCATTGGCAATAAGTGATCAAGAGCTTCTTTTCTTGCTTCCGGTGTACCTGCAATAATCATTTTTTGTACCCATGGAAGTCTGTCAGGATCCATGAACATGTGTTCTGTTCTGCAAAGACCAACGCCTTCTGCACCAAGTTCAAGTGCTTTTGCAACGTCTGCAGGTGTATCTGCGTTAGCTCTTACGCTTAACAATTTAGTTTCATCTACCCATTTGAACAGTTTCTGGAAGTTTTCATCCATTTTAGGCGGAATTAAATGTACTGCGCCTGCCATAACTTCACCGGTACCGCCGTCAAGAGATATAATATCATCTTTGTGGTAAACAGTTCCGTCAGAAGCTGTCAATGTTTCGTTTTTAAGATCGATTGACAAATCTTCGCAGCCTGCTACACATGGTTTGCCCATACCTTTTGCAACAACTGCAGCGTGAGATGTCATACCGCCTCTGAGTGTTAAAACACCCTGAGATTGAATCATACCGTGAATATCATCAGGACATGTTTCAATTCTGACTAAGATAACTTTTTCACCTGCTTTACCGCGTTCAGCTGCTTCTTCCGTATCAAATACGATTTTACCTACAGCTGCACCCGGAGATGCTGCAAGACCTTGAGCAATTTTGTGTGCTTCTTTTTTAGCTGAAGGATCAAAATCAGGAAGAAGAACTTGATAAAGCTGGTTTGCATCAACTAGTTCAATAGCTCTTTCCTTATCAATTATGCCTTCTTCGCACATTTCAACTGCAATTCTAACAGAGGCTTTAGCTGTTCTTTTACCGTTACGTGTTTGGAGGATATATAATTTACCTCTTTCAATTGTAAATTCCATATCCTGAACATCTTTGTAGCCTTTTTCAAGTTTTTTAGCAATATCAACGTATTGTCTATATAAATCAGGCATTTCATGTTCAAGTTCAGCAATCGGTTTTGGTGTTCTGATACCTGCAACAACGTCTTCACCCTGAGCGTTTGTCAAGTATTCGCCGTAGAATTTGTTTTCACCTGTAGATGGGTTTCTTGTGAATGAAACACCTGTTGCACAGTCGTCGCCCATATTACCGAATACCATTGTTTGAACGTTTACTGCTGTTCCGTAGTTGTGATCAATTTTGTAGTGGTTTCTGTATGCGACAGCACGCGGAATATTCCAAGATCTGAATACTGCTTCAATTGCTTCTTCCAATTGAACGTATGGATCTTGCGGGAATTCTTTGCCTGTTTCTCTTTTGATTAATTCTTTATAAGGTTCAATTAAAGATTTCCAATCTTCTGCCGTCAAATCAGTATCTGATTTATAGCCTTTTTCTTCTTTAATTTTGTCGAGATAATCTTCAAATTTTTGTCTGTCGATTTCCCATGCTACAGAGCCGAACATTGTTAAAAATCTTCTGTAAGAATCGTAGCAGAATCTCGGGTTATTTGTAAGTTTAATCATGCCTTCAACTGTTTTGTCATTTAACCCCAAATTCAAAATTGTTTCCATCATACCGGGCATGGAAAGTCTTGCACCTGATCTAACAGAAACTAGAAGCGGATTTTCTGCATCTCCGAATTTTTTACCTGCTTGATCTTCAACTTCTTTCAGATAGTATTTTACTTCATCCATAAGCCCTGAAGGCATTTTGTTACCGTGGTTAATGTAATCCATACATGTTTCTGTTGTAATTGTTAACCCCGGAGGAACAGGTAGTCCTAAATTGGTCATTTCAGCGAGGTTTGCACCTTTGCCGCCAAGAAGATTACGCATGTCTGCGTTGCCTTCTTTAAACAACCATACGCGTTTTTCTGTCATAGTTTATCTCCTTTCTTATTGTATAATAAACACTTAATATCTTGATATAACTATAACATGAAAATAGCAAATGCAACAGTTTTTTATTTTGGGACTTAATATCGCAGTTTACACCAATAATGGACAAAACGTCATGCTGAACTTGTTTCAGCATCTCATCTAATTAGACCCTGAAACGAGTTCAGGGTGACAATTTAGATATTGTTTTCTGTAAACTGCGATATTAAGTCCTTTATTTTTTGAAATAATCGCAGATTAAAGTTTTTTTGTGCGGGAGAAAATTCCTTAAGTTTATTACGATTTTACTTTTTTTTGAATCGTCTAATTGTTTTTTCAGGATGGCTTTTTCTAAAACGACTTTATTGTATAAATCAGAGCATATTGAACTTTTATCAATATGTTCTTTTAATTTAGCCAGTTGAATTTCTTTTTCTTTGATAAGTTTGATTAGTTCTTTTTCCACTTTGAAAGACCTCTTGAACTGTACCATATTAGAATATAGCCAATCTGTTTTTTTTAAATCGTTTTTTTAGTTGATTTAGTATTATGCAGGCAATAAA
Organism: Candidatus Gastranaerophilales bacterium; assembly: GCA_944322705.1. Taxonomy (GTDB): domain Bacteria; phylum Cyanobacteriota; class Vampirovibrionia; order Gastranaerophilales; family Gastranaerophilaceae; genus Stercorousia. Next base: position 11,515 of record CALUPR010000010.1, read on the forward strand.
TCATACTCATAACCGATTTTTAGAGCTTTGATATTTAATGGTAAAAGATTTTTTCTGTGAGGCGGAATAACAATATCCAGTGCCTGATTTAAACTTTCAAGTGCTATTAATTTGCTTGCTTTTGCAACAATTCCTAAAGCAAGTATATTAGCCATTTTTATATTTCCGACTTCCTCTGCCATTTTGGTAATAGGAGCAAAAAGATAGTTGATATCGGTTCTTGTTTTAATTTCTTTGGCAAGTGTTGAATTCGCGATCATCCAGCCGCCCTTTTTTATTTTTGTCAAAAACCTGTCAAATGATGCCTGATTTAGAGCAATAACAAAGTCTGCATCGGCTTTATTGACTTCGCTGACTTCTTCATCACTCATAACAACTTCACAGTTTACAGTACCTCCGCGCATTTCTGCTCCGTATGAAGGATACCAGGTTACGTGTTTTCCGGCGAGCATAAATGCATTAGCCAGTACTTCACCTGCTAATAATACGCCTTGTCCGCCAAATCCTGCTATTATAAAATTCTTTTCACTCATTGTTTTTCCTCTTTACGTCATTATCCTGAATGTCCGATTTCAAAGTTATAATTCTGATATTTGGTCTTTATAAATTCCCGGTTTAAATACCGGCATCATTTCATTTCTTACTCTTTCATGAGCTTTTTGCGGTGTCATTCTCCAGTTTGTAGGGCAGGTGGAAAGAATTTCCACAAAGCCGAAGCCAAGTCCTTTTATTTGTACTTCAAAAGCTTTTTTGATTGCCTGTTTTGCTTTTTTTATGTTTGCAACAGTATCAAGTGAAACTCTTGCGGAAAATGCCGTTCCGTCGCAAAGTGCAATGTGTTCGGCAATTTTTATCGGATATCCGTAGTATTCAACATTTCTTCCGGTTGGAGATGTAGTTGTAACCTGCCCTAAAAGGGTTGTAGGTCCTAACTGTCCTCCGGTCATGCCGTATGTCGTATTGTTTATACAAATTGCGGTCAAATTTTCTCCTCTTAAGGCGGCGTGCATACTTTCTGCAAGTCCAATTGAAGCAAAGTCGCCGTCGCCCTGATAAGTGAAAACAATTTTATCGGGTCTGGCTCTTTTTATCCCTGTTGCTTCTGCAAGAGCTCTTCCGTGCGGGGCTTCCAGAGAATCAACATTTAAAAAATCGTATGTTGTAACGGAGCACCCTATAGATGCTGCCAGAATTGTATTTTCTCTGATACCAAGTTCATCTATAACTTCTGCAACCAGTCTTACAGCAACACCATGGTCGCATCCGGGACAGAATGAATATTTTACATCTCCTTTTAGAGATTCGGGTAATTTAAAAACTTGTGTTGCCATTATAATAATTCCTCAATTTTAGATACTATTTCAGCAGCGGAAGGTGGAACTCCCACTCCTTTATGGATAAGTTCTACAGAGCATGTACCATTAACTGCGAGCCTTACATCATTTACCATTTGCCCCATGTTTACTTCCACGGTTATAAATTTTTTCACTTTTTGTGCAAGTTCGTACAATTTTTTTGACGGGAACGGGTACAAAGTAACAGGTCTGAAAAATCCTGCTTTTATTCCTTTTTCTCTTAGTTGTTTCATTGCTGTTTTAACATTTCTTGATGTACTGCCGAAACTTACTAAGATAATATCCGCATCATCAGTATTAATTTCTTCCCATTGAACTTCATTTTCGTCAATAGCCTTATATTTTTGGAAAAGTTTTTCAAGGAATACACATCTGTCATCCGCAAGAGGAGCATAAGAACGTATAATTCTTGCTTCTCTTCCTTTTGCGCCGGTTAAAGCCCAATCAGATGTATCAATTTCAGGATACGGATAATCATAAAATTCGACAGGCTCCATCATCTGTCCTAAAAGCCCGTCTGCAAGCAAAACGGTTGGATTTCTGTATTTTTGAGCAAGATAAAATGCTTTATATGTTAAATCTACACATTCCTGAACTGTTGACGGAGCAAGAACTATAAGGTGATAATCCCCGTTCCCGCCTCCTTTTGTCGCTTGATTGTAGTCACCCTGAGAAGGATAAATATTACCCAGTCCGGGTCCTCCTCGCATTACACTGACAAGAACCACCGGAAGTTCATCAGCCGTCGCATAGGATAATCCTTCCTGCATAAGAGAAACAGCACAGGAAGAAGATGATGTCATTGCTTTTACACCAGTTGACACGGCACCGATTGTCATATTTATTGCTGCGAGTTCGCTTTCTGCAGAAACATATCCTCTTTTAAGTTCCTGCATTTTCCCGCTCATAAATTCTCCGATTTCACTCTGCGGAGTAATCGGGTATCCGAAATAACATTGACATCCTGCAAGAATTGCAGCTTGCGCTATTGCATAATTTCCTTTAGTTAAAACTTTTTTATTTGTTAAACATTCTGTAGTCATCTCTGCGTTATCCTTTATAGACTTCCGTAATTGCCAGATCAGGGCATCTGGTTGCGCACATAGCACAGCCTAAGCATTCATGGTTCGGGTCGTTAAATTCCACAACGTGATTGCCCAGACTGTTAGTTTCACTGCCGACTTTTAACAGTTTTTTGGGGCATTCATCAATGCATAAATAGCATGCTTTACACTTTTCTTTATTAATTACTATGCAGCTCATCTACACCTCTTATACTTTTTGTCTGAATTTTATTATATCACTTAATCAAAAAAGAAACACTATATCTTTACAATTGTAATATTAAAAGTTAATAGTTTGCATAGTTTATTATGGTTCTGGTAAAATATATTGCAGAGGGATATTTTTTTGAAGAAAGTGAAGACGAATGGCTTTAACAGTTGATGAAATTGCTGAAATTATAAACACAATGAGAGAAGAAAATGAAGCAAATGTTCAAGGTGTTGAACGGGTTTTAACAGGTATTAATAATAAACTTGATATGATGGCTGATGATAATGAGGCAACTGATTTAATCAGGGTATATATTTCTGAATTAAAAAAATCTGTTGATGAAAAACACAGCATTACTGTTGAAAAGTTTAATGAAATAGAAAATTCTTTTAATAATCTTTCACTTGAGAATGATAAGCTTGCAAAAACTTCAGAATTACGTGATTTATTTAACTCTCTGGGAGCTAATATAAGTAATTTTGCAAACAATATAGCTTCTCAAAAAAATACTCTGGACGAACTTGACGGAAAGCTTTCTCAAATAAACGAAAATATTTACAACAAGGATGAGATGGCATCATTAATCAGTGAAATATCTCTGGATATTTCAGGTGTCAGTTCGGATTTGGACAACTCATTTAAAAATATTGAAGACAAACTATCGGAAGCTGTATCCGTAATCGGCAGTTTGGATAATTCTTCGCAGCTTGGTGATATAAAAAGAGAAATAACAAATATTTCCGGCAGTATCAGTGCTTTACCTTCGTCAATTTCACGATATCAAGAAATATTTGAATCTTTAAGGGAGTTGATATCTCAGATTTCATCGCAAACTTCCGCTGAATTGAGCGGCAAATTTGAAAGTCTTGAAAATTCTTTTCAAAATATTGTAACGGATGCAGATTTTAAGGGGTTTAAAGGTGATTTAGCTGATTTTGTACAGAAAATTATAGATAATTCATCGGCGTTGAATTCAGAGCTTTCATACAGTACGGAACGTATTGAAAATATTTTGACAACTGTTAAATCGCTTGATTTCAGAGATGATTTTGAGGATATAGTCAACAGGGTTAACGATTTAAAGGAAACTTTTGAAGAAGAAGCAAAACAAAATTATTCAAATTTATCTGCAGAGATTGCAGGCATGGCTCAAAATTTGAATAAAAGCTTTGAAAATCTGGATGAAAAGAGGCAAGGTGTTTATTCTTCTTTGAAAAATGGGCTTGATGACGTTTTAAGTAATCTGTCCGTAGTAATCGAAAATAATTCTCAGGAAAAATTGGATGAAATATCCCGCAGTATAATTAATATTTCAAATGATGTTATGACATTGAGAAGCGGCATATCTTCCGATTTTCAAGATGATTATGGTGATTTAAAGGCAGGGTTGGGAAATGTTATAGCGTCGCTTGAATCATTAAAATCTGAAATTATTTCTTCTAATCAAACTTTATCAGGCTTTTCTTCTCAAAATATTGAACTTCTTGACAACAGAATCAGCGATCAGATAAGGGAGCTTGCAGAAGTAAAATCTTTGATTTCTGATAGCGGAAGAATAGATCCGGAGCAAATAGCAGGATCAATAAATAAGGTTTCTGAAGATATTTCAAATTTGGTTTTTGAGGCAAAAGAGAATGCAAATTCAAATTATGAGGCTGTAAAAGCTTATATTGAAGAAGTTTCCCAGACTGTTAACAGCTTGCAAAGTGATTTTGCAGCAACTGCGGAACAAAATGCAGATAAAATTATTTCGGGAATAACAGATGTTGCATCTTCAGTGGAAGCATTCAGAGATGAGTTTAAACAGTCAGCAATGTCAGATGTCGAAAATTCTTCGAAAATTTTAGATTCTGTAGAAAATGTATCATCAAAAATTGATTCTGTTGAACAAACTTTATCAGGCAGTGCCAGAATCAATTTTGAAAGTCTAAAATCTTTGCTTGAAGAACTTTCTCAAAAATTTACCGAAGATATGCAAAAACAGCAGGATGTTTTTGTTCAGTCAAATGTCGTCGGAGAACAGGAAAAACTCGAGACTTTGAAAAAAATGTCTGATGACATAAAATTAATAGAAAGTACGGTTTCATCTGATATAGAAACTTTTAAGTACACTGTTCAGGAAATAATTACCGGTATAAAAGATTATATTGGAGAAATCAGCGGTTCTATTTCTTCTGCTCAGGTCGACAGTGAAGTTAAATTAAGTTCAAAATTAGAGTCAATTGAGGTATTGTCGCATGCGTTTGAAACATCTATAGCATCTGTCTATGATGAAGTAAAAAATGTAACAGACAAAATTTCTGCACTTGATGTTTCGGAACAAAGCAGTGAGATAAAACTGCAATTATCTAATATTGTTTCCACTTCTAATTTTATTCTCTCATCAATCAATGATATAAATTCAAAAAATTCCGAATTGGAAAGTTTATTTTCAAATCTTCAGGAAATAGCGGTGTCAAAAGATGATTTGAATAAGGTATTTGATAAACTTGAAATTCTTGAAAAGCAGGATTACTCATACGATTTAACTCAATTGTCAGCAAAAATTGATGATTTATCGTTATTATTTGAAAATTCTTCAAATAATAATTATACAGGTCTTTGTGAAAAGATTGATTTGATTAATGATAATATTAAACAAAATGATACATCTGAAATTGTTTTACAAAAAATTGACGGTTTTTCGGATATAATATTATCTTTAAAGAATATTGTTGAAAATTCTTCGGATGAAAATAAAACAAATATTTCCCAGCAGCTTGTAAAATTTGAAGATATGTTTTCAAAAGTTGTAACCGGAGAAGATTTTAGTGTGTTTAGAAAAGATTTCGCGGAATTTATTCAAAAAATACTGGATAATTCAAATGTTTTACATATGAATTCTGACGCGAACAGAGAACAAATTACTTCTATTCTTGAAAGAATAAATTCTTTTGATTTATCCTCTGATTTTGAAAATATAGCCGGTAGAATAGATGAAATAAAAACATCTTTTGAAAATAATTCAAAAATGAATTATGAAAATATTATCAATGAAATAAATAATCTTAAAATACAATTGGATGCAAGTATTAATAGTCAGAATAGTTTAAATACAGAGCAGCTGGAAAAATTTAATTCAGAATTGTCAGATTTAACATCCAATATTGAACAATTAAAAGAATTATCTTCTAAAAATTCTCTGGACAGTCTTGAGAGAATATCAAATGAACTTCATATTGTTATGGATGAAGTTGAACAAAAGTTAGAAAATAATATTAAATTGAATTCGGAAGATTTAAAATTTACTTTTAATGATATAATCAGCGAGTTAAATCTTATAAAGGATGATATAGCCAAAAAGAATGATACAAATACATTCAATATTACTTTAGGTTTCGACAGTGTCAAATCATCTTTAGAAAATATTTTGTCTGCGTTTACTGAATTAAATAACGATTTGAAAAATTCTCAGGCTGAAAATTCGCAGAATCTATTTGCCGATATCCGTAATATATCAGCAGGAGTTGATGAATTAAAAAGTGAAGTTCAGCATATTTCAGAAAGTTATCTTGATAGAGTATATGATTCAGTAAATGTAGTTTCTGATAAAATTGATGCTTTATCAGAAGGTTTTTCAGCAGATATTGTTAATAACCTTTCATCGTTAAAGGACATGTTTGCAAAATTATCCAATGATTTGAAAGTCGTTCATGAAGAATCTGTTCAACAGATAAAAGATGACAGTGATTTGCAGATCGCGGAAATTAAGACAATATCATTAAATCTGGATAGTTTTAGAACTCAGGTTAATGACGCAATTGAGAGCTTGAAACTATATATAAGTGAATTAGAGTCAAATGCTAACAGTTCAAAATCTGAAATAGACAACAGGCTTGCGGAAAAATTGCTGGATTTGGAAGCAGCTCTGTCGCATGTATCCGATGAGTATGAAGAAAAAATGGAAACTCTTCAGGGTAAGTTATCAGAGTTTGTTCAAATTGTTGAAAACAGTACATCTGATACAGAAGCAAAAATCGCGTCATCTCTTGAAGAAGTAACCGATGTAAAAAATGAACTTTCACTTTTGAGCAGTAGTTTAAAATCGGTAAAAATTGCAGCAGATGAAAAATTTTCGGAATCAATGTCTGTTATAGATGCCGGAATTGAAAATATTATCAATACTTTAAAAACAGTGGATTCTTCTCTTGTTGAGAATGTAGAACATGTTCTTAAGGATTTGCTGCTTCCGCTGGATGAAAAGTTTACTAATTTCCTAAATTTAATTGATGATTTAAAAACAGCTGATAAATCCGCAGACAGTAGTCTTCTTATATCAAGTCTTGAAGAAAAGTTATTAGGATTAAAACAAGAAATTGGACTTGTCAATACCGATATATCTGACGCAATACAATCAAAATCTGAAGAAATTTTGAGAGCATTTGAACCTATAAAAACAAGCATGGAGGAATTTCATGGTATAAGTTTTGACAAATTGCTGAATGAAATAAAATCCCAGCTCGAAACTTCATTTTTGAATCTGAGCGTTGATGTCAACGGAGAACTTGTATCTTCCGCAGAATCCGTATCAAGGCTGGAACAAGCTTATAAGGAAACTTATAACAAAGTTTCGGTTATAGAAGAAACTGTGTGTGATAAAATTCAAAATGATATAGAATTATTAAACGCGGCATTGGAAAAAAATAACAGTGTGATTGCCCATGCTTTCGGAGAAAAATTTGAAGAATATCTTGAGGATTTAAAAGCTCATATTGATTTAATTTCAAATAGTTCAAACAATCAGGCTATTGATGAAATATCAACAAAGCTTGATAAAATTGATAATATTGAAGTTTCTCTGAAAGAGCAGGTATCATCAATAAAATCTCTTCATAATAAAGTTGATGTTCTCGGAACAGCAGGAGTAAATGAAGAAATAATAAATAATATAAAAGATGCTGATGAAAAAGCTCAAAAACACAGTAATATTATTATTTCTGATATAAAAGGTGTTAATGATAAATTATCAGGCTTTATTCAAACTGAATCAAAGGTTTCTGAAATGCTTTCTGCATTGCATGAAAAAGTTGATGTTATTGCAATGGGCAGCAGTGAATTTGATATTCTTGAAGAAGTAGATGAAATAAAGGATCTGATTTTTGAACAGCGTAAATATTTTGAAGCGTCATCTGATGAAAAGACTGCTGCAATAGATAAATATTTGCGTGATTTGTTATTAAAACTCGACAATCTGGATTTTGAAAAGAACTTTGAAGATGTTAAAGACACAATTATGAATGCTTTAGTATCTCTGTTTGACCAAATTTCTTTTGTTGAAGAAACAGAAGAAATCAAAGATTTCGTTGAGGAGAAAACAGATGAAATTAAGGAAAATCTTATAAAAGTTCAGACCCAGCTTCATCAAATTGCAAGTTCAGGTGATGATTTTGAATACTCTTATACCCTGCAGGATGTAGAATCTGATATTGCGAAATTAAGACTTGTAATGAATCAAATATCTGCTGATGCTGATTTTGAAGGTTTATCAGAGGGAATTAAAAAGATAGTTACTTCTGTAGAAGGGCTTGAATCAACACTGACTCAAGATCAGATTGTTGATTTGAAAGGGGATATTGAAAAGCTTAATGATGATATATTAAGTATAAGTTCGAGAACAAATAAACTTTTGTTGACCTCGGATGAGTCTTATAAAATACTAAACGATGGTTTGAATAATTTCAGCAGTCTTGTTTACAGATTGGAAGACAGAATAAGTGAACTTGATAACAGAAAACTTGAAGAGCGGTTAGAGAAAAAACTTGATGATATTCACTCAATGGCAGTTGCTTCTGCTAATGCCGATAAGGTATTTCATCAGGTTATGATGTACCTTGGAGAATGGATTGACTCTACTACTGAAAATATTTCAAGTATAACCGATAAAACGTCTGAAATATTAAATATAAAAGAACATATAGATGAATTAAGGAATTTAATTCCTGAAAAGTCAGAACTTTTAGATGAATTACAGTCAAGGTTTGAAAAACAGGAAGAACGTATTGACGAACTTGAAATGAAATTGGATAAAATTTTATCGGCACTTGCAGAAAAAGATGATATGGTGTTAAATAGAAAAGTGGATAAAATTGAAAAAATGTTATCCAGACTTGGCAGTAATATAGAAAAGTTGACATCTTATGTTGATGAAGAATAGATTAATTTCGGATTTAAAAAAAAGTTTACCCTCATTTAATGTTCTTGGAACATTGGAGGAGCGTTATGCATATGCGCAGGATGCTACAAATGTCAGAAAGATTGAAAGTCTTCCTGATGCGGTTGTTTTTGTTGAAACAATAGAAGAAGTTCAAGCTGTTATTAAAATTGCAAATAAATACAGAATTCCTGTTATATGCCGCGGTGCCGGTACAAATGTTGTCGGAGCATGCGTAGTTCAGCATGGCGGAATAATTTTGAATTTTTCCAAGATGAATAAAATTCTTGAGATTAATAAAGAAAATATGACTGCAATTGTACAGCCGGGAGTTGTACTTGGAGATTTTCAAAAAGAGGTTGAAAAATTGAGTCTTTTTTATCCGCCTGATCCCTCTAATCTTGCCGTATCAACTATAGGCGGAAGTATTGCACAGTCTTCAGGCGGTGCAAAATCATTTAAATACGGAACAACAAAAGATTATATAATTGATTTAAAAGTTGTTATGGCTGATGGCGAAATTTTGCAGACAGGAGCAAATACTATTAAAAATGCAACAGGATACAACTTAGGAAGTCTTTTTGTCGGTTCTGAAGGTACTCTGGGAATTGTTGTTGAAGCAACATTGAAATTGATACCGAAGCCTGAGAGTAAAAAAGTAATTATGGCGTATTTTGATACCGTTAAAGATGCTGTACATGCCGTTAATATGATTGTAGAACAAAAGATATTTCCGGCAACAATTGATTTTATGGATAAAAATGCAATTTTAACAGTGGAAAAATTCTATCCTGCAGGACTTTTAACGGATAAAGATGCTGCACTTGTTATAGAGATAGACGGCTTTAAGTCTTCTATAAAATATCAGGAAAAAGTTATTACAAATATTTTGGATAATTCAAAAGCGTCTGCTGTTCAAATTTCACACAATGAAAGTGAGTATGAAAAAATTTGGACCGCAAGAAGATCATCAATGGGTGCATGTGCAAAATTAAAACCGAATGTAACAACAGATGATGTTATTGTTCCCCGTGAAAATCTTGAAAAGTTGGTTTTAGGAATTCGTGAAATTTGTGAAAAATACAGGCTGGATGTTTGTATGGTCGGGCATGTCGGTGATGGCAGCGTTCATCCTCAAATTCCTATAAATTATAAGGATGAAGATGAATATAAACGCTATAAACTTGCGAAAAGTGAGATTTATGACCTTACTGCAAAGCTTGGCGGGATTTTATCCGGCGAACACGGCATCGGTTCTGAAAAACGTGCGCATATTCACAAGGTTATAAATTCTACTGCACTAAATTATATGCGAAAGATTAAAAGAATTTTTGATCCTAACAATATTTTAAATCCGTATAAAATATTTTAGATGATCGTTGTATAATTTTTTTATGGATACAATTTTGCAAAAGCGTATAAAACCTGAAAAGAAAGAACTTATAAAATATTTTAAATCTCTGGGACTTTCTGTTAATACTTCAACTAAGGCTCGTGGTCATCAGGGATTTTTTCTGAAAGACAGAATCGATATCTCAAAAAATACACCGGAAAACAGGATTATACCTACGCTGTTACATGAATTCGCTCACTATATCCATTCAAAGCTTGAACCTGATATGACAAAAACCGGTGGAACTTTAAAAACTCTTTTCCAAATTGAAGATAGAACTATTTTAGATCAACTTATACGGGTCACAAATTTTGTTGATGAAAATTCTTTATGTATAAGACTGTATGAGCATAAAGATAGAGTTAAGTCAAAAATTAAAGAGTTTGATAATATTATTAAACTTTATTATCCAAAATTTCAACGATCTAAAAAATTTAAAGAATTTGACCGATATATAAAAAAATCAAATGCCCGTTATCTTCTGAAGTATGACAGAGTAAAGGTTATTGAAAAAGGATTTTTTAAACGTAATGTAAAAATTTATACTATTGATAACATTGAAAAAGATTTTAAAATGCCGGAGGCTTTTGCAGCTTATATAAGATTAAAGTCTTATACAAGGAAGCAGGCAAGAATTACTGCTCGTATTAACAGATACAAAAAGTATTATGAAAAACCTGCGGAGCTTTTTGCAAGATTTGTCGAAGGTCTTTATCTTGATAAAGATTGGGTCGAAACTATTGCTCCTGATGCCGCAAATATATTTTATGAATTGTTTAATAGCGGCTATTATATGGAATTAGGAAATATACAGCTTTAAATTATAATTTTTTGAATACGTTTTTCATCACTTTTAAAAAGTTATTACTTTTTAAATATTCTTCTATTAATGTACAGCTGGTATCAAGTTCACCGATAATAAATAAACTTCCTTCTTTTAATTTTCTTGATATTATCTCTACGGTTTTTTGAACCTGTCTTTCCTGTAAATATCCAAGAAGATTTCTGCACATTAATATAGTATCTGAATTATCTCTAAACGGAAAAAGGATATCATACATATCAGCATGGTTAAAAATAACATTTTTTCTAATATTGTCGGCAACTATGTATGTATTGTATTTTTGGTAAACACTGTCAAAAAGATTATTTTTTATCTTGAGTTTTTGAGAGGTTTCACGAAAATATTTTTTGTAGTTTGAACAATTTTTATGAATTTCTTCCATATTTTCGGGATAAATATTAATAAGTCCGCTTTGGGCGGCGGTTATAATTTCTTTATCTATATCATAAGCTTGTATCGGAAAAAATTTTTCAATATTTTTATTTTTTCCTTTTTCAAAAAAAGAAATAATTTTTGAATATGCTTCTGAACCGTCTGATGCTGCGAATTGGATAATATTTACTTTATTGTGATTTTTAAAATGATTAAGTTCAAATTCTATAAGTTTTTTCCAGTCAAGGTCGTTACGGAAGGTATAAGTCATTGTGCCCATTGCTCGTCCGGATTCAGTTTTATATATTCTTCCGTTAGTTCCAAAAGAAGGTTCTACTCTAAGACTTTTACTTTGTTTATTATTCAAGCAGTAATTACTAAACGTTAGTTTCATAACGTAATTAAAACATGTCAAAAATTTTTTTGCATGGCAATTTTAGACTCTGCCGTACATGTCTTCGTATCTAATGATATCTTCTTCAATAAGCGGATCACCTTTTTGAACTTCAATCACTTCAACATCTTCGCTGTATGGATTTTGTAAAGAATGAATTGCTTTTAGAGGAATATCAACACTGTGTCCGGGTGATAAAATCAGTTCCTTGCCTTCAAGGACAACTTTTGCCGTACCGGATAAAACTACCCAGTGTTCGCTTCTGAAATTGTGAGATTGCACTGATAGTTTTTGCCCCGGATTTACATGTATAAGTTTTGTTAAAAAACCGTTACCCTGTGCAATAACAGTATAAAATCCCCATGGACGGTATACTGTTTTGTGAACAAGATGTGTGTTGTCATTTTGCTTTTTTAAAATGTCAAATATCTGTTTAACATCTTGTGTTCTATCTTTTTTGCACGCAAGAATTGCATCTTCAGTTTCAACAATGACTGTATCTTCAAGTGCGATTGTTGCTACAAGCTTTGATGATGCATAAACAAAAGAATTTTTTGAATCTCTGTCCAGAACATGACCTACAAATACATTCCCGTTTGCATCCTTTTTACTTATATCGTAAATTGACTGCCAGGAACCTAAATCATTCCAGTCGCTTTCAAGTTTTACAAGAGCAATTTTATCGGATTTTTCCATTATAGCATAGTCAATGGAAATTGATGGCATTTTATCAAATTCCACAAAAGGAATTTCATTGCTTTTTGTAAAATCAAATTTTTCACAAAGTTTTGCAATTTCAGGGGCATGTTTGGATGTTTCTTCAAAAAGTGTAGATGCCTTAAACATAAATATTCCGCTGTTCCAAAAATATGTCCCTGCCTGAAGGTATTTTTTAGCGGTTTCAAAATCAGGTTTTTCTACAAATTCTCTTACTTTGAATCCGCAGTCAAGCTTATCAGATGTATTTATATATCCGTATCCTGTTTCAGGATAGTTCGGTTCTATGCCGAATGTTACAATATATCCTTCTTGTGCCAGTTTTTCTCCTTTTTTTACTGTTGACAGGAATTTATCTTTATCCTGGATTAAATGATCCGATGGAACAACAATTATTACAGGGTCGGAATTTGATTTTTGTATAATATATTTTGCAGCAAGTACAATTGCAGGAGCTGTATTTTTTGCAACAGGTTCTGATAAAACAACCGGATTTCGTGTTAATTCGGAAAGCTGCATCCTGACATTAGATGAATGCTTTATGTTTGTAATACTTAAAATTTTGTCTTCAGTCATACAGCTTTTTAGCCTATCAAAGGTCGACTGCAAAAGACTTTTATCAGAATTAAGATTTAACAATTGTTTTGGATAAAGTTCTCTGGATAGCGGCCATAATCTGCTGCCTGAACCCCCTGCCAGTATAATTCCGTACATTTAATCCTCCTGTTTATTAATATTATATTATAAAATGTAATGAGAACTAATAACTTACTTTTTAATGTTACTTTTCTTTATAAAGTATAACTTTAACTATTTATTATATTTATGTTAGAAGCGAGTTTGTGAAAATTTCCTTGAATAATAAAAATATTTTTGCTATGCTGTTATTGAAATGTTTGAGTGGGATATGAAAAAGAGAGTGATGGCAGAGGTTATAGCCGGAATTATTCTGGTTAGTGCCGGTATTTTTGCTTCTGTTTATCAGCCTGCTGAAAAAACTGATGAAATTTATAAAGCAGCTATGCAGGATTTTAAAGACGGTAATTATCAGAATGCATATTATCTTTTTTCTAAAATCACGTTATTTTCTAACTTGAAACCTGTTGCTATTTATCATCGCGGAGAGTGTGCTAAAATGCTTGGAGATGACAAATCGGAATTAAAACAGTATCAGCTTTTGTTTAATAATTATCCTAAACATAAACTCAGTTTACGTACACGCTATCTTGCAGGTCAAAAACTTGTTAAAGACAGACCTCAGCTTGCTAAAAAATATTTTGAATATATCATTCATAATGCACCGGATTCTGATTATGCAATTGCTTCTGAGTATTACCTCGGCGTAATTATGAAAGATAGATATAAAAATGCTAAAATATTTCCTACATCAAAAAAAGATGATATTCAAAATCATTTTAGACACTATTTGAAACAAGCGCCGACAGGTGTTTTGGCACCGGATGTTATAAATAATTGGCTGGAATTAGGCATTGACATCTCAAAAGATGATTATCTTATGATGGCAAATTCCTGTTATCTTTTTGGAGAATATGAAAAAACACGGGAACTTTTGAATAAAGTTGATATTACAGAAGGTTGGGCGCTGGATGTAAAAAATTCTTTTGCCATGAAAAATTATCAGCGTGCAAAATTCCTGACTGAAAACGGACTACAAAAACGTTCACAATACGTCAGTGAAGATGATATAATTGAAGTTATAGATATTTATAATCAACTTTCACAGTCAAAAACACAAGCTGTTGAAAGATTACTATCTTTATCGCAGGGTAAAGGCAGAGATTATCTCCTTAGTTTGAAATGTGCTAATACTTCTCAAAATGATAAAGGTAAATGTTACACTGACCTTTATATAAAATATCCTGATGGAAAATTTGCAGCGGATGCCCTCTCAAATATCTTTTTTATAAAAATAAAATCAAAAGATTATGAAGCTGCGCAAAAAATCGGACTTGATCATTTACGAAAATATCCTGGTTCAGCTTCTGCGCCTATGGTCATGTTCTGGCTGGGCAAAATTGCGGAAAAAACTAATAATTATGATGAATATACAAATTTTTATAGAAATGTAATAGATAAATACCCTGATAGTTATTATGCGTACAGAGCTTATTTACATCTTAGCCGTATTCAAGATCCTTTAATAACAAATTATGTTGAACCTAAACCTGTTGTTTATCCGTATAAATACACCCGTAATAACATAATAGTTAAGCTTGTAGATTTAGAGGATTATGATATTGTTAATGAACTTGCAAATGGCGATGAATTTATAAAAAGCTGGGTTTTATATAAAAAAGGCGACTATTCTCATTCAATGGTTGTCGCGCGTGATGCAATGGAAAAAATTTCTGATAAACCTGATAAATATGATCTCCGCTGGCGTCTTGTGTATCCTGTTTTATACTATGATGAGGTTAAACATTATGCTGATGAAACGGGTAATAATCCTCCATTAATGCTCTCACTTGTCCGTGAGGAAAGTTATTTTGACCCGCTTGCCCAAAGTATTGCTGGTGCAAGCGGATTAATGCAGCTTATGCCTTCAACAGCAAGCGAGATAAATAACAAATTTAACCTTGGTATGATTATTCCTTCGTCCCTGTTTAATCCTGAAAAAAATATAAAACTCGGAAATTATTATTATGAATTTTTAAGAAATAATTTGGAAGGGCATGACATTTCATCTATCGCTGCCTATAACGGCGGGATCGGCTCAATCAAAAAATGGAAAACTTCTCTTTATTATAATGATACAGATGAGTTTGTAGAACAAATTCCTTATCCGGAAACAAAAAATTATGTAAAAAAAGTTTTCAGAAGTTACTGGAATTATATAAGAATATATAACGGGAATAATTAAATATTTGTTATATACAAAAACGACCTGTTATTACAGGTCGTTTACAGTTAATTTTAAATAATTACTACATCATGTTTTTTCTTATGTTTTCTTTCTGTTTATCAATTTTTTTGATTCTTTTTTCTATAGATTTAATTTGTTTATCCAGAGCTTTTCTTTCAGCTTTTACTGCTTTGTATTGTGCATCAACATCAGCATATTTAGATTTATAATTCAATAATTCATTTCTTACATCAACCTGAGCGTTATCAAGCTGAATAATTGCATTCTGCATTTTCGTGTTTCCTGCAGGTTCTTCTATAGGAGTTGTAGAAATGCCGGAAACAGGAGCCTGAATTGTGTTTGATGTTGAAGAGGTTCTTACAGGAGCCGGAGTTCCGTAAACTGTATCGTCAAAATTTAACGGAGTGAATGCATTTCCGTCTGCATAAGCTGCAACTGAGCATGCCAATACTAATCCCAATGATAAAACTAAATTTTTAAAATTTTTTGTCATGACAATTTCTCCTTATTATATATTTATTCTTATAATATTCTTTTATTTATAAACGAGTATATACTATTAAAGTTCAAAAAAACTCATTCAAAAAAATGAAAAATTACAGGAACTTTTTATGGAAATATGCGTCTGAAACCATGTGTATGAGGTATTATTAATTTTTGTAAATACCGTAAACTCGTGTCAACCGGGCATTTTACGAAATTAAATAAAAAATTAATAAAAAAAAATGAAAATAAGTGCTTGACTTTGAAATTTCTTTTGCATACAATCAAAGACGTGCTCCAAATAAGGTTAAGCACAATGAACTTTTAAAATATCAGACTAAGTTAAGAAATTTAAAGATTTTAAAAAAAATTACTTGACAAAAAAAATTGACGATATAAGATAAGAAATGCAGATGACACTAGCAAATTAAATAAATGCATCTGATATAAATATAAAAGAAAAGTAAACCCCAATCGTTAGGATTGTGCCTGTATTACAGGGCTTATATAATAAGCGGTCGAAATCAAACTGTACCTTGACAACAGAATAGCTGAACCGCGCAAGCTTTTTAAAGTGAGCGCGTGAAAACAATACTTTGTTAATTCTAAAAAACAAAATGATAAGGACACGTTAAGCGTAACGCTTAGCGATAAGTAATGAGCTAGAAACTGTTTCTTCGGAAGCAGATACTAATAACTTTCTGACAATGGAGAGTTTGATCCTGGCTCAGGACGAACGCTGGCGGCGTGCCTCATACATGCAAGTCGAACGAGAATCTCCAGCTTGCTGGAGAGGAAAGTGGCGGACGGGTGAGTAATATGTAGAGAATCTGCCCTTGAGTGGGGGACAACAGAGGGAAACTTCTGCTAATACCCCATATGAGCTTGGTTGAAATACCAATCTTGAAAACTCCGGTGCTCAAGGATGAGTCTGCATCTGATTAGCTAGTTGGCGGTGTAATGGACCACCAAGGCG
>CALUPR010000011.1 GCA_944322705.1 Candidatus Gastranaerophilales bacterium
AAAACTGAATCGGAAGCAAGAACAGCTTCTTTAGCGCCGTCACATGCATAATCAAGAGCATGTTCCACGGCACTAATTGCATTAGTCTGCCCCTGAGATATTGCAACCGCCTTGAAATCTCTTGCAATTACAACGGAGTTTGTTTTGGCATGCTTTACAACTTTCCATGCAAATACCGCATCTTCAATTTGTTCAGGAGTAGGTTTTTCCTGCGTTACAACTTTAAACTTATCCTTATCAAGCTCACTGTTGTTCCTGTCCTGAACCAGAGCTCCGAAAGGCGTCAAAATAATTTCTTCCACAGTCAGTCTTCTGTATTCTTTTAAAGATGTTTTAAGTTTTACGAGTTTAATGTCAGGATTGTCTTTGAACAATTCTACTGCTTCCTTGTCATAATCAGGGGCAACAACAACCTCTACAGCCATAGAATTTATATGTTTTGCAACTTCTTCATCTACAGGTTTGGAAAAACCAACCACTCCATAGAAAGAACTGACAGGATCACAATCAAATGCTTTTGTATATGCTTCATACAAAGAACGTCCGAGAGCAACTCCGCAAGGCTTTGTATGACGTATAATTGCTACACAATTAACATCATAAAATTCACTTACCATATTTACGGCTTCAGTAATATTTAAAATATTGTTAAATGTCAGCTCTTTTTCGTTTATAACCTCATAGTCAACCATTTTGCCCGATTTATAAACCGCACCTTTTTGATGAGGGTTTTCACCGTATTGCAAATCTCTCAATTTTTCAAGGCTGAAAGTCTTAAACGGTTTGTCGCCGGATTGTTCAGCCAGCAGTTGCGAAACTGCTCTGTCATAATTTGATGTTATATAAAAAGCTTTTGTCGCAAGTTTCAACCTGCCAAACTCGTTAGCATTCAATGCGACATAATAATCAATCTTATCAGCTATCACTGTTACATTTTTGTAATTTTTTGCAGCTGCTCTTAAAAGTGTTATACCTGCAATATCAATTTTTGATATAACTTCATCAGTATCATTTGATTCTAAAGCAAGTTTTTCAAACGGGCATAAATTAACTACAACCATATCAAAAGGTTTAATCGCTGCCCGCTCCATATCAGTCAACAATCTTGAATCATGCCCGTCAGCTAAAATTGCCGCAAGAATAGTTTCATTCAACGCATTATACTCATCTTTCAAAAGTGCTGACGTGCTTGAAAACTCAGCAGCATTTATAACTTCAATATCAGCATTATGCAAAACTTCAAAAGTTTCACCTGACGCTACTATTTCATAATCAAATTTTTCTACAAGATTTTTTGCGAAATCTATTAACCCAACTTTGTCATATACACTGATAAACGCACGTCTTTTCATCTTTATACCTTAGCTTACGAATATCTTAAAGGCGCTTTTATTTTGTTTTGCATTAACTTTTTAAATTTTTGTGTTATCGCTTTACTCAGTCAATGCACCCGGGTAGTCTGGTCATTCTGAACTCGTTTCAGAATCTCTTATCCCGCGCACCTGTTTTGCTTTGTAAACTTTCCTTTCTTTTTTTATTATAGCATTATAATTCAAATTTGATATTTTCTTAGCATTTCGTAACTATTTTATGAATTTCTTGAAATAATTTCTTTGCTATATTATAATCAAATCTGAAAGAGGGAAATGATGGTAAGTAACAGAATTACGGAAGGTGTAGGCAAAAAAATAGTTGAAGCCTTAAAACAACAATCAGATATAGAAATTCAAAGTGTAGTTGACAATCCTGCTGATGAAAACAGTCTTGTTAATAACAGTTCGGACATAGAATTTGTTAACGAAGAACAAGAGAATTCAGAAGAATTTCAGCATCATGACGAAATTCATTCGGCATTTGATGAAAATATGGAAGTAAATCAATTTACAACTCCTGGGGTAATGTCATTTACACAGCCTTCACAAATAACTGATTCTTTTGCATCAGATTTAGACGGTTTTGAAATCCCGACAAATATATCTGTTTTAAAACAATTAATAAACCAGCTTCCGGCAGGTGTTTCTAAACAAACCGGAGCCCAAATTATTAAACAAACAATGGAAGCACTGGGGATTTCAATGAAAAGTGTTCTTCAGGAAGCCCAGCAGGTTCAGGAAAGCCTTAATAACGCTTCAAGAGAATGCCAGGCATCCATTATGGAATACAAAAAACAAATAGGTGTCCTTGAAAGACAATCACAGAAGCTACAAAAACAATATGCAGCTTTAAATGATATTATTAGTTTGTTTATTCAAACAAGTATGTAATTTAAATAAATGTTTATTTAAATAAAAAAATCGGTTATTTCTAACCGATTTTTTTTATCTGTATGTAAATGATGTTTGAATATTTTTATCTATCATTCCCTGACAGGATGAGTATTCTGCATCTATCATCTTAAGCCTTGATTGATACTGCAGCATCTGGGCATCCAATTTTTGTTCAAGAACTTTTAATTTTGCCTGTCGCTGCTGAAGCATTTTGGTAGTCGGAGAATCAGGATCAAAATCATTTCCTACTTCCATCAAGTCGCTCACAGCCTTTGACAAACCCATTTTTGCCTGGGTAATCAACATTATCTTATATTCCAGATCCAGTCTGGTTTGCTGAAGATACAATAATCTGATTTGTGAGTTGACTAATCCCATTTTATTTTTCCCTTATCTTGTTTCATTGAGGTGACTGCCTCTTAGAAACGTGTGTTGATTGTTTTCAGCAATCAACTGTTCCATTTTTTGAAACTGATGACGGTGATAATTCAATCTGTACTGTGCCATCTTTCGTTTCTTATTCATTGTGAGAAATTCTTTTAATCCCTCAACAAATGAATTTGTCATTGCTTTTATAGGATTCTTTCTTATCAGAAAGTTTTTTGAATATATCAAGAAATCTATTAATCTTTTTATATTCATCTCTAAAGTATCTCGAAGCATTTTTCTCCTTACACTTTAGACCTACATGTATATTAAAACAATTTGCAAACAATTATTGCCATGTTTGACAATATTTGCTTAACATGTCTTAACCATTTTTGGTCTGCTATATTTATCCACTTTTTCTATTACGGACAATTTAGTACAAAACTTTAATGAAAACAAAAAACTTGTAAAATAATTTTACAAGTTTTGAATAGCTTTACTATCGCTTTCAATTGATTCTTTAAGCATCTTTTTCACGACATCGCCCTGCGTGTCAAGCATTTTGCACACCGTTTCAATATTGCGGACTTTATTTGAAAGTATAGTGTCAGCGTTTGCCGTAATATTTCCAGACACATTCTGGTAAGCTGCAAGAGCAGCAGACGAAGTTCCCTGCATTAAATTACCCATAACAAGAGCAGGAAGTCCGTATTCTCCCAAATAAGGTGCGGCAGCCTGCATAATACCGCCCCAACCGGAAATTACTCCTGCAACAGGCAATACAAGGTTTTTCATAGAAAATCCATAGCCGTTTGCAGCTCCCAATCCGTATGCTGCAGCGCTGGCAACATCCGCAATACCTCCGATACCTGAAGCATAACCGGTTGCAACTCCTGTGTCAGTTCCCCATCCGCTTACGATTGAAGAAGCTCCGCCCGTTGCATAACCGTCAAGCCCCCAAGATATAGGAGCAGCTCCGTTAGGGAAACCTGAATAATTATAAAGAGAATCTATACCGTAGGAAGATCCCCCGCTGAATGTTGAAGCATAAGAAGTTCCCGGAATATTCATTGATTCAGATGCTCCAAAAACTGTTGCAAACGATGAAGGTGCCAGCAAACTCGCCAGATTATACAAAAAACCACCGGTCATACCGAAGCCGGAGCCTAAACCGTTTCCGGAAACAGTCAAATCACGAAGTTGGTCATATGTTTGCCACAGTTGCGCTTTTGCATCACTGCTGGCTGAACTAAATTTGTTTGCAATTACCAAATAGCTGTCGTTTTTGTATGACATTTGAACCTCTTATTTCTTTTTATTATATTATTCAAAAGTTTTGAATGTTGACTCAATATTCTTTTCAATTACTTTCTGAACAGCTTCCATTTCTGTTTGTAATGCTTCCTGTTCTGTGTCGAGCTGTCTTAGACGCAGTTCAAGAGTTCTGTCTTCTTCCTGAATTTTTTCTGTTTTTGCGTTTATATCCGCAATTTTCTTTTCATAAACCTGCATATCATAATTATACTGGTTCATTGCATCTTGATAAGCATTGTCATCAGTAACAGTTTCTGTGTTAACAGAATAAACAGCCGTTGAATCTTCAAATCTTATACTTTGTGCACGACCGGATTCATCGAAATCTACAAATGCTTTCTGAGTTCTTTCGATTTTTGTTTCCACATTTTCGGCATAATAAGATATTAATTTATCTTGATTTTCCGTTGGTTTGGCAGAATCCGGCGCAGATATAGCAGAAGCTGTTAAATCCTCAAGACTTGCGAAATATCTTCTGCCCTGATATTCCCAAGTATAAATACTATCAGATGCTGAAAAACCTTCGGTCGGGAATTGTTCACATATTTTATCATAAGCTGCTTTTTGATCCGGATCTGTCGGATCATAAGCTGATACTTCACAGTTACCTACATAAGTCGGCACATTTGCTTGAACTGAATATGTATTTGTATCAGCAGTACCTGCAACAGCATTATCCAGTTCTTTTCGTGTTGTAAAATTCATAGTACCGTTTGCATCAGTGTAAACAAAAATATCAGCCGGATCTTCATTAGCCAGCACAGGGTAATCCTCACAAATTTTGTCAAAATTATCTTTTTGCGCTTCAACTAAAGGATCGTAATTCTGAAGTACAGTACCTGCAATTGAATATGTATCCTGATCTTCATCATGGGTTACATCAGTTCTTGCCACAGAATTTTGCACACTTTTGGTATCAAGAACTACCTGCGGATTTGATAATTTATTTTGAATTCCTGTATACACATCCGCATTATGATAATGAGTAATTAAATAATTGTAATTCGGATCATTATCAAGCGGTGACATATCAGTGATAGTTTCACCATATGTACCATCCTGATATGAATATTGAACAGTTGTATAATCCTGAGTGCTCGGAGCAGTCGGAACTTCAAGAGCCAGCAGTTCATTAAATGTATTTGCACTCTGGTTAGCCAGAGCTGTACGCGCCTGATTTATCTGCTGTCCTTCATATTCTACATTTGTTTTTCTTGCTGTTAAACCTAAATATCTTGCCTGTGAAGCCGCCATACCCATAATGGTCACTCTCCTTCAAAAAAATTCTACCTTACAGATTGTTTTATAATGATGTTTTTTTTAAAGTCAACATTACTATAAAAATTATACGGTATTAATTCAAATATATATATAGTAAACTCTTAAAAATCATACGTTTATACGAGAAATATTTTAACTTTTCATAAAAAAATGGGGTAATACAACCCCATTTTTTATTTCTTATTTAATTATAATTTTTTATACTATTCTTTATCATCATCCGAATTTGCCTGTTCTAATTCTTTAGAATCAAACTTATCAGGATTAACGGTAAGTGCAATGCGCTTATCAGCCGGATTAAATTTAAGAATATATGTATCGACCTTATCACCTACCTGCAAAATACAATCCTTCTTGTTTTGCAATTCAACAACTTCCGCATGAGGCAATAAAGCTTCAACACCCGGGAAAACTTCCACAAAGGCGCCAAAATGTTTGATTCTTGTAATAGTACCTTCAACTTTGTCACCTTCTTTAATTTGCTTTTCAGCTTCAACCCACGGATCAGGTTCAAGATTTTTTAGACTTAATGAAACACGCTGCTTGTCATGATCAACTGCGATAACTTCAACATCAATTTTATCGCCGACATTCAAAATATCAGTCGGGTGATCAATCCAACGCCAGGAAAGCTGTGATAAAGGAAGTAAACCATCTATACCGCCAAGATCAATGAAAGCTCCGAAGTCTGTAATTCTAACAACATCACCTTTAACAATCTGACCGGGTTCAATCTGTGAGAACACATTTTTGCGGGCTTCAACCACTGAATCATCATAAACTTTTTTATTAGAAAGAATAAAGTTATTTTGCTGCGGTTCAAGAGTAAGAATTTTCAGTTCAAGCTTTCCGCCGACTTCAAGTTCACTCTCTTTAACACGTAACTGAGAAGATGGAACAAATCCTCTCACACCGGAAACTTCAATAAGAACACCGCCTTTAACAATTCCGGCAATAGTTCCGAGAATTGTTTCATCAGATTCTTTTGCCTTTTCAAGTTCTTTCCATGCATATGCAAGATCCACTTTTTTACGTGATAGCAAGAACTTACCGTCTTCATCTTCTTCTTTTATAATTAAAAATTCGTATTCTTTACCTTTTTCAAATTTTTGTTCAATATTTTCATCTTTGTCAACAGCCTCACGTGTCGGAACAACAGCAATTGTTTTTGCGCCGATATCAACCATTACACCCTGGCTGTCATAACCACATACGATGCCTTTAACTAAATCACCCTTCTGGAATTTGTAATCATACTTTTCCAATAATTCTTCAAAACTTAACTCTTTTGATGCCATTTTTACTCCATTTGTCATAAGACACTGTTCTATTATCCTTGGCAGTATTGTAACAAATGTTTAAATATTTGTAAAGTTTTTGTAAATTTCTTTTACAGACAATTATTTAACATTTGAATATTTTAAAAAGGCTTTATAAATTTCACCTATAAAACTTACACCGTCAGCTACTCTATTTTCAAGATTCAACGCAACATCTGCAGCATAATTCCACACCTGGGACGGCGTTCCTTCAAGACCACAAGCCTCTTTTACCTTACCGTCTTTTACAACAAAACAATCAAATTTGTTTTCATTTTTCAATAAATATGCGTTTGATTGATCCTTTAACGGTAAATTAACCATTTTTAGTTTATAAATTTTAGAATATTTTAAAATATCAGCTTCGTTAATTAATTTTATGTTCATATAAATCCTTTCTGTTGCAGATAACTAAAACAGAATATAAAAATCATTATATTCTGTTTTTAATATAAATATTTAATTTAAAGTATTAAAGAACGCCTTTTAACCTGTTCATAATTTTAGCAAGCTGATTTTGAACAAATTCACGGTTTCCTGAAGCGCCTCTTGCCTCTTCAACTTTATTATTTCTCACGACGAAACAATCACAAGCATTATCACACCAGGAAACTTTTGCAGAACTTCCGTCTTTAAGAGGAATATCCTTAAACTGTCTGCCGAGTTGTTTTGCACGTTTCGCAAAATTAATAGTTTTCGGGGCTATTTTTACTACCATTTTTTACGTCCTTTCACAATTTTGTTACACTAACATTTTATACTGCATATAAAACATCTAAATATAAAAAATTTACTATTTTACATTTTAATGTAACAAATTTTCACAATTAAGATTTTAAAGAGCTGATAAGATCTTCTATTGTTTTTTCTTGAATTTCAATTTCAGAAATTCTTGTTTTTGTTTGTTCAATCAAATCTTTTGGTGCATTTGCAACAAATTTCGGATTATTTATTCTGCCGAGCATTGATTTCTTTTCAGCCGTCAATTTATCAAGTTTCTTTTGCTGGCGTGCAACTTCTGCATCCAAATCAATCAAATCCGCCAGAGGCAAAATAATCTTTGATGCCGATACAACTGCTGTCGCACTCTTAGGCGGAACTACAGCATTCATATCCGCATAAGAAATATTTTCAACTCTTGCAAGGCGTTTAATATAAGACTCTATAGCTTCAAATACAGGTTTTTCAGATTTTTCCGCACGAATTTCAATATCGCATTTAACTGACGGAGAAATATTAAAACTCTGCCGAACATTTCTTAAAGAAGTAATTGTTTCAAAAACAAGTTCCATTTCTTGAGCTTCTTTAGGGAATTCCAATTCTTCTTTAAATGTTGGAAATTCTGCAATAATTAGAGCTTTCACTTCAGTTTCTTTTGGAATTAACTGCCATACTCTTTCTGTTATATGAGGCATTATAGGATGAAGCATTCTCAAAGACATATCAAGAACATATCTTAAAACTCTTTGAGTATTTGCTTTTAATTTATTATCCTGTAATTGAATTTTGGCGATTTCAACATACCAGTCGCAGTATGAATTCCAGAAGAAATCATACAGTATATGTGCGACTTCGCCTATTCTGAAATTTTCTATATTTTCGTTCACTTCTTTAGCGGTCTTATTTAATTTGTCCAAAATCCATTTATCCGCTATTGTAAGGTTATCAAAATCAATATCTTTACTGTCAACACCTTCAAGATTCATCAATACAAATCTTGAAGCGTTCCATATTTTATTTGCGAAGTTTCTTCCATATTCAAATCTTTCTTCGCTCATTTTAATATCCTGACCGCCATATGTACATAGAGAAGTCATTGTAAATCTCAAAGCGTCACATCCGTATTTATCAATAATTTTAACAGGATCAATTGTATTGCCTTTGGACTTAGACATTTTTTGTCCTTTTTCATCACGGATAAGTCCGTGGATATAAACGGTTGAAAACGGAGCTTTACCTGTAAATTCCAACCCCATTGTAATCATTCTTGCAACCCAGAAAAATATAATATCAAAACCGGTTACAAGAGTTGTTGTCGGATAGAATTTTTTGAAATCTTCACTTTCAGTATTCGGCCAGCCCATAGTTGAAAATGGCCACAAACCGGATGAAAACCAGGTATCAAGAACGTCGCTGTCCTGAGTATAATGAGCAGGATCAGGATTTTCTTTTGCAACAATCATTTCACCTGTTTCATTGTGGTAATAAGCCGGAATTTGATGCCCCCACCACAATTGACGCGAAATACACCAGTCACGGATATTTTCCATCCAGCCAAGATAATTCTTTTCCCAGCGGTCCGGAACAAATTTAATTCTGCCGTCTTTAACAGCAGCAATGGCTTCTTTAGCAAGCGGTGCCATTCTCACAAACCATTGTTCAGACAAAAGAGGTTCAATTGTCGTTCCGCAGCGCTGGCATTTACCTACATTGTGTTCATGATCACGCGTCCTGAGTAAGAAATTATTATATGAAAGCATACCTATAATTTTTTCTCTCGCCTCGTATCTGTCGAGTCCATGGAGTTCCTGCGGAACTTCTTTACAAGCTTTCATTGTACCGTCATTATTAATAACCCAGATTGGTTTAAAATCGTGGCGTTTGCCGACTTCAAAGTCGTTCGGGTCATGCGCCGGCGTAATTTTAACAGCACCGGTTCCAAAATTTTTGTCAACATATTCATCTGCAATAATCGGTATTTCTCTGCCCGAAAGCGGGATAATAACCGTTTTACCTACCAGCTCCGAATATTTATGATCATCAGGATGAACCGCAATTGCGACATCCCCAAAAATTGTTTCAGGACGCGTTGTTGCAACAATTATTGCACCGCTCTCCCCTTTCAAAGGATATGAAATCTCCCACATATGCCCCTGTTCCGTTGCATATTCTGTTTCAACATCCGAAATTGCACTGTTGCAGCGAGGGCACCAGTTTACTATATATTTGCCTTTATAAATCAAACCTTTTTCATACAATCTGACAAAAACTTCTTTTACAGCTTCTGAGCAGCCTTTATCAAAAGTAAAACGTTCTCTTGAGCGGTCAAAAGATGCACCAAGGCGTTTACACTGATCCAGAATGGCTGATTTATGTTCATTAGCCCATTTCCACGTTTCTTCCAAGAATTTTTCACGTCCTAAATCATAGCGTGATAAACCTTTTTCTCTTAAATTTTTTTCAACAACATTCTGAGTAGCAATTCCTGCATGATCTGTTCCGGGAAGCCATAGAGTTTCATACCCTGACATTCTGTGGTAACGGATTAAAATATCTTGTAAAGTTTCATCAAGAGCGTGTCCCATATGAAGTACGCCTGTAACATTCGGTGGAGGAATAACTATTGAATACGAAGGCTTTTTGCTTTTTGCATCAGCCTTAAAATATTCTCCGTCTTCCCAGAACTTGTATATTTTTTCTTCCGTTTCTTTCGGATCATAAACCGTGGGTAAATCATCTATCTTCATTGTTGTCATAAAAAATCCTTCTTATTATATAATTATATAAATATATAATATTAAAATAGCACAAAAAAATCTATTATGATATAAATATTATTATGAAAAAGAT
This sequence comes from Candidatus Gastranaerophilales bacterium, assembly GCA_944322705.1. Classification (GTDB taxonomy): domain Bacteria; phylum Cyanobacteriota; class Vampirovibrionia; order Gastranaerophilales; family Gastranaerophilaceae; genus Stercorousia. The sequence continues at coordinate 10,121 of CALUPR010000011.1, forward strand.
ATTATTATTAATTTCAATATTTATGCTAATACAACAAAGAGGTTATGCATTAAATATTCGAGAATATCTTAACAAACCGTATATCGGAATATCTTATGAACAGGGAATAACCCAAAATTTACCATTTATTCTTGTATTTGCAAACTCCCGCGACGTATTCTCCGTCATAAAAATGGCACCTATAGGCGAAATGGTATATGAAGAATTTAAAGGCAAATATAATTTTTGCATTTTAAATACAAAAATTAAAGAAAATAAAGAACTCTTTGAAGCCTTCGGCATTGATGAAAAATTGCCGCTCATGCTTGTTATAAATCCACAAACTCAAACATTTTATCAAATAAACAGAAAATATTATAATAAAAAAGATTTAAAAGAAATTTTAAATGAAATGCATTATCAAATAATAACAAAAAAATAACCCCCTGCCAGAATTCAGGGGGATTATTTTTTTAAGTTTAAAGTTTATGCCTTGGGAATAGAATTTGCAATAATTTCCATTTCTTCTAATGATGCATATACCGAATGACAACCGCAGTCTACATACAATATTTGACCTGTTGTACCTGTTGATAAGTCAGATGCCAAGAACAAGCCGGCTTTACCAACATCTTCTAATGCAACATTTCTGCTAAGCGGAGATTTTGCAACTGCAGCTTTAAGCATTTTATCAAACCCTGAAATACCTTTAGCTGCAAGAGTTTTGACAGCGCCTGCAGAAATACAGTTAACTCTGACACCTTTTTTGCCGAGATCTGCTGCCAGATATCTCATAGAAGATTCAAGAGCTGCTTTTGCAACACCCATTACATTGTAATTTGCAACAACATATTCAGAACCCAGATATGTTAAAGCGAATACTGATGCACCTTCATTCAAAATAGGTTCAGCGTACCTGCAAAGAGTTATAAGAGAATAAGCACTTACTCCCATTGCTAAATCCCAGCCAGCACGGGAGGTATCAATAAATCTGCCCTGTAAATCTTCTTTAGCTGCAAATGCAACAGCATGTACAACAAAATCTAATTTACCGTAAACTCTTTCACATTCTTTAAATACAGCTGCTACTTCATCTTCTTTAGTAACATCGCAGCTCATTATAATTTTAGCATTCATTTCTTCTGCAAGCGGTCTTACACGTTTTTCCATTGCTTCGCCTGCATAAGTAAAAGCGATATCTGCACCTGCTTCATAAAGTTGTCTTGCAATAGCATAAGCAATCCCGTGAGTATTTGATACTCCGAAAATTACACCCTTTTTTCCTTCCATTAGTTTCATAATTTATACTCTCCTTCTAAATACATTCAAACTAAAATACCTGAATATTTTAACATAAACAGAAATTTTAGGCAAATTATGTAAGTGTTAAAAATATTAACAAATGTAACAACATGCAAACATGCTGAAATCAGACGAAATAGGAAGTTTTTATATATTTAAGAGAGATTAACACGAGAAGAGAGCCATGAGTATAAACGCTTACAACGCCAATAAAATTAATATGGTTAAAGCCGCAATGACAAAGCAGACTCAAAAAACTGCTACAGCGGCAAAGCCTGAATATATGAAAATGACAGGCTCTATTTTTGATGCTCCGGGTGTTAAAAATAAAACAACAAATGAAATTGCCGATTTAAATACAACAAGAAGTTTGAATGAACTTAACAAAAATAATCAAACAGCCGAAGTATCAAACAGTTCAGAAACATCGTCAACTGAAAGTATTGCAAATATCGATAACGCAGCAGACGGCAGAGCTGCTGCTGCCGATGCAGAAGCAAATGCTGATAATGTACGTTCTCTAACTTCAGAAACCGAACAAGATGCAAATACTGTTAACAAATTCAGCTCTGATGCCGTAAAACTTGATGAAAAAATATCAAAAGACAACAAAAAGTATGAAAAACAATTACAAAAACAAGAAAAAGAACTAAAAGAAAATAATGTACAACTTCAAAAACTTGTAAAAGAAAGTGAAGAGGCTCAACAAGAAATTGAAGATGCACAAAATGAGCTGGAATCTTTGATGGGTTCTAACTCCTTCTCAATTAACGGTGACGATGGGACAAACCCGAACAGCGACAGAATAAAAGAGCTGCAAAGTATCATCGGAACTAAAACTCAGGTAGTTCAGGCAAACGGGCGTGTTATTTACACACTCCAAAGAAGTTCTTCCAGAACCTTAAAACAAATGGGGCAGACAAACAAGGCTTATATAAGAACACAAAATATAAACCAAAAATCTATTGAAGAAAACCAATCGACAACAGATAAGGTAATTAAAACAGCCACAACAATTGAACAGGTATCAGCCTTAACTTCTCAAGTCGGACAAATGGTTGGATATGCCGGTAAAGGATTGGTTCTACTCGGCAAATCCTTATCCGGTGTTCCTTGGGTTGGGGCTGCAGTTGCAGCAGCTTTAATTTCAACAGGTACAGTAATGCAAAAGGTCGGTAATGTCGTCGAACTTGTCGGTAACTACGGACAGGCAGCAGCAAATATCACCAAAACAGCCGCATACGCAGCAGACGGTAACTTAGCAGGTGCATTGCAAAGTGCTGCAGCTGCTGCTCAAACTGGTATTGCAGCAGGTAAAAGTACTGCTGATTTACAGAAGAATTTTGCATCTATCGATCAAGCAGCACAGCAGGCAACAAAAGAGGCTGCCGCAAATAGAGCTGCTATAGATATTGTTGAGGAAAATAAAGATAATCTTAAAGGTATGACAGAAAAAGAAGCCCGAAAAGCCGTAAGTACCGATTTAAAAAATCAAATGGCCAAAGGAGAAATAACATTTGATGAAGGATTGAGTACTAAAGATAAAATAACTAATTTCGCAGAAAATGCAAAAAATAAACAGGGACAACGAGGTTTGGTTATCGCGGATAATTCACTTAATAATGCTACTGAAAAATTTGCAGAAACAGTTACAGATAAAGGCTTCACAATAGAAGGTAATAAAATTCTTGATAAAACCGGTAAAGAAATCAGCAGAAGAGATAGAAACAAAATCGGGAATAAATTCACTTCTTCTTTCAAAAATGTGGCATCAAATTCGGTAAAATCTTCTGAATCTTTCTGGGATAAAGCTTTGAAAGTAGGAACCTCATTACAAAGTTCAGCTGCAATGTTTTTACCGTATTTAATGCAGCAGAATGCATACAATTATAGCAATTACCCGAGTATTCAATTAGATGACAGAACTCTTGATATAATAAACAGAAACCAGCGCAGACGAGCAGCAATCGGGGCAATGTATAGATAAAAAGAAGCTGAAACATAAGAAACAGCTTCTTTTTATTATATATAATATTTTGCATTTTTTTATTTTATCCAGGAAAGGTCATTTCCCTTGGCACGTGCTGTTGCTTCTTCCTGAAGTAAGATATTCATATAAAGAAGTTTGTTTGCCGTTGCCTGATCAAGGTTTATAAATTCTGCCCCGGCACGTCTGCTGTTAGCTGAAACAACCTTGACGTCTGCAGATATATTTAAATTACCGTATGAAATCTGGACAGGAACAACATCTCCTACCTTCAAATCGTTATGGTGAGTAACAGCAATACCGCCTCTTGAAATATCAAGTAAGGAATCTATTTGAGTGTTCTGTGCAAGCTGTACCGGATTTCTGTTATCTTGAGCACTAAATCTCATATACTGACGCTTGTCGATAGAATTTACGTTGTAATCAACAACACGCTGTTTATATGTGTATTTACCCATATCACGATCTGTTACAGGCGGGATTTCAGGGTCATCGTCAGAATCAGAATCTATATCTGTATCAGTATCGGTGTCCGTGTCATTATCCGTATCTGTGTCATCATCGTTATCACTATCACTGTCATTATCGTTATCGTTATCGTTATCATTATCATTGTCAACGTCAGTATCAGTGTCTGTATCTACATCTGTATCCGTATCTGTATCTGTGTCGGTATCAGTGTCCGTATCCGTATCCGTGTCAGTATCGGTATCACTATCGTTGTCATTGTCGTTGTCATTGTCAACATCTGTATCCGTATCGGTATCTGTATCAACATCAGTATCGGTATCGTTATCACTGTCTGTGTCGTTGTCATTATCAGTATCAGTGTCGGTATCAGAGTCAGAATCTGTATCTACGTCTGTATCCGTGTCGCTATCGGTATCTGTATCAGAATCCGTATCAACATCAGTATCTGTATCCGTATCGGTATCATCATCTGTATCTGTATCATCGTCGTTATCACTATCGTTATCGCTGTCGTTGTCATTATCATTATCATTGTCAACGTCAGTATCAGTGTCTGTATCTACATCAGTATCTGTATCGGTATCTGTATCAGTATCCGTGTCAACATCAGTATCTGTGTCAGTATCTGTATCTGTATCAGTGTCGGTATCGGTATCAAGCGGAGGGATATCATCATCTTTTGGCACTACAAGATTATCATCATCTTCTTCAGTACCTTGTTTGTCACCGTCATTTCCGCCATTAACACCATCATATCCGTCATCACCGCCTTGAGAGCTGCCGCCGTAATAGTAATTACGTTCATCTTCATTTCGCCCTACAGCTGTAACATCGTCAGGACGTACTGCTTTTGTTCTAATTGATACTACTCCGCCTTCAGATGTTGTAATTTCATCTGTTCTGTCATCTTTTACTATAGTAGACGGATTGAATTTATGTCCGCTTGGATTTGAAGGATTTTCATTAGGGATTTCGCCTCTGTTATTACCCATATTAAAATAATAACCGCCGGCATAAACATTATCAGCAACTAATGTCAAATCTTGTTCCGAAGCAGGTCTGCCCTGTCCGAGTCCGTCAATAGTCCCATGCTTTACGACTATTGTTGAATCGGCACGATTATTCCAATCAGTACCAAGATCTAATGATGTAATCGATGCTTTTTCAGGATGAATGTTACTGTTTTCTCCAAAATAATCATATTTATATGTAGGTACTTCGCCTAAATGATTAACATATATATTTTTACCACGTGTTGTAAAATTAATTTCATGTGCGGCAGTTGTTTCTCTAACATAAGTATCTCCGGAGAATTCTGCATTAATTGAGCCTTCACGGGAAATCAAAGCTCCAATGTTTGTATCAAGCTTGCTTCCGTCCTGTGCATCCATGCCTTTAATATTTATATCTTTAACTGCCAGCATATCAACACCATATGAAGAATTATCATTATAATTCAAATTCCCTGACATTGATGAACTGTCAAATTTACCCTGCGTTTGTCTAAAGGTTAATGCATTATCATTTTCACCTATACTGCCGCTTGCAATAATTGAAATACCTGCGCCTTCAATATTTGGTTTTGTTAAATCTTTTGAGGCATTAATTATGTTATAGGCTTTTGAACCTTTATTTGATGAATCAGCCAATAAAATTACTTTACCGTCAGCTTTTATCTGATCAACTTTTAAATCTTTATCAATACTTGCAATGTTTGCAACAGAGCCTTTACCTGTACTTGATGCATTAACTGTGCCGTCAACAGAAATATTGATTGATTTTGTTAAATCTCTGTGATTTTGTCCGATGCCCGTATAAACACCGTCATTAGAGCCGATATCAGATCCTATTGCACCGTTTTTTACTTGAATATTAAGGTTAGCACCATCGGTAGCTGAAATAAGAACATTATTTACACCGTTATTAAGCAGGTCGCCATCTGTTACATTAATTTTTATATCAGAATTTGATTGAATATTTTTATCTACACCTGTACTACCGAGAGTCATATTTGAATTGCTGTTATTAAAAGACACTGATGCCTGCTTATTGCTATTTACAACTTTGCCTTTAATATCCATACCTTTAGAACCGGTATTTGTCAAATTCAGAGAACTGCCATCAGAACTTATACGTCCCGTAGTATCAACCAAAAGCTGACCTGCACTATTAGTTAATTTTGCGGCACCTTTATGATTTGTTATATTCCCTGAAACTTGTAAACCACCGTTACCACTGTTTGTCATTGTCAAATCACCGGTATTAGAAACATTTCCGCTGACCAAAAGACCGCCGTTACCGCTATTATCCGCAAGTAAAATACCATTTGTATTTATCACATTACCGGAAATATTTATTCCTTTATCACCGGTATTTGTTATTTTTATATCACCGCTTTTAGCAAAATTTCTAAGCTGCCCCGCAATATTTGTACCGCCGTCTTTACCGTATGATGTAATAACTATACTGCCGTTGTTGTTTGCAAGAGTACTGCCCGAAGTTACATCACTGTTCACGAGTTTATTAAACAAGTTTTCTGCCTGTCTGTTAGACAATATTTTAGTTGCATCATTAACACCGGCAAGAATTGCGGCATTATTTCCAATATTGACATCAGCAGCATTAATATCAACAAAATTACGGGCAAGGACTTTACCGTCAATTTTAACCGCACCTGTACCGGGAACGCTCAAAATTTCATTATAATCTTTTGATATTGAAGGATTATTTATACTACCTTTAAATTTGTCATATGTATTTTGTTCGGGAGTCAAAACAGATAAAGAACCAACATTTAATACACCCGAAGCTCCGACAACCATACCGTTAGGAGAAACAAAAACTACATGACCATCGTTAAATCCGCCGTTTTTATTCACAGAATTCACAATACCGTTAATATTTACGGTATTGTCAACCAGATTTACAAATGTAGATAAATCTTTGCCCTGCAAATGGAATATAAGATTGGCAATATCACCTTCGCTTAAATTGAAATCATTATATTTCCTAAACCCGATATCACCGTTCATAGCGGTAGGGTCAATATTGAAGACTCCATTATTTCCTTCAACACCTGAAATCTGAGTGGCTGCTACCTGTAAACAGAATGATTGCTGCAAAAAGAAACAAAATGTCAGAGCAGATGCAACAACTTTTCGTTTTGCGGATTTAACCTGAATCATATTTTATATTCCTTTCGAGTTTTTCCCTAATTATTTTGATTTAAACTTCCGGTTAAATTATTGTATCAAGAGCATAATTGTTTTTCTATTTTTTGTTACAGATACTTAATAATTTACCGATAAAAATTCTAAAAAATTAAAATATAAAAATATTTTTTCTTGCTAATTTGTAACTAAATGTAAACAATTTATTTAATTTACAGTTTTACGAGAGAGCATCCAATAGCACAAATAGAATATACTCATCAACAAAAGCATTTCAAACAATGCAGGCAGATGCATTACTCTGCAAAATACAAAATACAAACCTGCAAACGGAACAGCTGAAATTAACATTTTATTTAATACTGAAAACGGACAAATAAGGCGCAATCCGGGCAGAACAATAATGATACTCAAAAGAAAGTACAAAAAGTTTGCACCCAATGTAGCAATACCAACACCTGCCAGACCATATTCCGGAATTAATAATATATTTAACACTACCCCGACAATTCCTGAAGTAAGTTTTATTATAAAATCAATATAAGTTTTATTTGCAAGATGATACTGCAGAGTAGTATAATCCGTTATTGCCATAAAAAATGTCCCAAACGCGAAATAAGGTATTAATTTAAAGGCATCTAAAAATTTATCATTTGAAGAAAGCATGTTTACATAATCCGGCGCATAAAGAGAAATAACAGTAATAACAGGCAGCGCTATTAAAATAAAGTACCCGGTAAATCTTGATATGATAGGTCTTACATCAATTTTTTCCTCATACATATTTATAATTCTCGGAATAGCTGCAACCGTTATAATAGAAAATATTGTCATCAACAAAGGCAGAGTCAATCCGTAAGCAACACCGACAATACCTACCTGAGAAAATCCATGAATACTGTTCATAATAAATTTGTTACTCTGGTTAATTATCCATGCGCTTAAAGAAGTCGCAGCAATCGGAATTCCATACTTATAAATAGGTAACACTGAATTCCATTCAATTTTTTGAAGTTTAAACCAGGATATAATATTGCTTTGATAAATCAAAAGCAAATCAATTAATGATATTGAAACTCCCATACCCAAAAGAAGTGCTATTGCACCAAGATGGAAGAATTTAACAAAAAATATTGAAAGAAGAATAGTTAAAAACTGATTTATTATTGTTGATACAGTAAAGGACATTGATTTTAACTGAGCTCTCAGCAATTGAAACAGCAGCGCTCTTATTGCTACAGGAATTATTAAAACTAATATTGCAAGAAAATATTTTACCGGAATATGAAAAAAATCATAAAAATTCTGTCTGAATGTTAATGCAAGCACGAACATCAGAAATATGTTTGATACCAGCATTGTAACAAGAGTTGTTAAATATTTAGGCATATCCTGCATCATCTGGTGATGTTTAAAAAATCTTAAACCGGAAAGCCCAACCCAGTCAGAAAATATAATACATAAAAACGAGAGCAAAGCTATTGAAAGCGAATAAAGTCCGTACTGATCAGGAGATAAAAGGCTTGTATAAACAGGAACAATAATAGCATTACCAAGCATGCCTATAATTTTTGAAGGCGAATACTTTAGCATGTCTCTGAAAATAGCTTTCAGCTGTTCTTTTTCAACTTCTTTATTTTCTACAAATTCCATTTCATTCACTAAGCCCGAAATTATTATAACACAATCATACTATTGTGCCAAATAAGTCATATTCATCAGAACGCTCAATCAAAACATTTTCAATATCTCCGGGAACAACCGGAGCATTTGATGTTGCGTAAACCATTCCATCAATTTCCGGTGCATCATGCTGTGAACGCAAAAGAACAATCCCATCATCCGTATATCCTTCAACTATACAGGGCAAAGTTTTTTCAACAAAAGACTCATTAACTTCTCTTGAAATTTTTTGCTGTAGAGTCATTAATTTTTTACGGCGCTGTTTTTTTATTTTTGCAGGAACCTGTTCAGCCAATGCGTAAGATACAGTATTTTTTTCTCTGGAATATTCAAAAACTCCCATTTTTTCAAACCTTACACGTTTAACAAATTCATATAATTCGTTAAACTGTTCATCGGTTTCCCCCGGATACCCGACAATAAATGCGGTTCTAATCGCAACATCGGGTATTTTTTCTCGAATTTTTCTGATAAGTTTTTCATAATCCATAACAGGACGACGCATTGCTTTTAATATTTCAGCATTACAATGCTGCAAAGGCAAGTCAATGTATTTTACAACTTTATCAAGTTTCGCTATGGCATCAATCAATTCATCGGTAATCTGCGAAGGATAAGCATACATAATACGTATCCAGCCCAAACCGGCTATTTTGTTTAATTCTTCAAGGAGCCGGGGAAGCGCCTGTTTCCCGTATAAATCTATACCGTAACTTGTAGTATCCTGAGCAATCAGAACAAGTTCCGTTACCCCTTTCTTAACCAATTCTTCGGCTTCTTCCAAAATATTTTCGATTGTTCTTGAATGATATTCTCCTCTGAGCTGCGGTATAATACAATAACCGCAATGATAATTACAGCCGTCTGCAATTTTTATATAAGAGCTTGCTCCGACAGTAATTTGTTGTCTTTCAATATTTTCAGGATAAATATATTCAGGTTTTTCTGAAACCATTGATACGTATTTTTTATGATTTGCGACATTATCAACAACTTCCACAATTTCCTTGATATCAGAAGTTCCTATCATACCTGCGATTTCCGGAATGGCTTTTTTCAGTTCACCTTTGTATTTTTGAGGAAGACAACCTGTTACAATTACTTTTTTGCCATCCTGAACCATTTGCAAAATAGCCTGCACGGATTCTTTTTCAGCATCATGAATAAAAGAACAGGTATTTATTACGATAATATCTGCATCATTCTCATCAAGAGAAACTTCATACCCTTTTTCAGCTAAAAGTCCGAGCATAAGTTCACTATCTACAAGATTTTTTGCACATCCGTGATTTAACAAAGCTATCTTCATAATTTACCTCATATGTGTTCTTATTTTATCATAAAAAATAAGGCTTTTTCAAGTAATCACGAGTATAGTATAAAAAATATTATATTCATTATATAATGAATTTTATCATTATATATTGAATAATAACAAAGAATATGATATAATTTTAATATGGAAAATGAAATCAAACTTGATACAAAAAATCTGGGCAAACAACTGAAATATCTTGCAGACATTGAAGGGTTAAATATGACTCTTCTAAAATATGCTGTAAATGAACTTTTCAATAAACAAGACAGTGTCAGAAATCTTTATAATAAGCTAAAACATGACAGATTACGGGTAAGTGAACTTGCACAAATTGCGGAAGTATTGAATTACGAAATTATTTTAAGGAAGAAACCTTAGCTTTTATTCCGTATCTTATCATTTTATTCAGCCAATCCTGAGGAAGTTTGGAAATAAATTTTGCAAAAAATGCATCTTTCCCGACAGTATATGAAGATTTTGGATTTTCCAGACCGTCAATTTTAACTATCAAATCAGTAACTTTATGGACATCCAGCCCGTTTGTTTCATTTTTCTTTGCATTTGCAATCATATACTGCATTTCTTTTTCATACTCTTTACATTTTTCTATTGAGTTTTTATTCAATTCGACAGATTTACCCCACAATGGAGTTGCAATAACACCGGGCTTGACAGAAACAACTTTAATGTTTGACTCAACAGCAAGAGAATTAAATAAAATATCCAGAGCACGCTTTGACGCACAATATGGAGCAACAAAAGGAAATATGCCAAAGCTTGCCATTGAACTTATATTGATAATCTTACCGTCTTTTTTTAATAGCGGTAAAAGCCGTTGAGTTAAATCAAGATGAGAAAATGTATTTACTTCAAACTGTTTTCTTAAATCATCAATATCAATTCTTTCTATTAACCCTGCAATTACACATCCTGCAACATTAATAATCGTATCAATTTTATCTGTCTTAGATTTTATAAATGCAGCTGCCTGAGCAATTGAATTTCTGGATTCCATGTCAATAAAAAACGGAATTACGTTATCAGAAAAAGACTTTAAACTTTCAAGGTAATTTTCATTTCTGTATCCGGCAAAAACAATATTCTCTTTTGCAAAAGCTTCTAATAGAGTTTTTCCGATACCTGAAGTTGTTCCGGTTATAACATAAGTTTTTTTCATTTAAGTTTTCCCTTATTAGTCTGTCATATAAGAATTGAATAACGGTAAGTACAACGCAAGAGCCAATGTTAATACTATACTTCCGATTACAATAAGCATAATAGGCTCAATCATTTTCGTCATAGTATCAATAATACCGTCAAGTTTTTTATCAATATATGAAGTAGCCTGTAATAACATATCACCCAAACTACCGGATTGTTCACCGGTTGCAATCATAAACAAAATCATCTTGGGCATAACACGGGTTGATCGCAATGCTATTGATAAATGCTGCCCTTGTTGAACTTTTAAAGTTGCTGTTTCAATTTTTGTCTTTAATGTATGGTTAGTAAGTGTCATATTTGCAAGATACAAACATTCAATAATCGGAACACCTGCATCATATGCAACCTGCATGACGGCAATAAAGTTTGCAAAGTTTGAATATTCTATAAGAGCTGAAAGAATAGGTACTTTCAAAACATACTCATCAACTTTTCTTTTTGAAGGCTGCCATCTCATAATAAATGTACAGGTTCCAACAATAGAACCGACAATTATCGGAGCGAAAAACCAGTAAGTTTTCAAAAATACACCGGCGCTCATCAATGTTGCCGTAATCCAGGGCAGTTCTTTGCCCATACCGTCAAACATTTCTTTAAATACGGGGAATACAAACATCAACATTACAAGTACAATGATAATAGCAAGAAGTATAACAAACATAGGATACATCAATGTCCCTATAACTTTACCTCTGATATTAGCTTCTTTGGTCTGCAGTTCCAAAAGTCGCTGCAAAGTTTTTTCCAACTCACCGGAATCTTCACCGGCCTTTACAAGACCTATATAAACCTGCCCGAATTGTTCAGGATATTTGGCAATTGTATCCGCAAAAGTAGCACCTGCCATAATCTGACGCCTTAATTCTTTAGCAACTTCACGAACCTTTAGTTTAGCAGCATCATTTTCAATAAACATCAAAGATTCAATAATAGGAATACCTGCTTGAGCAAGGATTTGCAGAGTTGAAGTAAAATCAATACGATCCTGCAGCCCCAGTTTATGGACTTTACCGCCTTTCACGTCTTTTTTCAGAGCTTTTTCATCTTCTTTAGATTTTTCTTCATAAACTTTAGTAGGAATAAAACCTAGCTTACGAATGGCATCTCTTGCTTCTCGCTGGTCTGCGGCATCAACCTTTCCTTTAACAATATCCTTGTTATTTTTTAATGCTATATAATTATATATCGTCATAGTATCTCCTATTCATTAACCACACCAAGAACTCTGACAAATTCACTTATTGTAGTTTCCCCGTTAAGAATGTGGTTTATACAAGACTGATTAAGAGTTCTCATACCGTTTTTAACTGCTGATTCTTCAATTTCCAAATCATGCGCCCCTCTGGCAATCAACTTTTTAATTTCTTTTGTAATAGACATAATTTCATATACACCAAGTCTGCCTTTATAACCGGTAAAATCGCACTTTGCACAGCCTTTTGCACGGTATATAGGTTTTTTCATGAAATCTTGAATATCTTCTTCATTCGCAATAATTTGTCTTGCTTCGTCATGCGTCGGGAAATACTGTTCTTTACAGTCAGGGCATAATTTTCTAACAAGACGCTGTGCAATAACACCTGACAGAGTTGAAGAAACAAGGTAATCTTTTGCACCCATTTCAATTAAACGGGTAACTGTTGCCGCAGCAGAATTTGTGTGAACCGTACTTAATACAAGGTGACCTGTTAAAGCTGCAGAAATCGCAATTTCCAGAGTTTCATAGTCACGGATTTCACCTACCAGAATAATATCAGGGTCTTGTCTTAAAATCGCACGCATACAGGAAGCGAATGTAATACCTGCTTTGGGGTTAATCTGCGATTGATTTATCCCTTCAAGCTTGATTTCTATAGGGTCTTCAATCGTTGTAATATTTACATCTTCATCATTCAAACTTTTTAAAACAGAGTAAAGGGTGGTTGTTTTACCTGAACCTGTAGGGCCGGACGTAAGAATAATACCGTTAGGACAGCTTACCATATTTTTAATTTTTGCAATATCTTCATCAGTTCCGCCGATAAGTTTAATGTCCTTATCATCAGCATTTAAGCTTACAGCAGGAGCAAGAATACGGATACAGACTTTTTCTTTGCCCGAAACAGGAAGAGTATTGATACGAAAATCATAAGACCCGTTTTTATATTTTATTGAAAAAGTACCATCCTGAGGTCTTCTGTGTTCAGCAATGTTCATTCTTGATAAAACTTTAAAACGTGCTATAACAGAAGTTTCAACCTTAGGGGGGATATCCAGTACTTTTTGAAGCATACCGTCTTTCCTGTAACGGACTATATAGCCCGAAAGACGCGGTTCAATGTGAATATCTGATACCTTATTATCAATTGCGTTAGTAATAATCTGGTTAACAAATTTTGCAACAGATCCGGTTGAATCTTTAAGCTGTTTATCAACCATATCCGCAAGAGATTCTTCGACCTCAAATTCCTCGGCTTCACTTTCTATTTGTTTAATTACTCTTTCAGTTTCTTTCTTCTGTTCACTAAAGAAAGTATTTAATGAGTTTTCAAACTCATAATGAGTCATTAAAAGCTGTTTGGGGTTCTGACCGGTTAAGTAGATAATTTCTTTTAAAACGTCAGGTTTAACAGGAGTAACTACACCTAATATTAAAGTTTTACCATCAGAGGATATAGGAATAATCTTGTTTGTTTTAATAAAGTCTTCAGGCAAAATTTTAATAAATTTTTCCTGTGAAGCAAGCTGCTCCGGCGTAACAAGATCATAACCGGTTTGAAGATGAAGAATTTCTTTTAACTGATCCAGAGTTATAAAACCGAGTTTAAATAAAGTTGAACCTATAGGTATTTTTTGACGTTTACTTTCCGCAAGTGCCTGCAAAAGCTGAACATCATTAATATAACCCTTTTGTACAAGGAGTTCACCCAGCCTTACCTGCTTTGAAGTTCCATCGTCAGGTGCTTCTTTTTCAAATTCTTCCTTTAAACTTGTAATCAAGTCTGTTAAATCTTGATCAGGAACCTGAATAAATTTTATTTGCTGAGGATAAAACTCTTTCAGTTTAAGGTTTATAACCTCTTTATCAGAAGTAGAATTAATGGCTACAAACAAGAAATTGTCTTTAACACTAATTGGAACAAATTTATATTGTTCCAATAGTTCACTGTTTACTTTATGCAGTATCTGTGAATTGATACTGTTTTTTAACCTTGTTAGTAGTTCATTCATTTTGGATTTAATTTATAATATTTATAATGTTTCGGTACTGCCTACTGCATCCTCCGTATCAGTGACAATTTTTGGAGTGATCATAATTATCATCTCGTTTTTAGTCTTTGAAGAAGTTGTATCTCTAAATAACATTCCTATCAACGGGATATCACCTAGTATTGGAACTTTACCAACGGTTTTTCTCTCTTCTTCCTGTATTAAACCGCCGATTACAAGAGTTTCACCATCCTTAATTCTTACATTTTTTAAATCAAGGTTCCTTCTTGCTAATAAAGTTGCAGCAATGTAATCACCATTTTCATCTTTAGCAGGAATTTGATCTGCAATAGTTGCATATTCAGGAGTGATATTCAAAGTAACATATCCGTCCGGACTGATAAATGGTGTAATCCCAACCTTTATACCGGCATCTTCACCAATATTGTATGTCCTGGATGCAACTACACCGCCTGTATATGCACTTTGTTCCGTTTCAGTTGTTTCTATATAATCTTGTGTGATATCTATGGTAGCCTCTTGTCCGTTAGTTATCAATATTTTCGGATTTGCAACTACACGTCCTTTTGAATTACTGATCAAATAATTAATTGCGTAAGCAATAGTTACCGGACCACTATACTTTTTCATCTGGTTTATAATGGTAGGAGTTTCTTCAGACGTATCATATACATCATACTGACTACCTTTTACAAAAATAGGATGCATAGGATCTGTCTGAGTTGATCCGCCGCTGAATGTAGCAGTAAATGTATTACTCAAGAAAGTCCAATTATTATGTAATTCCTTACTTCCTGTTTCGTTCAATTCGATAATAGAAACTTCAAGGTAAGCTTGGGGCTGTTTTTTATCAGTTTGAGAAATAAAATCTTTTATCATCTCAATCTGTTGCTCGGAACCGCCTATTACACTAATGGTTCCTAATTGAGAATAGTATGCAACAGACAAATTTTGAAGTCCGAGTGAGGCAATTTGTCCTGCGGTTTTGCCGTCAACTGTACAAGCAATTGTACCTTCATTCAAAACCATGTCTCCACCGCCGGAACTTCCACCAGCGCCGGCAGCAGCTGCTGCTGCACCTGTTATTATACCGGCTGCGCCACCTGTTGCAGCACCGGTTGCAGGAGCAGAAGCTCCTCCGCCAGCACCACCGGCAGCTCCACCGCCACCTGCACCTCCGCTTGAAACAGCTCCGGAAGCAGGTATTAACATACTGCAAATCATAGTTGCCATCTCTGCAGGAGTTGTATGATTTACTTTAAATGTGGTTGTCTGAGGTTTTTTATCAAATTTTTCAACAATTTTTTGAGCTATTGCAACATCATTTTTCCCGCCAAAAATAATCAGTTCATTTGTTACAGGATTAGTTGTCACAATTTGAGATGTTGAAAGTCCTGATTTATTCATTGAAAAAATATTTTGATTTAGAAAATCAGCCAGAGCAGAAGCACTTATATATTTAACAGGAATTAATGTCATATTTTGTTTTGCCAAGTTGAAACCGTTTGCTCCGGTTTTTGCAACAATTATGGTTTTATCCTGAACAACGTAGTTTAAGTCATTTATTTCCATAACCATATCAAAAGCATCATTTAACGGTACATCAACAAGGTCAAGGGTAACCGTACCGTCAACAGAATTATGAAAAATAATATTCATACCGGCTTTATCAGCAAACATTCTCAATACTTGTTTTACATCTGAATCCCTCAAACTTATACTTATAGGAATGTTCTTTTCGGTAAAACTAACATCGCCTTTCAATCGCAAAGAATTTAGCGACGGTTCTTCGTTACGCAAAACAGGCTTATCGCTCTCATATTTGCTAACGTTGGCATTTTCCATTGCATAAGCTGCTAACAGACCATTTGATAGCACAAATGTTGTTAACATAAAGCTTGCAATAATTTTTTTAAAAATACTGTGTTTCATATCTGCTCCTGCTTGTTATTTACAATTAATTTTATCATTTTTTATTAACGGAATTATTCCTTCCGCCAAACTTGCTTTCCAGGTTAGAAATAGTATTGAAATTAATTCCATCACCTGTAAATAATTCGCCTACACCTGCCTTATAAATATTAGTACCAAACTGAACCGTAACATTATCACGCCCTATAGACAGAACTTTATAACCGTTGATAATATCACCTGACCTGACAAGATAATCAGCACCGCTTATATTTAAAATTGCAGAAGGATTAACCTTGTCATACATAATACCTGACACTTTAGTTCCTATTACATCTATAGCTGTAGAATCAACAACTATAGATTCAGGAGGAGGCAATAAATCAGAAGTTTTAGGTTTTGGTTTTACCACAATTTTTTCCGATTCAGGAAGAAATGGATCAGACCGCCCCATATCTTCTACAGACATTGATACCATAGAATTATTATCTTTTATTGCATTTTGATCTGACACAATCTCTACATCATCATCCGGGGCTATTGCTGCATTCACTCCGTCATTTCCTACTTTTACTTCTTCTTTTGGAAGTTCTTGAGGAGACGGGATTGCAGTAATATCTTCAGTGGAATTTTGCGTACATCCTGTAGCATTCAACATAATCACAGTCAAAAACAAAGCAACTAAAAAGACACCTGTCTTTTTGTTAAAGTCCCAAAATTTATCTTTGTTTAGCTCTGCGTTAAATCTATCTATAAAATTTTTACTCACTTGCCACCTATTTCTTTAGTATTCGGTTTTAATTATAGTTAAATATAATAATTACCGTATCAATTATTTAGTGTATTTAATTCAAAATAAATACACAATTATAACTAATTGTTAGTTTAACATATTTTTTATACAAGGGCAAAAAAGTCAAAATTATTAAGAAAATTTATTGAAAATTATTTGTAACAGCATATATATATTCTAAAATTTTATCAAAATAATGTAAATCAGAGTTACCGTCAAGAACAAAATCCGCAAATTCTCTGCATGGCTGAACATATTTTTCTCCGGCATGAAGAAGGTATTCCCAATGCTTTAGTGCATTTTCTTCATCCTGATTACGTTCTTCTACAGCACGTTTTATAATTCTATTACGTCTTATGGCACTTTCAGTTTCAATATATATTTTAACATCAAATATATCTTTGACATCTTCATACATTGTTGCAATACCTTCTACTACAATAATTTTATCCGAGTTTACTTCCAACGAATTGGGAATTGAAACTCCGGTACCGTTCGGAACGTATTTGGGAGCTTTAATATCTCTGCCTTGCGCCAGAGCTTCAAGATCATTTTTTAACAAATCAAGCTGAAAACTTTCAGGAGAGTCAATGTCATAGCCATTGTCCCGAAGATTGTCAAAACTTCCGTATTCTTTAATCAATTCCGAAATATCTTTAAAGTAATTATCAGTACTTAATACGGAAACAGGCATTGAAAATTGTTCAATTGTATTTTTAATTTCTTTACAGATAGTAGATTTACCCGATGCAGATTCTCCTGAAATTCCAATAAGCAAACGTTTTGAAGGGTTATTGATAAGACGTTTTGTAAATCTTGTAATAAATGTAGGGTTAACTTCTTTAAATACAGGCGTTTCACATCGTTTATCATAAGCTAAAATCTGTTTAAATTTTGTTTGCAGATAAAACGCAAGAAATTCCCTTCCTGTTTTAGAGTTGAAGTCAGGCTTCAAAATCTTATCATCAGAGTTTAATTCTTTTTCAATTAATAATTGCATTATATCATCCATAAAAGTTATGCAAGATATAATACACAAGAAAAAAAATTTTTGCTAGTTTAATATAAACAAATATTACATAAGGCATGTTATCGGAAGT
>CALUPR010000012.1 GCA_944322705.1 Candidatus Gastranaerophilales bacterium
GAGGGTTATTATGGAAAATCTAAAAGTTGTTGTAGGTTCTGATCATGGCGGATTTGAATACAAACAGGCTGTAACAGACTTTTTAAAATCAAAGAATATTGAATACATTGATATCGGAACATATTCAAAAGATTCATGTGACTATCCTGTTATTGCTCAAAAAGCCGCAGAAAAAATCATCTCAGGCGAAGCAAACAGAGGAATACTCATTTGCGGAACAGGAATTGGCATGTCAATTGCAGCTAACAAAATTAAAGGCATAAGAGCTGCTCTCTGCCATGACACTTTTTCGGCAAGAGCAACAAGAGCGCATAATAATTCAAATGTTCTGTGTTTTGGGCAGCGTGTTATAGGAGAATGCCTTGCACTTGATATTGTTGAAATGTGGCTTAAAACCGATTTTGATGGCGGCAGACATCAAAAAAGAATTGATATGCTTGAGTAAAAATTTTCCTTGCAGTGATTGACGGTTTGTGCTAAAATAGCTGAACAATATTAGTTGAAGGACAAATTATGACAGAAGAACTGGATTCAAAAAAACTCGCCTGTGTTATCGCAAGAATTCTTGATGACAAATTAGGCAAAAACATAACAATATTAAATATAAGCAACGTTTCATCTCTCGCCGACTATTTTGTAATTGTTACGGGCGATTCTACCCCGCAGGTTAAGGCTCTGATGAACGAAACAAAAGATAAAATAAAAGAAATTTTTTCACGCTCTCCGCTCAGAGTTGAAAATGATGCAAGAAACAGATGGAATCTTCTTGATTACGGCGATGTCGTTGTTCATATACTGCACAAAGAAGAACGTGAAACTTATGCAATCGAAAAGTTCTGGAGTAACGCATTCAGCATCAATGAAAATGAATGGCGCGAAATATCAAAAGAATATTCAAAGTTTTAATAACGTAATCGGCTCCGAAAATAACGGAGCTTTTTCTTTAGTAAACCGTAAAAATGCAATATTCTTGTTACATTTCTAAATAGTCTTGCAAATTACACGAAATATTGTAAAATAAAACAAGAGTAAATATAAAGAAAAGCAGGTTAGAATGAGCAAAGAAATTGAACAACAAATCAATGATTTAATTATGGAAATGGCTAAAGATCCGCAAAATATTGAAAATTACCACAAACTTGCGGAATTATATCTGAAACTTCAAGACTATGACAAAGTTATGTCAGTTTTAGAAAGCCTTTTAACTATAAAACCCGATGACGTTCAAGGATTAGTCGGTATGGGGACTATGTGGTTTTATGAAAAAGATTTCAGAAAATCTCTTTCATATTACAACAGAGCACTTGAAGTTAATCCGAAAAACTTCCTGATTTATTACAATATGGGCAACGTTTTTGCTGAATGGAAAAACTTTCCCAAAGCTTTATTTTACTACAATAGAGCCATTGACTTGAATTCCACAAATCCTGAAATCTACAATGCAATTGCTCTGCTTTATCAGGATAATGAGGACTATGTCGAATCTAAAGCATATTACGAAAAAGCTTTATCACTTGACCCTGAAAATATTACGGCTCTCGTTGATATGGGTAATGTATGCTTCAAATTGTTCGACTATGAAACAGCTCTTGAACTTTACAAAAAAGTATTTGCGCTCAACCCTGACAACAAAATAGTTGCAATCTGCATAGGGAATACTCTCACTCTTATGAAAGAAAAAGAAAAAGCATACACTTACTTTGAAAAAGCATTGCAAATGGAAGGCGATAACTACAAAGCTTACATCTGTTATGCAATTGCTCTTTCCGAATTCGGAGAGTATGATATGGCTGTTGAAATGTATAAACGTGCAGAAAATGTTCAACCCAAAGAAATTGACGCTCAAATCCTTTTGGCAAATTTATATACAAACTTTAATCATCTTGACCTCGCTATGGATTTATACAAAGAGGCTGTCAGATTAAAACCAAACAGCGCAGAAACATATATGCTTCTGGGTAATGCCCATTACCTCAAGGGTGAAATTGAACAATCAATTGCATCTTACAGAGCATCAATAAATATTTCTCCTGAAAATGATGAGTACAGGCTTGTATATACCCAGATTATTGATGAATATATTAATAAAAAACGAAACGGAGAACCTGTCTAAATGCAAAGAATTAACAAACCATATATGATTGAAAGACTTGTTGCAGGTTTTTCATACCTTACAATGGGAATGGCAGGTTTTATATGGTTGATTATAAGCTTATTTACTAAAGCAGCTTTAAAACCTTTTTTGCAGTATCATATATTTCAATCAATATTTATATCACTTGCATTTGCTGTTCTTTCAATATTAATCGGATGGGTATCAAATGTTTTGAGCTTTATTCCGTTTATTAACAAGCTGGTAGCTCAAATTACATTTCTTCTGAATATGCCGCTGATATTCGGTTATTCATTAATACAAACAGTTATTTATGTGTTTATAATTTATCTGGCAGTGACGGCGTTTGCAGGAAGGTACAGTTATATTCCGTGGATTTCTGATATCATAGATCAAAATGTTTCCAGATAAATAAAAACCCTGCAAAAGATGCAGGGAGCATGTGCACTAATGAAAAGATTATGAATTATGATATTAAGATTCAGCTGTTCTTGCCAGAATTATTGCGTTAGAAAGCGGTATGCCGCCTCTCATTTGAGGTTTATTAACGACCTGCCCGTCAACATACATAACTGTTGAACCGCCGCCGTCAAGATTGATTGCCCCGATACAGCCGGAAGCTTTCATAAAGTTTGCAAGTTCCATCAAAGTCATACCGATTGAACTTCCTTCACGCCCGTCAACAGCAACCAGGATTAAGTTGTTATCAGCCGTATAACCTATTGCACTTCTCGGGTTGCGACCGCCTATTGAGCCGAGTTTTTGAGCTGTCATATCGACATAAACTTCTCCGTCTTTTACAAGATATGGTCCGCCGCTTATTATATGTTTTACGCCTTTCCATTCAGGAGTCGTTTTTATTGTCAATTTAGCATCCTTTTTCTCAAGCAACGCATAAAGAATACTCTTAGGACCCGAAATTACATAGCCGTTCTCAGGAATTTCTACAGCATTTGCAGAAGCTTTTGTAACTTTATTATCAACAACCTGTAATCCTACACCGTATTTGGGCGCTGCAGGAGAATATTTACCCCATTCGGGAGTATAAATAAGTACATGAGTTGAAAGCATTCTGGGCTGGTTTATATTGTCTACTTTAATTGTCGTTCCGCTGCCTTTTACAGATGCATCAAGCTGCACACGTGCAATATCAAATCCATCATCAAAAATTCCCATTGCAACCCTGTCATATATTGGACCGGTATACAGCTTTTCGTTAATCATTAAAGTTCCGAGAGGAACACCTGTTTGCGGCTTAAAATATGTTCCGTTCAAAGCGACAAGAGCATCATTGTTTTTCGCAATTGCAGATATTGTTCGTCTGCTTTTTAATGTATCTTCAGATGAAAGTACCGGCGTAAGCTCCAGATTTTTTACAAGTTCCATATCAATTTGCACTACATTTATTCTTACAGGTCTTCCGCTGTAATATTTTGTTAATTTTATATGTTTTACGCCGTCAGTTACATCTTTGATAACCGCTTTTGGATATTTTTGACGAACATTTTCATCAAAATTTTCCTTTCTTATTTCCGGATTAATTCGATTAAATAGTTTAACTTTAACACCGCTTGTATCAAAGTCAGGTGCTGTTACCTTGGCAACTTTCATACTGCTTGCGTGAATAGGCATCAGCGCCTGACACAAAATTAAAACCCCGATAATAGCTACATTTACGGCAGCCTCAGTTAATCTTCTCAGCTCATAATTTTCAGCATAAAATAGTGTATCCATAATGTCACCTCTTAGGTTAGTAACCGGATACCTTTTTTATTTGTGAGTGGGGTGGGGAATAACACTCAGAGAAGGACTATTTTACTTTTTAGAGACGTTTTTCTTTTTCTTTTTGGTGTGACGCCCCTAAATAGGAACGCCCCTCTACTACTATTGTAACATATTTTAACAAAAACCTCAAGTGCTGACTGTCACAGAGATACAAAGAATTTACAAAACTAAATAAGGTACAATTTACACTTTAATATTCACAATAACATTAATCTATGTTAACAGGTTCTCTCATAATTTTTTCAATTGCTTCCCTTGCCGTAAACACTAATGCTTCAGGCACATTTGCTATAGTTGTAAATTGTCTTAAAACATCAACAACACGTTTAAAGGAACGTACAATATCACCTTCACCCATATCAATTTGCTCAGTTATTGTTTCCCACTCTGCACCTTCAACCCACAGTTCAATCAGCGAACTAAAATAAGGGTTTATATACATAGGCGCTTCAACCATATATTTATTCTGGATTTTTTCTACTTTCCTTCTTATATTCCTTATTAAATTTAAAGTTTTTCTAACAGGCTCAGATATTGGTAAATAAGGGATATCAATACGCAAATCTTCTGTAGTAATTGCACAGATTACAGCAGCAAGCTGTGAAGGGGTTAAATTTTCAAGAATATTTGAAAAAATAATTTCCGCAATAAACAATTCATTCTCCGAACGAATCTGAGCAGTTGTTACTCCCTGTTCAGTCGGGTAGTCATTGAAAATATAACCCATATCAATTAAAACACTTCTGTGAGCAAGAAATTTATTCCAAAAAATATCACGTTGCCGTTCTATTTCTTTTTCAAGTTTTTTTAAGCGTATTTCAAATCTTGAAAGAACTTCAATATTTTTTGAATGTTTTTTATAAAGTTTGCAATTATCACACGGATAATTATGCATTTTATGCAGCAAGGCTTTTGTTTCTTTCCCGAATTGAACAGCCTGATCAGGCAAAGGTCTGTTTTTTGCACGTTCTTGTTTACATATTTTTTTATAAGTCTGCCTGTTTTGAACATAAATATGACGCAGCTTATCATATTCAAATAGCTTGTCATCAGAAAGCTTTGAAGGGCATACAAAATTACGAGAATTTATTTCTCTTTGAAGCTGCTCTTTTGCTTTCAATAGAGGTTGTAAACGAGAGCCGGCTGAAAAATAACCGAAACTTTTTAAAATAAGTTCTTTAGCTTCATCAAGACTAAATCGTTGCAGTAAATTCAAAACCATTGAATAAGAAGGAGAAAATCTGCTCTCTAAAGGATTTGCATCACTCAGAACCAGTTCGGCTACTTCTTCAGGCGACTGAAATTGCGTTCCAACAATAACAACATAACCCACATCATCCATACCGCGTCTGCCTGCTCTGCCTGACATTTGCAGAAATTCACTTGCCGTTAACATACGGTGACCGCTATCTGTACGCTTACTGGTCGAGCTTATTACAGTAGTTCTTGCAGGCATATTTATACCGGCAGCAAGAGTCTCTGTTGCAAATACTACTTTTATCAAACCTTTTTGAAAAAGTTTTTCAACCAGATTTTTCCAACCCGGCAAAAGACCCGCATGGTGGGATGCAACACCTTGATATAAGTATTCAAGATGTTTGTTATTATACAAATGAGGATTTTCTGCAATATATTCATCAACAAATTGCTTTATTTGCGCCTGTTCGCCTTTTGTAACAAGATCAAGGGAGGCACATTTTTCCATCTGTTCATCACATTTTTTTCTTGAAAAAGTAAAATATATTGCAGGAAGCATATCATTTTCTTTTAAATTTTTTACTATATCTTTTACAAATGAGCGTTTGTTCTGTAATTTTTTACCGAAAAGCCTTTTTTCAGGCTTAATTTTTTTGTTAAGCTGACCGCTTGGAGTAAGAAGCGGCAGCAACTTTGTGGGTTGAGAACTATCAAAATAAAAAAATCTCAAAGGAACAGGTCTAAAATCCGTATCAACAAGTTCTGTTTTTGAATGAACAGTATTAATCCATTTTGTCAATTCATCAGCATTTGCCACTGTAGCTGATAAAGCTATAATTTGAACATTAGTCGGACAGTAAATAATACTTTCTTCCCAAACGGTTCCCCGCTGTTCATCATTCATATAATGAACTTCATCTAAAACAACATACCTGACATCTTTTAAATTATCAGCAACAGCTCCAAAATTTGTACCGTATAACATATTTCTAAAAACTTCGGTTGTCATAACAACAATCTGGGCATTCCTGTTAATTGAAGTATCACCTGTTAAAAGACCTACTTTCTCTGTACCGTATTTTTCTCCAAAATCATAATATTTTTGATTAGAAAGAGCTTTTAGAGGTGTAGTATAAAATATCCTGCTATTTTCCTGCAAAGCTTTATGTATAGCATGCTGAGCTATTACGGTTTTACCTGCTCCCGTGGGGGCGCAAACCACAACACTTTTGCCTTCATCAATTAAATTACATGCATCTTTTTGAAAATCATCCAGCTCAAACGGGAATTCAAACATAGTATCTCCTTATTTTTATTATGCCAGAAATATTAAAATTTGTAAACTTAATTAACAATAATACGCAAAAAAATTTTTCACATACGTTATTAAAAACAAAATAAAAGGAGATAATTATGCAAGTAAACCATTATCAAGGCGGCAACAGTACATTTACAGGATTTAAATTTTCACCTGTAAGCAAAGAAAGATTCTATAAAATACTTGAAAGCACAAATGATCCTATTCTGACAAACAAATGCAGAAGTATAATTGCAAGTCAAAAAGATAATCCGGTAGATATTGAGGTAACAAATCTCAATCATTGCTTTGGTCAAATTATTGACAATGGGCTTGAAGCTTGGATTAACGGGAAATATTCACACGATAATATAGGAATGAATGAATTAGGATTTATCAGCCTAAAAAGTTTTATAAACGACAAAAATACTTTAATTGAGTTTTTTGAAAAAGCTGCCAGAAGAGCTGAAAAAGAATTCCATAAAGCAATTAAAAAAGAAATTAAAGCAGGTAATACAACTCCTGATCTTCAAACAAGACGTGCGATTGAAAAAATTGACGAAATTATCTAATAACAAAAATTTATAAAAAAATCTCCCTTTTAAAGGGAGATTTTTTTATATTTTGTCAAATCCTGTATATTTTCTCAAAATTTCCGGAATAATAACCGTACCATCTTCTTGCTGATAATTTTCAACAATTGCCGCAAAAGTTCTGCCAACAGCCAAACCTGAACCATTTATCGTATGAACGAATTGAGTTTTGCCTGTTGCCTTATCACGATAACGGATATTAGCTCTACGCGCTTGATAGTCGCCGTAATTTGAGCAGCTTGAAATTTCTTTATAAGTACCGTAAGAAGGCATCCAAACTTCTAAATCCCAACATTTATTTGCTGAAAAGCCGATGTCGCCTGTTGATAAAGCTTCACGACGATACGGGAGTTCCAGCAATTGGAGCATTTTTTCGGCATCTTCAGTTAATTTTTCGTGTTCTTCCTTGCTCGTCTGTGGTGTACATAGCTTTACTAATTCAACCTTATTAAACTGGTGAACTCTTATAAGCCCTCTTGTATCTTTACCTGCAGAACCTGATTCACGTCTGAAGCATGGAGTGTAAGCCGTCATATATTTTGGTAAATCATCCTCAGATAAAATTTCATTAGCATATATATTGGTAACAGGAACTTCAGCTGTCGGAATTAAATATAAATCTTCATCTTCGCATTTATACATGTCTTCCTTAAATTTTGGAAGCTGACCTGTTCCTGTCATAGTTGCTGAATTTGCCATAAAAGGCGGCAAAACTTCTTCATATCCTTGCTGTGATGTATGATAGTCTAAGAAAAAGTTTATAATTGCACGCTCAAGTTTTGCACCTTTCCCGCGATATAGAATAAAACGGCTTTGGGATAGTTTTACACCGCGCTCAAAATCAACAAGCCCTTTTTCTTCACATATATCCCAGTGAGCTTTAAATTCAAAATCAAATTTTCTTGGATTTCCCCACTTATAAACTTCAACGTTATCATCTTCCGAAAGTCCAATAGGGGTTGATTCATCAGGTATATTAGGGATATGAAGAAGTATATCTCTTTGTTTGTTGTCGAGTTCAGTTTGTTTTTCTTCTAATGCTTTAATATCATCTCCGAGTTTGCGAACTTCTTCCTGAACAGTATCAGTGTTTTCACCATTTTTTTTCATTAATCCTATTTTTTGAGAATCATTTTTTCTTTTAGCTCTCAACTCATCAACTTGAGTTTGAATTTTCCTTCTTTCAACGTCAATTTCAAGGACTTTATCAATTGAAAGTTCAGGGTTTCTTCTCTTTAAAAGTTCATTAACTTTTTGGGGATTTTCTCTAATCATTTTGATATCAAGCATTTTTACCACCTTTATAAATTTAAATTCTAATGTTTAACACAATATTCAGGGTTATACCCGCAGGTTTTAAAATATTTTATACAATTATTCTATTTTAAATACAACTTATAATCAAGATTAGATATATCTATGTACAAATGTAAAGAATTATTGATTTTCTTGACAAATAATGTATAATACTGAAAAAGGGCATGTGTATATGATGTTTAAAAAGCTAGTTCAAAAACTTAATATAGAAAAAGAAAAAGCATCAAATACCGCAATAAATCCTATTGAGGTTGATTTTGAAAACAGAAAACACGATTTTTTGAATAAGCTTACCCAGAATGCTCTTAACCTCTATGAAAAAAAGTGTGATATTAAAAATTTTTCAAAACTCGTTCTTTCAGATCCCGAAAACACATCACACAACGAAATAGTAAATGACCTGTTTTCTAAGGGAGTAATTGATCCGGCAGATGAAGAAAAATTGTTGGAGTTATCTGACAATAAAAGATTTTTACGCGATTTGGGACTTATTGATTAAGATTTTGAATTATAGCGTTTGTAAATTCAGTTGTAGAAAGATTCCCGCCTAAATCAACAGTAAACTTGGATTGTTCAAAAGTTTTATACAAAGCATTTTTTATTTTAAAAGCATAATCTTTCTTGTTGATATATTTGAGCATTTCAATTGCAGAAAGCAGAAGGGCTGTCGGATTAGCTTTATTCTGACCTTGAATATCAGGGGCAGAACCATGAACAGGTTCAAATACAGCATATTCATCTCCGATATTAGCCCCCTGAGCTACACCTAAACCTCCTATAAGACCTGCACATAAATCCGACACTATATCTCCATATAAATTTGGAAGCACCAAAACATCAAACTGTGATGGGTTTTGCACAAGCTGCATGCATAAATTATCCACAAGTATTTCTCTGGTATTTATATCATGGTAATCTTTTGAAACATTTCTGAAACAATCAAGGAATAAGCCATCAGAAACCTTCATAATATTTGCTTTTGTAACCACACAAACTTCATGGCGATTGTTTTTAAGAGCATACTCAAAAGCAAAACGGCAAATTCTTTCAGAAGCACCTCTTGTTATTAACTTTATACTTTCCGCAGTGTTTTCATCCACCTTACGTTCTAAACCTGCATATAAATCCTCAGTATTCTCTCTGACTACAACAATGTCAACATGACTAAATTTTGTTTTTATGTCAGGCAAATTTTTACATGGGCGAACATTCGCATACAAATCAAGACTCTTTCTTAATTGAACGTTTACGGAACGAAATCCTTTGCCAATTGGAGTAGTAACAGGCGCTTTTAAAGCAACCTTATTTCTTTTTACTGAATCTATGACTCTTTGAGGGAGCGGAGAACCTTCAGTATCTACAACATCAGCTCCTGCGCTCTGTACATCCCAGTTAATTTTTAATCCGGAAGCCTCAATTATTTTTACCACAGCATCAGATATTTCCGGTCCAATCCCGTCGCCGTTAATCAATGTTATTTGATTCATTATTCCTCACAATATGAAGCTTACGTTCAAATTTTTCAAAAAAACCACAATTTGTAACGGTTAAACTATCTTCCAAATAGACGACTCCCAGCCCCAATGCTGTTAACAAAGGGCAAGAAACACCTTCTGCATAATTTTTGCAATCGATACACTGGTCATCATCTTCTATAAAAATTTTATCGCCATCACAATACATATGAGCATTATACACCCTGTAAGCTTCTTTGTAAATAAATTATTATTTTAACATTTCGTTACAAAAAAATCTAAAATAAGCAATTTATTAATTAAAAAATTTTTTATGTAATTAAGGTAGGTTATATAAAAATCAGGTAGGTAAAAATGGTTGGTATTTCAAGAATATTGAAAGCCGGTGGACGGCTGTTATTTGATCCTAAATTTCAGGACACAGTAACTGATTCAATTAAAGCTTCCAAAAAAGTTTCAGGCTATAAAAACATGCATGTTCAAATAAAAGATGCATTTATAAAAGCAGACAATGCAACCAAAAATACAACTTTTTGGGGCAGCATGAAAGAATCCTTAACAAGTTTAGGTCCTGATATTAAAACAAACTGGAAAGCTGCATCGGGAATAACCGGTAAAAGTAAGGCTGTTTTTAAACAATTAGGTAAAAGAATGCCACTACTTGGAGTTCTGCTTACAATAGGGTTTGAAGTTCCGAATATTGTTTCGGCATTTAAAGATAAAGGTTTAGTCGGCGGATTAGTCGAAACAGGGAAATCAACCGCAAGACTTGCAGGTGCAACCGCAGGATTTGCAATAGGACAGGCATTAATACCTATACCTATAGTTGGCGGATTAATCGGAGCAATTGCAGGTGATTGGCTTGTGAGCAAAATTGTAGGGAAAAGCCACTCTGAGAAAAAAGCAGAAGCCGAAGCAGCTGCACAACAACAAAATGAATATGTACAAAACAATTATGATCCGTCTTTTTACGGGCAGCAGCAAACAGGATCAGGAGTAACGACTTCTAATTATACTCAACCGACAATGACACCGCAGCAACTTATGGCAATGCAGCAAATGTTATATAACGGTGGTTTCGGCAACCCTATGGATCAGGATTTTATGGCAATGACCTCCGGTATAAACAGACTTAATTACTTATGCTAAATCATAAACACATATAGTGTGAGGCACAATACATATATGATGCAAAGTTATCAAAAACAGCTTTGCATCTTGCCTTGAAAAAATACTTTACATTTCTTTATATAAAAAGCAATTTTTTAATGAAAAAATTTTTATTATATATATACGGGGAAAATAAAAAAGAAATTAGGGGAAAATTATGACTATACAATCACAAAATGCAGTTTTAACAGACTGGTTGTATGATGTTCAGCCGATTAGAGAAATATCTGATCAAAACAGATATAATGAGTTAGGACAAAATGCACTATTTGGCAGCGCATTTATCCTTGGCATGCCGATTTTAGGAGCGCCATTAAACCAACCCTATCAGGCATTTAAAGCAATGGACACTAAAAACGGGATTAGCTTTATGGATTCTTGGAGAAATCTTTCTTCACAGGCTAAAGCTAATAAAGCTGCATTAAAAGGGGACAATATCTGGCAGTCATATCAAAACAGAAGAACTTATAACAGGATTGTAAATTTTGGCAAAGAATTGCCGACATATGATCCGAATATGGATATGTCAACACTTAAAGGGAACAAACTTTTAAAATATCAAAATTCAGTAACAAAAAGTGGTTACTACGGTGATGCAAAATATTTAATAGAAGAAACAAAACAAATGCTTGAAAACGCTAAAAGAAACGGAACAACAATTCCTAAGGAACAGCTGAAAGCACAACTAAGCAAAATAAAAGAAGCAATGCGCGCCGGTGATGCAAAAGTTAATGCAGCAATGAGAAGCGGTATTTTAAAACCGACTTCGCTGTATGGAAAAGCAAAACATTTTGCTAAATTAAAAACCGGTGGATATAAAATTAACGAAGCATTACTTAAAACTACCAGAGGAGCGTCTGTGCTAAAAGGCGCAGCAAAATGCGTAAAAGGTGCAGGATGGATGGCAGCCATTGAAGGCTTACTTGAAATTCCCGACATTATAGGAGCATATAAAATTGATAAAGCTGAGAAAGCAGCGGGCAGAAAATCAAACAGAGGTAACAAACAACTTGCAAAATCTACCGTGAAAGTCGGTGCCAGTGTTGGTGGTTATATTTTAGGGGCAGCACTGACAGGCGCTGTTGTAGGTACTTCAGCAGGACCTATCGGAACATTCGTAGGATTTCTCGGCGGACTGATTGGCGGTTTTATTGCAAGCAAAGTTGCCGGTAAAGCAATGGATGCAGCTCTTGATGAAAAAGATTCTCTTGATAAATCCGAAGTCGAATTATATGCGGAAGAACAAAACAAACAAGCAGCACAACAGGCTGAATATGATGCAAACATGGCAAGTTTAAGCAATGATGCACAGTATGAAGTTCTTGCCGCTGCAGTTGAGAAAGGAATAGACAACGGCGATGCACCTGAAGATGTTCTTGCAGCATATGAATATTTAGTTGCTAACAGAGAAAGCAGAATACTGGATTCACTGGCAAATATAGCAAATATGGACTATGCGGCATAATAAAAAAATAATAAAAAAAACGGAAGTTGAATAACTTCCGTTTTTTTTATCTTAAATTGATGAAATATTAAAATCTCTTTCTGCTCTGCTTGAAGTAGATTCAAATATTGCTTTTAAAAATCTTTCAATTGATGCTTCCATCGTTGAAATTTCTTTTTTTAAAGCTTTATAATTTTCTTCTTTAACATCCTTTAGAGCGTTTTCAAAAATTTCGTCATGATACATATCAAATCTCCTTATAATGATTTGCAATTTTATTGCAAAAACTACTTCACATATTCCCATTAACGGCATATTTAAAACTTTCTTTAATAAAAAAGCTAATATTGTTACAAAATTTATTATTTCTACAAAATAAAATTACTTTAGGTTAGAATATTAAAATACAGGGGAAAAAGAATGGCTACTGATTTTCTAACAAGTTATGATTATTATTCAAGCAGACGTGATATGGAAGTCATATCAAATATAGTTGAGTCTTTAAAAAAAATTCTGGAAGAAGATAAACTTCAAACACAGCCTTTATTTTTAAAAACATCTGAAAATCTTATCTTAAATATTGCCAGAAAAGTTGTTCAAGAAAAAAAGAAAACTTTCTTAATAGGAATTACAGGAGAAAGCGCCTCAGGTAAAACCGTCTTTGTTGACAATACTATAAAAGCATGCGTTAAAGAAAAAAAAGAAGGTATATATACTGTTATACGCTGTGATGATTATTATAAAGATACATCTAAAGAGCTTATTGAGGCAGGCAGCTATGAAGAACTGTTTAAAACAGGTTTTAGCTTTGATACGCCCGAGGCAATCGATCTTGAGTTAATGAAAAAACACCTGATGAAACTTAAAGCAGGGAAAGAAATTGTTTCTCCAAAATATGATTTTGTTACCTGCGTTTCAGACCCTGCCGGAGATATTAAGAAACCTGCAAAAGTTGTCTTAACCGAAGGTTTATATGTTTTAAACGAAGGTATCAGAGATATAATGGATGTTAAAGTTTATGTCTACACACCTTTAGAGGTTATTAAAGACAGGTGGTACAAAAGAGCTGCTTTAAGAGGGAAAACCGGAACAGCTGCAGATCTTCAATTCCAGGATGTAAATAAAACTGCCCAACAGTACATTCGTCCTGCATACCAGATATCAGATGCTGTAATTAACGGAATGGTTTCCCAAAAATATATTCAGGAAATAACTGATGAAATATTTAATACTCTAAAAAATATTGTAGAATACTAAAAAGAGCCTATTTCAGGCTCTTTTTTTTAATTTTAATGATTAATCATGCAAGGGCATTTCGGCTGCACAGGCTGCAAGTAAATTCTATTACAAGTATCACATGTTTCGTTAAAAGTTCTGGTGCAAGTCGGACAAGTATTCAGGGTTACCCTTGTGCATTCATCACATTTTACCTTTTTAACTTTGCATTTATTACAATTTTTAAATCCTGTAAACGGATTTAGACTAAAATTAGTTTTGTTCTCACCTATTCCTATATACGGTAAAGGATTAAGATACGAGATATAAGGCATAGGATTTAAAGATTGCATACCCTGCCAGGCTGCAAATGCACCCTGTGTTGAAAGAGAAAAGGCGCCAATCAAAGCTAAAGTAATACATAAATTTTTCATAAAATACTCCCATAATTTACGACAGCTACAAATCTGTCTACAGATTTATTTTAAACTTTATAACTTATGTTTACTATAGCCAAAATAACAAGAGGACTACCCGAAAGTAGTCCTCTTAAAAGATTAAGTTTAGAAATAATATGTATTAAAGAGCCTGTTGAACTCTGCAAATTGAAGCATCATCAAGCAAAATTACATATACTTCTTCACCAGCTTTTGCGTGGTATTTCAAGCCAGGAGTAACCAAACCGGTAATTAAACCGACAGCTGCACCAACCGGAGTACCGATAGCAACACCTGTACCGATTTTATCAGGGCTTGGAATAAATGCAAAACCTACACCGGCACCAGTACCGATTGCACCACCGGTAACTGTGCATAAAGCCAACTTACCTGCTGTCATCCAAGGACCTTCTTTTAAAGAATAATCTTTTGAGAACGGTTTAGCGTTGAATGCCAGCTGTTTGCCGTTAGGTAAAACAACTTTTGTTAATTGAGGGTAAACTCTTGCGTTTTTGTTAAACCATTTTTGGTCTTTAATTTCATTAATCTGCGCAATAAATTTTGTTCCCTCAGGAATTACAAGAGTACCTTCTTTTGTGTAAATAGCTTCCGGAGCTACAAAAGTTACGATATCGCCTGCTTTATGATTTTCTGATTTGAATTTTTCAGTAAATGCAACTGCAAGAACATTACCTTCAGCAATTACGCTTTCGACGTTATTAATCATAACTTCATTATTCGGAGCATTTCTTTTAACACTCAAGTGTTCAACTCTTGTTTTACCTAAGTATTGTTCCTTAACAAGGTCAAGTTTTTCTTTAAGTCTTGCTAAGAGAACAGCAGCTTCAGCTCTTGACAAATTGTCATTAGGTCTGAGTTCTCTTGAATCAGGATAGTTTACGTAAATACCGTAGTTAATTGTTTTAGCATAAACTTTCTTAGCCCAAGAAGGGATAGCTGATGCATCTTTAAATTGATTAAGAACAGATGTGTCAGCATTCATATCTTTTGTAATATGGCTGATTACAGACTGAGCTTCAGATCTTAAAACAGGTTTGTAAGGTTTAAATGTATTATCAGGATAACCATAAACCAAACCTAATTGTTGTGAACGCAAAATATTTGAGTAATCAGGATTGCTTGAAGAAACATCTTTGAATTTGTTTGAAATATTAACATTAATATTTTCATCAGACAAAACCTTTAACAAAGCGTTAACAAATTCAACTCTTGTAATTGTTTGTTCAGGATTGAAACGATTTCCTGACAAAGACATAATATTGTTATCAACAACAATATTAATTTCTTTGCTTGCCCAATAATTCTGATTTACATCAGCAATTGATGCAGCAAGGACAGATACGGCATTAAATGCTACCAAGCATAGAGCCATAACTCCTGAAATAATTTTTTTCATTTTCACTTCCTCATATTTACTAGTAAACCTTTTTCGTGTATGATTATAACGTACATTTATATATTTGTAAACATGTATTTTCAAAATTTAATTATTTACCCAATAAAGAAAGGAATAATATGGATAGTTACACTATGACGAAAATCGTTGCGACACTTGGACCTGCAACGTCTACAAAAGAAAAAATTCGAGATCTTTTTCACGCCGGTGTCACCATGTTTAGATTAAATTCATCACATGGCGATATTGACATGCACAAAACAAATTTATCTTACATAAGAGAACTTGAGAAAGAAGAAAAGACTTTAATACCCGTACTTTTAGACCTTCAAGGACCTAAAATCAGAATAGGAAATTTACCTGAATCTATTGAAATAAAAAAAGGTGAAATTCTAAAATTCCGTCACCAGCCTGAAGTTACGGGCGATATTCTTCCTGTAGATTATAAAGGAATGGCAGACGATGTTACTCCCGGCGAAAAAATAATGATTGATGACGGAAAAATTCAGCTTGAAGTTGTTAAAGTTGAAGACAGAGTTATTTTTGCCAAAGTTTTAACAGATGGGCTTTTGAAACAGAGGAAAGGGATTAACATTCCAGGTTCTCAGGGAAGTTTGGATGTTTTGACGGCAAGGGACATAACTTTTGTTGAATTTGCCGCTCATAATGATATTGATTATC
Organism: Candidatus Gastranaerophilales bacterium; assembly: GCA_944322705.1. Lineage (GTDB taxonomy): Bacteria > Cyanobacteriota > Vampirovibrionia > Gastranaerophilales > Gastranaerophilaceae > Stercorousia. The sequence goes on from CALUPR010000012.1 coordinate 16,142, forward strand.
TCGGGCTTTCATTTGTAAGATCTGCCTCAGACGTTATTAAACTTCGTGAATTATTAGAAAGCCACGGAAATACAACTGCAAAAATAATTTCCAAAATAGAAAAACCGCAAGCTGTAGACAATATTGACAGCATTATTGAAGTTTCAGACGGTATCATGGTAGCAAGAGGCGATTTAGGTATAGAAATTTCAACAGAAAAAGTACCTATCGTACAAAAAACTATCATCAGAAAAGCAAATGCAAAAAGAAAAGTCGTAATAGTTGCTACTCAAATGCTTGACAGCATGATAGAAAACCCGATTCCGACACGTGCTGAAACTTCTGACGTTGCTAACGCAATTCTTGACGGTACTGATGCAATTATGCTTTCAGGAGAAACAGCAGCAGGTGCATATCCTGTAGAAGCTGTTGCGATGATGAAAAAAATTGCAGATACTGTTGAAGAATCTCCATTCATGCGAAAAAATAAGTTCCCGCGCAAAATGATTGAAGAAGAAAAAGATTCTCAGGCAATGGCAATAGGCATGTCTATTGCGGATATGGCAAGAAAAATGAATATCAAAGCTGCAATAGCTCTCACAGGCAGCGGATTTACAGCAGCTATGCTTGCTGAAGCAAAATTAAGCGTCCCTATCTTCGCTTGCTGCCCGAACAGACATATCTGCCGCGATGTTAAATTATTCAGAGGTGTTTATCCAATATCTCTTGATTTTAATGGCTCTATTGATAAGGCATCAATTGCTTTATTGGATGAATTTTTGATTAACAACTTAAAACTCGAAAAAGGAGATTTTGTCGTTATTACGGGTTCTGTTCCAGAACTGCTTGTAGGCGGAACAAACTTTATTAAAATTCATGAAATAGGCAAAAATTAATATAACAATTAATATATAAGAAATGCGATTCTCATGCTTCCGTCATTCTGAGCGTTAGCGAAGAATCGCATTTTAATTAATAAACAATTTGAACATAAACCGTTCTTGTTCTTGCTTTATTATCAAAATCTATTAAAACAATCTGCTGCCATTGTCCAAGCTGTAATGCACCATCAATCAGGGGAACCATAGTACTATTACCCACAATTGAAGCTCTTAAGTGCGCATAGCCATTGCCATCGTGCCAGGTAGCATCATGATGATAATCAGCATTTAAAGGAGCAATTTTATCCAGAGCTTCAGGTAAATCTACCAAAAGTCCCGGTTCAAATTCTATGTTTGTAATTGATACGGTACTGCCTGCAACATAAACATGCACAACTGCAGATTGCAAAGAATGATTGTACACGGCATTTTTAACTTTTTGGGTTATATCAATAATATCTGTGAACCCTTGAGTATTTATAGTAAATTTTTCATTAATTACAGTCATACATACCCCTTTATATTATTAACCGTAGATTTCATCAGAATAAAAAACAAATTCAAGATGATTTATAATAACAGTGTCACCGTCTTTTATACCTTTTTTTGAAAGCTCATCAAATACCCCCATACCTTTCAAGATATTTTGAAGTCTTATAACCTGTTCGGAATTTCTCTCATCAGTGACTGATGCCAGACGCGATATTTTACCTCCTTGAACTATAAATGTATCTTTTGCCACCTTAAATATTTCAAATGAGCTGTCGTCGTTGTTGTATGCCCCATCATCTTCTTCTACAAGAACATCTGTCGGGGTCTTATCAATTTCATCCACTTTTTGAGCGATAAAATCAGTTAATTCCGTCAAATTCTCACCTGTAACTGCAGATATTTCAAACACATCATGAGTAACTTCTTTAAATTTAGCATAAGTTTCACTTTTTACATCATCACTAACAGCATCAATTTTATTAAGAACAACAATTTGATAAAGATTAGCCAGATGCTCAGAATATTTTGCAAGCTCTGCATTTATCTTTTTATAGTTAGCTAAAGGATCTGCTTCAGTTATATCAATAAGGTGAACAAGAAATCTGCATCTTTCAACATGGCGTAAAAAATCGTGACCTAATCCTACCCCTTCAGATGCCCCTTCAATCAACCCCGGAATATCTGCAACAACGTAACCATCACCGGAACGTTTCTTCACAACACCTAAATTCGGAATCAAAGTTGTAAAAGGATAATCTGCAATTTTAGGTTTTGCAGAACTTATACGACTTATAAGAGTAGATTTGCCGGCGTTTGGCATACCAAGAAGTCCTACATCAGCTATCAGTTTCAATTCCAGAAACAATTCGCGCTCAATTGAAGGTTCACCCGGTTCGCAAAATTGCGGAGCGCGCTTTTGAGCAGTTGCGAATCTTGCATTTCCTCTGCCGCCTCTGCCGCCTTTAGCTACTAAGACTTTTTGACCGTTTTCAGTTAAATCCGCTATAATTTTATCATTCTTGATATCTTTTACGACGGTGCCTACAGGTACTTTTATGTATAAGTCCTTAGCGCACGCCCCATTCATATTTTTAATCCCGCCGTTTTCACCTGCATCTGCTTTAAATACAGATTTATGCTTAAAATCCATTAATGTTGACATATTTTCATCAGCAACAAGATATACATCGCCGCCTCTGCCACCGTCACCACCTGCAGGACCGCCTTTATCAACATATTTTTCTCTGCGCCACGCAACCATTCCGTTGCCGCCGCGTCCTGATACTACCCTAATCTTACATTTATCAATAAATTTCATTTTTTAACCGTTTTTGTCACTCTGAACTTGTTTCAGAATCTATTTGTAATATAATAATACTACTATGAAAAATATAAAAAATAAATTATTCTCTAAAGAACCTGTAACAATCGGACCTGAAAGCGGGTATGATAATTACATAATGGCAATAGAATCCAGCTGCGATGAAACAGCCTGCGCTATAGTTAAAAACGGACGTGAAGTTATTGCAAATGTTGTAGCATCACAAATAAAAACTCATGCACAATTCGGGGGCGTAATCCCTGAAATTGCAGCAAGAGAACATCTTGATTCAATCAATATTGTAATAGATGAAGCATTTAAACAGGCAGAAGAGAACGCTAACCTTAATCCTGAAGATATAACCGCATTTGCAGGCACTGTAGGTCCCGGACTTGTAGGATGCTTACTGGTAGGGTTAAATGCGGCAAAAACTCTTGCGCTTACCTATGACAAACCTTTTATCGGCGTAAATCACCTTAATGCACACCTTTGCGGCAACTATCTTGATACTGATTTAAAACCGCCGTTTATGGCACTATTAGTTAGCGGCGGACATACTCAAATTATTGACGTTAAATCCTATTCAGAACAAAATATTCTGGGAGAAACTATAGACGATGCAGTCGGCGAAGCATATGATAAAGTTGCAAGATTAATAGGTTTACCTTACCCAGGCGGTCCTAAACTTGATAAAATGGCTCAAGAAGGAAATTCACACGCATTTAAACTACCGGAAGCAAAAGTAGATGGTTACAATTTTAGTTTTAGCGGGCTGAAAACAGCAGTTTTAAGACTTGTAAAATCATTTGAAGGGGAAGAAATCCCTGTTAAAGATATATGTGCAAGCTTTCAGGAATGCGTATCTTCAACTCTCTTACACAAATTAAAAACAGCATTGGCACATTCAGGCTACAAACAGGTAGTTATAGCCGGCGGTGTTGCCGCAAATTCTGAAATCAGAAAAAAAATCTTTGCCCTTGAAAATGAAGGTTATAAAGTTTTCGCTCCGCCAATGAAATACTGTACGGATAATGCTGCAATGGTAGCATCCTGCGCTTATTTCAACACAAACACATTTGATGATGTTAATACAGAAGTTTTTTCAAGAGCAAAATAAATTTTAAAAATTGTAAATTTTACACTATTAAATTAGCAAAAATTTTTCTGTTACAGTTTTAGCAGTATAGTAAAATATCTTGGGAAAAGTAACTATACTATGAAATCTTCTTGCGGAACCGTAAATAAAGTTCCGCATTATTATTTTTTAAACAGCAACCTGAAGCGATGACAAGATAAAATTAGTAATTTTCTTTTCAAGGCTGCATCCAAAGTAATTATTTACTTCTTTTATAAAATAGCAGGGACTTGTAATATTTATTTCAATAATTTTTCCGTCAATAACGTCAAGCCCTGCCATAGGAAGTCCTAGTGTGTTTAATTTTCTTGCAACAGGAATAAATTTTTCTTTTTCTTCCTCCGACAATTCTGCTTTCACAATATTTGCATCACAGTGCTCATTAAATTTAAAGTCGTTATTTGATGGAAGTTTTTGAACACAAACATCTAAAACTTCATCTCCTAAAAACATAACTCTTTTGTCGCCAAATTTGGCTTTTGGAATATATTTTTGAACCATAATAAGCTGTTTTTGATTTTTAGTCATTGTATTAATTATAACTGCTGTATTTTTGTCGCCTTTTTTTAAAGTCATAACTCCTGAACCAAAGCAGCCGTTAAGAGGTTTCAAAACAATTTCTTCATGGTTATTCAAAAAATTAATAATATCCGATTTTGAAGAAGTTACAATATTTTCAGGCATTAAGCCCGAAAAATATAAAGCATGTAATTTTTCATTAAAATTACGTATTGCCTTTGGATCATTTAATATCATTGTTTTGTTTCTGTCAACGAAATCAAATACGTAAGTTGCATTAATATAATCAATGTCAACAGGAGGATCGGGTCTGAACATAACAAGTTTGAAATCATTTATAAGTTTTATAATTTCGTCTTTTTCATAATAAATATTCTCGTCCTTTTCAAAAGACTTAAAACAATGTGTATAAGCCTTGCCTGAAATAACAGATAAATAATCAATCGTTGTTATATAAACATTGTTATTATTTCTTAACAACTCTCTGATTAACCAGAAATTTGTAACAAGATTGTTAAATTCAAAATACTTAAGCTCCAATCTGTCAATAACAAATAAAATATCCATATATAGCCTCTTTTCAATGAGAATATAACTATAACATAAATTTTTCAATAAGTAAAAAGAATATTAGTCGTAATAATTCTTAATATTTTTGTATTAAAAAGCAAAAAAAAATACTCTCAGGTGTTATTATAAATATAATAAAGTGTGTTTAATTTGCAAAAGAAAGGTAGAAATTATGTCAGTAAATGCAGTAAATCCAGTTTCTGTTGAAACTCCTAAGAAAAAGGGCTCATCAGTTGCCGCTCCTACAATTGGTCTTGGTGTTGTTGGTGCAGGTGCAGGTTATTTAGCAGGCGGGAAAAGACCGACTTTAGACGAAGTTTTTGCTATGGAGCCTGATAGATTTGAATCAATTGTTAAAGATGCGAAAGATGATGTAAAAAAAGAAGCAGACAAAATCAAGGAAGAAATTGATATGTTAAACTCAAAAGACGAAGAATTTGTTCCTGATAAAGCAAAAAAAGAAGCATTTGAAAATGAAGTAAATAAACAAAAACTTGCTGATGATGCAGCAGAAACAAAAGCTTTGAATACTGCTAATGAAAACTATGATAAAAAGCTTTTGGAAGAATTGAACAAAGGCAAAAAAGATGAAGAAAAATTTGCAAAAACAGCTGATGCTCCTGATGATGCTCGTAACGCTGCAAAAGAAGCTTTAAAAGATTCGGAAGAAGCAAAAGCAGTTAAAACAGCAGAAAATAACGTTTTCTCTGCGAAAGAGAGATTAGTAAGAGAATCTGCAGATGAAAACATTAAAAAAGTTGTAATTGAATTTGATGATGCTGTGAAAACCGCTGCTGAAAAGAAAAAATCCAAAATAACTGAATTAGCAGGTGATGAAGAGATGAAAAATGCTTTTGCAAAGATCAAAAAATTATTCCCGAAAGAAGGCAAAGGTAGAGCAGCACTCCTCTGGGGCGGTATTGCAGCAGCAGTAGGTCTTGTTGCAGGATTGGTTCTTGGCGGAAGCAAAAAAGAAGCATAAGCATGACAAAAAATACCTTATATATAAAAATGACCGGGTTAAATCCGGTCATTTTTTTATTCTAAATGTTTAATTAAACCTTATCAGGGTCAAGAACAACACAACGTGAGTTGTTAATCTGCAAAAGTGCAGCAAATTTTTCAATATCAGCCTTAATTTCCGGGAAAGTATTGTAATGCATCGGGATAACTGTCTGAGCGCCGAGCCAGTCAGCAGCAACTGCCGCATGCTCTATATCCATTGTATAATGACCGCCTATCGGAAGCATTGCAATATTCGGACGGTATAACTCTTTTATTATTTTCATTTCCGAAGTTAAACCTGTATCACCCGCGTGGTAAATTCTTACATTTTCAGTGTCAAATATAATACCGGCAGGTTCACCGGCATATCTCCCGTCAGGCAGCGTACTCGTATGAGAAGCCGGAACAAAAACAGCCCTGCCCCAATCATAATTAATCCATCCGCCAAAATTTACGGAACGCACTTTGCAGCCCTGCTCTTTGCAGTACTGAGCCAGTTCAACAATAGCTGTAATTGTAGCATCTTTTTCTTTCGCAATCTCAATTGCCTGCCCCAGATGATCTCCGTGAGCATGAGTTAAAAATATATCAGTTATATTAGAATTATGCCAATCATATTTTGGATTGATACTTACATAAGGATCTACCATTATAGAATTATCTTTTAGCTTAATTTCAAAAGCGCTGTGTCCAATGTATTTTAAATCCATAAATAACCTCACTTTCTTTTTATTTTATATATATCAAATTTTATAGTAGAATGCAAATATGCAATATGATAAATTAATGCAAAAATGTATAGACCTTGCAAAACAGGGAGAAGGTCAAACTTCCCCTAATCCGCTTGTAGGGTGTGTAATACTTGATAAAAACGGGAGTGAAATTTCAACAGGTTACCACCACAGATACGGAGATAACCATGCAGAACGTGATGCACTTTTAAAACTTCACAACGGGGAAGAAAAAGGCGGAACGCTAATTGTTAACCTTGAGCCCTGCTCGCATTACGGAAAAACTCCACCCTGCGCCGATTTAATTATTGAACGCGGAATAAAAAGAGTTGTTATCGGAATGAGGGATGTTAACCCTATTGTTGCAGGAAACGGCATCAAAAAATTAAAAAATGCAGGAATTGAAGTGGTTGAAAATGTTCTTGAAGATGAGTGCAAAATTTTAAATGAAACATTCATAAAAAATATGACAAAAAATGAAGTATTTGTCGCTCTAAAAACTGCAGCCACACTGGACGGAAAAATTGCGACACAAAACGGGTCTTCTAAATGGATAACATCAGATAAGGCACGGGAAGAAGTCAAAAAAATCAGAAACCGCTATGATGCAATTTTAACAACATCTTCAACTATTCTTGCAGATAACCCGACGATGGCGCACAGAAAAAAAATAATTCTGGATAGAAAACTTAAAACAAACCTTGAAGCGCCAATATATAAAGAGGGAGAAATTTACCTGTTTAATGCTACTCTTGATATGTTTGAAGGCGGAATAAATTTTATAAAAACACCTGTTATTAATGAGAAATTAGACATTGAATTTATACTAAAAAAAGCATTTGATTTAGGGATAAAAAGCATTTTAGTTGAAAGCGGCGGACATTTAAACGGAGAAATGTTAAAATACACAGATAAAATTTATCATTTTATCGCACCAAAAATTACCGGTGACAACAATTCTTTATCCTGCTTTGATTTCAGACATATTGAAAATATAAATGAGAGTTATAAATTTAAAATTACGCAGACAGAAATGTTTGATCCTGATATTTTATTAACTTACTATCCTATTTCAAAATAAGAAAAAAGTTGTATAATAAATTTTATGAAGAAAAAATCATCAGCGGCAGGGACATTTTATCCGGCAGCCAAAGAGGAACTTTTAGATTTAATCAAGAATTTTGAAATTGAACCGCCTGCATACAATTCTCGTGCAATAATTGTACCGCATGCAGGGTATATTTATTCAGGTGAGCTTGCGGCAAAGGGGATACAGCATCTTAAAAAAGAGGCAAAAAATGTATTCATATTTGCACCTGCTCATTATGAAAGGATTTTTGGATGCACAGTATGCGAATATGACACGTTTGAAACACCTCTCGGAGATATTGAAGTAAACAAGAATCTTGTTCAAGGAGTTAAGGGGGTTTGCGATTGCTCTACCGGAAATTTCGCTTTTGAAAAAGAACATTCAATAGAAGTTCTGCTCCCTTTAATAAAATATTTTTTACCTGAAGCAAAAATCGTACCTGTTTTATACGGCTGCGAAAATTTTAAAAATTTATGCGGAACTCTTGAACATTTTTGGGCGGATGAGGATAACGTATTTGTAATATCAAGCGATTTGAGCCATTTTTACCCTGAAAAAGAAGCTGTTAAAATTGATAATTATACTGCAAGAATGATTGAAGAAAATAATTTTTCAAACTTTGAACAGGAGCAAGCATGCGGTGCTGTCGGCATTTGCGGGCTTATTGAATTTGCTAAAAAGAAAAATTTTTCGCTGATAAGAACAGACCTTACAAACTCTTCCGCTGCGACAGGAGATTCATCACGTGTTGTAGGCTACGGTAGCTGGTTTTTGTATGAAGGTCAAAAAAATAATTACATAAAAAAATATTATTCGGATTTTGTTAAAAAAATCTGCAAAGACAGCATACTCTCAGGCTTACAGCTCGGTCAACCCCGAATAAGCAATTATGACTGCGTGTTTGAAGAATACGGCGCATCCTTTGTAACACTTGAGCTTGACGGAATTTTACGCGGCTGCATCGGTTCAATTATTGCGCACAAACCGTTGATAAAAGATTTGATACATAATGCACACGCTGCAGCTTTTTCTGACCCGAGGTTTCCCGCACTGACACTAAATGAATACAACAGAATAACAATAGGAGTGTCGCTTCTTTCAAAACCTGAAAGAATTGAATTTGAAACGGAAGAAGAGCTCCTTGAAAATTTAGTACCAGCAGTTGACGGACTTATTATACGGGATGGCAATTATCAATCCGTATTTTTACCTGATGTATGGGAGCAGCTGCCGGATAAACAAGAATTCCTTGAACAATTGAAACTCAAAGCAGGATTACCAAAAGATTATTTTTCGGGGAATTTTGAAGCGTTTAAATTTAATACCGTAAAAATTGCTTAACATACAACATTAACAAAATTAATATTTTTTGATTTTCATAATTTACTCTTTTAATCTATAACTTTTCCTTCAAACACATCTAAAACCATATTAACATTATCAGAATGCATTGACGTTTCAAATTTTGCTTCATCTTTCGGTTTAACCTGCTGCTCAGATTCTTCTTTCAGCTCCTCAACTTCCTGCGGCTCAAGTTCCGGTTCCGGCTGAACAGGCTTCATGACCGGAGAAGGTTTAGGCTTTGGCTGTTCTTGATGAACATCTGGAACAGATGCAGGTTGAACCTGAACATCATTTGCATGCGGAAGCCTTATTATTACATTTGAATTTTCTTGCGCAAACAGGGCATTTACAGCATCGACAACTGCCTGTTTTTTAGAACCTGACTGCACCTGATTTAAGAAAATTTCATTTTTCATAGTTAAAATTGTCTCATCAGGAGCAATTTTTACAGGATTCGCCCACTGATTTAAAAGAGCTCTGGTCGGAGCGCTGTGAACATTTTCAAGCAGTCTGCCCCAAAGAACGGAAATATCAGCACCTTCTGAATGTTTTGATTTTGGCATTGGAGAAAAATCTTCTGCCGCAACATTTTTAACAGGTTCAGCCTTATCTTTAGCGGGGATTTCAGGCTTATTAATCTGATCTTTAACATCTTTTTCTTTTTGTACAACAACATCCGGTTTAACGTGCTCGTTTTTCTGCATTTCAGGTTTCAACAAAGGTGAAGGAGCAGCTTTATAAGATACAGCTTTTGCAGGCTGAACGTTACCGCCCTCCAAACGGGCAATTCTGTTTTGAAGTTCAACCAGAGATGTGTTTTCCGTCAAATTTGCAAGATCTATTATTGCAACCTCAAGCCACAAACGCGGATTGTTTGTAAGCTTTAATTCTTTTATATATTCTGAACATTTATCTATCAAAAAAACAATCTGATGAGTTTCAATATTTTTGCACTGTTCTGACAAAGCTTTAACCTGAGCATCATTTGCCTGCGTTAATTCAAATGCGATTTCTTTTCTGCAATTTTTCACAATCAAAAGATTTTTCAAATAATCCATCAAGTTTGTCAGAATTTGAACAGGCTCATTACCTGAATTGTAAATATTTTCTAAATCTTCAATAGCCTCTTGAGGTTTTGAATTAACTATTTTATCAGCAAGAGAATTCAGCGTGTCAAATGAAAGGCGCCCGAGAAGGTTGTTTATATCATCAGTTGAAATAGCTTCATCGCCGTCAAGGACACTCAATTGATCTAAAAGAGCAATACTGTCACGCATTCCGCCCGCTGAATTTTTTGCAATAGTAAAAAGCGCATCATCTGTAATATTAATCTTTTCATTATCAGAGATATATCTCAAATGTTTAACTATGTCGTCTGTCGTTATACGTTTAAAATCAAATCTCTGGCAGCGGCTTTTAATAGTATCAAGAACCTTATGAACTTCTGTTGTTGCAAGAATAAATATAACATTTTTCGGCGGTTCTTCAAGAGTTTTCAATAACGCATTAAAGGCTGTAGTTGATAGCATGTGAACTTCATCAATAATATAGATTTTATATCTGCTGTTAACAGGGGCATACATAACCTTTTCAAGAATATTCTGCGCATCTTCAACTTTTCTGTTGCTTGCGGCATCAATTTCAATAACATCCATCGGAGTTGAATTTGTAATATCAATACAGTTTTCACAAACTCCGCAGGGAGTAATCGTTGGTCCTTCTTTGCAATTTAAGGATTTTGCAAAGATTCTTGCAGTAGAAGTTTTTCCCGTACCTCTGGGACCGGTAAAAAGATAGGCATGAGAAATTTTATTAAGCTCAATCGCGTTTTTTAAAGCTTTTTTAATATGCTCCTGCCCCACAACTTCTTCAAGTTTCTGCGGACGGTATTTTCTGTATAAAGGTATATATTTTTCGTTCATGGTAATATTATAGCAGAGTTATAATGAATTGGGACAGAATATGAATTTAATTAAACCTCCGTTATTAAAAGAAGGCGATACAATAGGGATACTGGCAACATCAGGCTCAATGGATGATGACACAAATCTTAAACGTGCCATAAAGTTTTTTGAAAATAGAGGCTACAAGGTTAAATTATCCGATAACCTCTATTCAAAAAACAGATATCTTGCAGGCTCTGATGAAGAAAGACTTGACGCACTCCATAAAATGTTTGCGGATAAGTCTGTTAATGCAATAATTGCTCTACGCGGCGGATACGGGGCAATAAGACTTATAAATAAAATCAACTATGATTTAATCCGTCAAAACCCTAAAATTTTCTGCGGATATTCAGATATTACTGCACTTAATGCGATGTTTTTAAAACGCGCAGGGCTTGTAACTTTTTCAGGGCCAATGATTTTAAGCGACTTCGGGCAGGAAAATTTATGCGAATATACAATTAATAAGTTTTTTGAAACAGTAAGTGAAGGCAGATTTGATTATGACGGAACATTCTGGGGCGGGAATTTATCAACACTCGTTTCACTTTGCGGACAGGATTTTATACCGGATTTTGAATTTACAATGTTTTTGGAAGATTTGAACGAACCGCCTTATAAAATAGATAAAATGGTTACACAGTTATTTAACATCGAAAAAATTCGTAAAAATACGAAAGCAATAGCAATCGGAGATTTTTTAGGCATTGATGATATTGATTATATCTTTGAAGACCTGAATTTACCTTTAATAAAGAATTTTCCCG
>CALUPR010000013.1 GCA_944322705.1 Candidatus Gastranaerophilales bacterium
CTCCTTTTTCTTTAAAATATCTTCCTCGCGAAAATCGATTTCCCCTATGCTTTTAATAAAAATTTTTTTGAAAAAAAATTGACAAAAGGCTATCCATCCTATCCTATCCTATCCTATCCTATCCTATGAGGAGTATAACAAGGTTTTCAGCCATTTTAAATTCATTTTTACATTTCGTAATATTTAAGATATCGCTTTTACAACTTCTTTTTTATAAAGCGAAAGAGAACCGATTAAAAAATCGATTCTCTTTCTATCTTTTTCATATTCCAGCTGTTGTTAGTGTGATTTAAATTCTTTACACTTACTATTTCTTCAAGAAATCAGGGATTTCAATGTTTGTGAAGCTCGGTGAGACATCAGGCATTGAAGATCTTCTGACCTGAGATTGAGTATTTGAAGAAACAGGCGAATTATTAAATGTTCCTGCAAAGAAATCAGAAGCACTGAGCTGTTTTATATCAGTTTTCGGTTCAGGCTGCTGGTTTTTCAATTCAAAACCTGTAGCAATTACAGTAATTTGAATTTCACCCTGAATATTTTCATTAACTGCAGTACCGATAATAACAGTTGCATCATCGTTAACAGCATCGTGAATAATATTTGCGGCATCTGAAATTTCATGTAGTGTCATATCAGGTCCGCCTGTAATATTGACAATTACCCCGGTTGCACCGTTAATTGACGATTCAAGGAGTTGTGAGTTAATAGCAATTTCAGCAGCTTTAATAGCTCTGCCTTCACCTTGACCGCGACCGATACCCATAAGAGCTGAGCCTGATGCCTGCATAACACATTTAACATCAGCAAAGTCAACGTTAATAAGTCCCGGAACCGTAATAATATCGGAAATACCCTGAACACCTCTTAATAAGACTTCATCTACAATGATGAACGATTCTGTTAAAGACACCTGTCTGTCAACAACCTGTAACAATTTATCGTTAGGAACAACAATTACAGCGTCTACAGCTTCTCTAAGTTTTTCCAAGCCTTGATTAGCCTGATTTTGTCTTTTTCTTCCTTCCCATGTGAAAGGTTTTGTAACTACAGCAATTGTTAAAATTCCTAATTCTTTCGCGATTTTAGCAACAACAGGAGCAGCACCGGTACCTGTTCCGCCGCCCATACCGGCAGTAATAAATACCATATCAGCGCCGTCTAAAGCTTCTGTTATTTCTTGCTGCGCTTCTTCAGCAGCTTTTTCACCTACTGAAGGATCACCGCCGGCACCTAAACCGTTTGTTGATTTAGCACCGAGCTGAATTCTGTTTTTGGTTTGACCGTATTCCAAAACCTGTAAATCTGTATTCATTAACCAGAACTCAACACCTGAAAGCCCTGCTTTTATCATTCGGTTAACTGCGTTGCCGCCACCGCCGCCAACACCTATAACTTTTATTTTTGTCGGATTAACAGGAGACCTTTGAGCTTGATCATTGCTTGTTGTTTCATCTTTTTTAGCAAAGATATCTGATACGAAATTTTCCACTTTTTTACCTCTTTATATAATTGTATAATTAGACATCTACAATAGTATAATAACATACTATTTTAAATAGAAAAAAAGTACAAGAAATAATCACATAATTATGAACAAAAATTAATAATTATATTTTAAGGGTACTCCCCAATGAAGTTTATCACTTAATACAGAATAAAAATCAGAGTTTTCCAAAAGTGCTAATTTTACTTTAAACTCGGATTTTTCTATATTTATTTCTTTATTAAACACAACAGTTTCCTGCCCGTCAGCATATAAAAAGTATTCTTTAGCTTCATCTACACAAACAGTAATCTTTTCTGAATCGGAAATAACAAGAGGACGTGCCGTAAGCGTGTGCGGGCATATCGGAACTATCACAAAAGCTTCCAAAGAAGGAGTCAAAACAGGTCCGCCGGCAGACAAACCATATGCTGTAGATCCTGTAGGGGTTGATATTATTATACCATCTGCAAGATATTTACAAACAGGATTTGAGTTAATTTTCAAGATAAATTTTGATGTCCTGCCCATAGAAGAACACTTTAATACAAAATCATTCAATGCCGTAAATCCGTTATAACTAAGCATTATTCGTTCTTCTATGACAAATTTCCCTTCCAATATTTTGTCAACGGATTTTTCAATTTCTTCTTTTGAGGACTGAGAAAGAAATCCCAAACGTCCCAAATTAATTCCAAAAACCGGAGTTTGATATTTTGCATAAAATCTGGCTGTTTTTAATATCGTTCCATCACCGCCGATAACAAAAGCAAAATCAAATCCGTCCCTTAACCCGTCAATATCAATAGCTTCTGCACAGATACCCTTTAAAGTTAAGATCTTTAAAAGTTTATCTTTGACCTCTACAGAATGTGCAACATTCGGATTAAAACAAACAGCAAAATTTTTCATATTCATAATAAAGTAAATATAACATGAGATTAAATTCGGGACAATATTATAAAAAAAAGAGGTACAAAAGTACCTCATATTCAACTATCTCTCTCTTTCTCATATTATTTTTCTCAGTTGCGGAGCACAGTTGGTTACTGTAAAGGAGCTCTCCACAAAGAGTCATTAAATTTGTTCTGATTTGCCGAAACATCAACAGACAATGTAACATTGCTCGGCGTAAATACAAATACTAAATCACCAACTTTTTGAGGTTTGCCGTCAAGTGCATGAGCTGCACCGCAAACAAAGTCGATTGTTCTCTGTGATTGTTCTTTATCTAAAAGATGAAGGTTTAAAACGATGGTCTTTCTGTTTCTGAGGTGTTGAACAATTGTTGCAGCATCTTCAAATGATCTCGGTTCCATAACCTTTACTTCATAACCTTTAAAACTCGGATGATTAACTACCTTAAGTTCATTAGATCTGTCCATAACCGGCTGATAAGAATAAGAAGGATCTATTGCTAAATTATCCTGAACGGGATAATCATCTTCAACTTCTTGAGCCATCTCATCAAAAATAGTTTCCCTCGGTTCAAATCCTTTTACTAAAAAATCCACTACTGATTTAATTTTGTCTGTTACTGCTGCCACCGTTTTTCCTCCGTTTATCTTACTTAATTAAATAATTTTCTACCAATCCTTAACATCGTTGCACCGTATTTAGCTGCCTCTTTATAATCCTGACTCATCCCCATTGACAGTTCTTTAAGCTTGCAGTTAAATTTATTTTCAAGTTTTTGTTTAAGCTCTACAATTTCACTAAATACTTCATCCTGCGTTTTTTCAGATGCACCCAAAGGTGTCATACACATCAAGCCTGCGATATTAATATTCGGAAGCTCTTTTAAAGAGGTGAATTCGTCGAAAATTTCTTTTTCAGAAAAACCATATTTTTGTTCTTCGCCTGCTATATTCATCTCAAGCAAAACATTTTGAGTTTTTCCGATATTTTGAGCTTCATCCGATATCACTTTAGCAAGTCTGGCGGAATCAACAGAATGGATATAGTCAAACTTCCCGACGACTTTTCGAACCTTGTTTGTTTGAAGATGTCCGATAAAGTGAAATCTTGAATTATTTCTTATTTCCGAGGGAAGATTGTCTATTTTCCTAACAGCTTCAACTACCCTTGACTCTGCGAAATCTCTTAACCCTGCATTATATGCATCAATTATTGCGGTTTCGTCAAAATACTTTGTAACTGCGATTATATTTGGTTTATAAGGTGCGATGTCTTCCTGTATCCGTAAAAGATTTTGTATAACTTTATTTTGCATTAATAATCATCCTACCTCTACAAGAAGTTGAATATAGTATTAATTGTACTCTATACATCATGCGGGGACAACTTTTTTATTTCTAACCTTTACTCCTCAATATTTTTTCCCTGAAAACCATGATGTCATCATGGTTTTAGCAGATTTAACATTTCTTTAAGTTTGGTTAATATTTTGTAATATTGTCTCTTTTTAACCATGCCTTTTATAATTTTGGGCATGCCCGTGATGTACATTATTAGAATAAACCATATTTTTTTAGATGTTATCCTTTAAATGCATGAGATTTTTCAATTTTTCTAAAGAAATTTTTATCAGAAATAAATAAAAACTAACAAAAAAAATTTTTAGAAGTTTTATTTGTCGTATGAAAATAAATCTTTATACATTCAATCCTTATTTTTGCGCAAATACTATGAAATTCCGCAAAGATTATTCAAAACGCATTAATGAGGGCAATCTGACAGAACAAAATATAGCTAATTTAAAGGGATTAGCAGACAAATTTGCCGATCAAAATTTAACTTACGCTCAATGTCTACAAGCGTCAAAAAGGCATCCGTATCTTTTGGTTCAAAAACCGGAAACTCTGGAATACAACATTAAAGAAACAGTTAAAAGGTTTAAAAATGAAGGTCTTACAACGCAAAAATATCTTAGAACTGCACTGTATTACCCTAATTTATTTTCCTGCTCTCCTGACACAATTGAAAAAAATATAAGAACAACAGTAAAATTATTTGAGAATTACGGGCTTACAACAGAAAAATATCTGCAATGTGCCGCAAATAATGCTACACTTTATGTAACTAAGCCATCAACAATAAAGAAAAAAATTATTACAATTGCAGAAAAATTAAATATTCCGACATCTGACATTCTTGATATGTTTATGAAGCAGCCGACAATGCTCAGCATGAACGAAAAGGAACTGATTAAAAAATTTGGGCTGTTAAAATATATTGAAGAAAATAAATTTCTTGACGGTATTGCAATTCGCCCTGATAAAAAAGAGTTTACTCAATCAATATTGAGGAAAAAATTTACATATTCAAAAGAATACTTCTACACTTATCTTTTAAGAAATAAAATATCGGCACAACTTGAACACGGGCATAAACTCCCGCACATAGGAGTTATTGACAGTGTAATTAATTTTATAAAAGATAACAAAAATAATATAATAAATTTAACGATTCCTGACGGACAATATGCAAAAGAGTTTAAGGCATTTGTAAAAAATCTCTCAAAACAAGCTGTCGAGAAAAATATTTTTAAAGTCATTATTAAAAACTAAATCAGGCTTTTTGAAAGACCATTACATATTCATGTTTGAATATAAAGAAACCGCCGGCAAGTGCTCTGTAACGCCACAAGTTTGCTGTTTTACCTTTGGCGCGTTCATTGCCCTGAATATCTTTTACAATAATACCTTTAAGTCTGAAACCCAATTTCATCATTCTTGCCATACACTCAAAACCGAGCGGCTGAACTTCCGAATTTTTGTAACTGTCGCCGATAATTAATGCGGCAAAACGACCCTTTTCAAGCATATCGTAACCGTTTTTGGCGACTTTTTCAAATAAATCGTAAAATTCTTCTGTAGTGTCACAATTGGATAAATCTTCTTTCTTATCGGAAAACTTGATAATATCGTCATAAGGCGGATGAAGAATTAAGAACTGGGCTTTTTCTTCTCTCATAATATCAAGGCTTGCCTGAACTTTTTCTTTTGCTTCTTCAGAGGCTGAATCCGCACAAATTATTCTGACATCTGTTACAAGCTGTTTGGGAGTAAATTTTTCAGAAACGCTTTCAGCCAATTCGTCTTTAAGTTCAACGCCGATACAGCGTCTGCCCATGTTTACAGCTTCAATACCGGAAGTCCCCGAACCGAAAAAGAGATCAAGAACAACATCATTTTTCTTTGTAAATCTTTCATAAAGCTGCTGTGCAATCTGCGGAATGTAGTTTCCGTGATATTCGTTTGAATGCCCGCCTTCTCTTAAACGTGCCGGAAATTCCCACAAAGTATCGGTTTTGACATGATCATAAGCTTTCCAGTTATTTAAATCAATGTCGCTGTACTTTGTCGTTTTGACGGGTTTTACAACCTGCAAATCCGCTGTCTTGGATTTGCTCCACGCTCCCCGAGTTTCGCCTTTGGAGCTTTGCTCCAGCAGGCTCAATCTGCTCGCTATCCGGACTTGCGCTGCTTCGTCCGTCCGCAAATCCGCTTTTTTAGAAGGTTTTAATTTTGTGTTAGTTTTTATTCTTCCCAAATCTGTTTCTCCCTGATATTAATATGTAAAAGACTTATCGCCTTAGCGTCTTATAGTCTTAACGTCCTTATCTTATAGAAATGTTTCAAATTTGTAATCAAACATTTAGATGAATTTGTTTTTGATGTAGATTGAGATTAGGATTGAGGGTTTTCTTTACATGGCGAGGATTAAACAATTATCTAAACATTTGATAAACCAGATTGCGGCGGGAGAAGTTATTGAGCGTCCCGCATCAGTTGTAAAAGAGTTAGTTGAAAACTCTATTGATGCCGGCGCGACAAAAATAAGCGTTGAAATAAATAACGACTGCCGCGACATCAGAGTTGCTGATAACGGTTCGGGAATTCATCCCGACGATATTATGCTTGCCTTTTCAAAACACGCCACCAGCAAAATCGCAACCGATGAAGATTTATTCGACATACATACGCTGGGGTTCAGGGGGGAAGCTCTTTCCAGCATCATCTCAATCTCAAAATTAACCTGCACAACAAGAACGGTAGATTTTGAAACCGGCACAAAAGTAAAATGTGAAAATTCAGAAGTTAAACAGGTTGAAACCGGCTGTGCTGTCGGAACTATTATGGATATAAAAGATTTATTTTACAATCTGCCTGCCCGTCTTAAATTTTTAAAAAGTTCAAATACCGAATTTTCATACATTCAGGAACTCATTCAATCTCTTGCGCTTGCCCATCCCGAATGCTCACTTGAATTAAAAAAGAACGGAAAGACAGTTCTGAAAACAACAGGGCAGAATAATCTTTTACAAACAATCAAAGAAGTTTATTCATCAGATGTAATTTCAAATCTCAAAGAAGTTTTTAAAACAGATAACTTATCAGGCTTAAAAATAAGCGGTTATGTAAGCACACCTGACTACACACGTTCAAGCAAAAAAAGCTATCATATTTACATAAATTCAAGAACCGTAAAATGTCCGGTTTTCCAAAAAGCCGTTGACACAGCATATAAAAGCCTTATTGCGAACGGCAAATACCCTTTTGTGGTTCTGAATTTGGAAATTCCACCCTCTGATGTTGATGTAAATGTTCATCCGACCAAAAAAGAGGTGAGATATAAAAATCCTAATCAGGTATTTAACTTTATTTATACGTCTATACAGGCTGGTTTAATGAACTATGTTGAAAGACAAAAACAATTTAATAAACCTGAACCGGCAGCAGCAAGTATTGAAAACGTAATTAATTTTGAGCAGCCAAAATTTGAGAACACCGGAGAAATTATTTTTGATAAAGATAGGGATACAGTTTATGTTTCCGACAGAATAATGGAACAGGAAGAACAAAGCCAGAATATACAGCCGCAGGAAGAACAAAGACAGTTTTTTGTACCTGTCGATAAAACCCCTGAACCTGAAGAAAATATTATCGGTCAGTATAAAAACACATATATTCTGGTGGAAAAAGAAGACGGTTTGGAAATTATTGACCAGCATATTGCAGAAGAAAGATATATATATGAAAAACTGATGTCAGAAAAAAATATAGTTTCACAAATGCTTTTTGTGTCGGATGTTATTCCTGTTTCCAGCACAGAAGCAGAATTAATTAAAGAAAATGTTCAAAAATTTGAAAAATTCGGGTATGGGATAGAATTTTTGAAAGAAAACGAACTTATTTTCAGAAAAGTTCCTCAAATGATAGCAAAAGTCAGCCCGAAGGAAATTTTAGCAGACATTCTGGATAATATAGACGGCAATATTGACAGACTTGAAGAAAAAATTCTTATAACAACAGCCTGCAAAGCATCTGTCAAAGCCGGTCAAAAACTTTCTACATGGCAGATGCAGGAAATCGTCAAAAAATGGCGTACGACAAAAATGCCGTACACCTGCCCTCACGGACGTCCTATTGTAAAATTTTTCCCGCACAAAGAAATCGCAGGATTTTTCCAGAGAAATGCTTAAAATTAAAACCAAGGATAATCATCTTTTATTTGCCAGTTGTCGACCTGAATAAGACCTCCGCAATATTGAGCGCCGGTATTACTACTGCACTCCCTTAAAAGGATATGTCTTGAAGCTGTTGAATCGCTTCCGGGCATGAAAAAATTCATATGTTTCTTATCAAAATTAAAGTACATTAAAAAATACTCTTTTCCGACTATATTGTTTCCTTTAAAACCGTTAATGTCTACACCGAACATTAAATGACCGGCATTTCTATCAATACATTCGCCATTATCATTCTCTTCAGCACAATGCGAACCGAGGAAAACATTAACTAGTGTCCCGTCTGCAAGGACAAAATAACTACCATATCTAAATTGCCTTTTTTTTGATATGGGACCATAAGGTCCTTTATAACCTGAATCTATAAAATTATCGCCTGACTTTACAATTTTTAAATTAGGGTATAAATATTTATTTAAAAAATTTGGGACAACATCTCCATCTACCGTTGATGAATCCTGTCCCTTATAATAACCTATATCCCAGTTTAAAGGGTCTCCGTACTGAGCCTGTGCAGCGGTCAAAGCTTGAGATAAAAGTGAATAAGTCTGTTTTAATTTAGTAACAGTCTGCTGCTTTTTATAATTAGTTATAACAGAAGGGAAAACCAAAGCTGCAACAACACCAATGATGCCAAGGGTGATTAAAACCTCAGCCAAGGTGAATGCAAATCTACGTTGATTATCCAACAGGGCTACGTGCGTAGCACCCTCTGCCAAGGTGAATGCAGCTCGTTTTTTTAGTGAATAAGTCGGTTTAGTACCCTCTCCAATGGGAGAGGATTGGAGTGAGGGACGATTTGTTTTAGAAATAGCTTGCGATTGCGGATCTGCTGCGCTGTCCGCAATGACGTAAAAAGATTGTAGATTATTTACCCCAAATAACCTGCCTTCATATCTTACTATCTTCTTATCTTCTAAATTAACCCTCTCCCTTAATTTCCCTCCCGAGAAAGGGAAAATTTTAACGATACTAGCTTCGCTTCTTTGCCTCTTTGCATCTTTGCATCTTAATCCTTCAGCGTCTTTACCTCCGGCGGAGCTTACAGTGCCCCCCCCCCCGAAGCTCTCTAAAATTCTGAATAACCCTTTCATAACCAGACTCCCTTTATTTTTTATTGATATATATATCAATTATAACATATTATATTAACTATTTCAACTACTACTCAACATTAACAGACAAGCAGTCTTTTTCATAACGCAAATGTTCGTTAAAATTATTAATTCTTTCCATTACCTCTTTAAACATCGGGATAGGCAAACTTTGCTTACCGTCAGATAAAGCGTTTTCAGGATCATGATGAACTTCTATCATTATGCCGTCGGCACCTACCACAAGTCCTGCTTTTGCCATAGGCTCTATTAAATATCTTTGACCTGTACCATGGCTTGGATCAACAATTATAGGAAGGTGAGAATATTTTTTGATAACAGGTATTGAAGCTATATCCATAACATTACGGGTAAATGCGCTGTCAAAACTTCTTATTCCACGCTCACAAAGAATAACATTGGGATTTCCGTTATACATAATGTGTTCCGCTGCCAGTAAAAACTCTCGAATTGTACTTGCCAGTCCGCGTTTTAAAATTACCGGTTTTCTGCATCTGCCGACTGCATGAAGGAGCTTAAAATTCTGTACATTGCGCGCACCAATTTGCAAAACGTCAACGTAATCACACATCATACTCAAATCAGAAGCATCCATAACTTCCGAAACAACAAGAAGCCCTGTTTCCTGACTGGCTTTTTTCAGAAATTTTAATGCCTTTTCACCGTATCCTTGAAAATCATAGGGAGAAGTTCTGGGTTTAAATGCCCCGCCTCTTAAAAATTCACAGCCCATTTCTTTTCCGGCAATTGCTACCTTTAAAAGCCCTTCATAGTCATCTTCTACGGAACACGGTCCTATCATGGCAACAGGTTTGTTTCCGCCGCCAATTTTTACACCGTTTGGAAATTCTATTACGGTATCGTCGGGTTTTCTGTCGCGGGAAGCAAGCCTGAACGGCTCTCTTATAATCTTGACTTCCTTTACGCCGTCAAATGCGGAAACTCTGCCCGGTGTAACTGTTGTTTTGTCACCTATTGCATCAATTACCGCATGTATCTGCCCTTGATTAAACCTTATATCAAATCCGTTATCTTTTAAAAAATCTATAACACGCTGTATCTGAACTTTGGTAGCATTACGCTCCATTATTATAATCATTTTAAATTATCTCCTATATAGCTATCGGTAATAATTAAGTTAGCATAAATAATTAAAAGCCGCAATTTTATTTGATTTTATCCGTTAATTTTTTTTGCAAACTTACAGCAGGGAAGTAATTTGGAAGAATATAAAGACAATCATTTACAGCCTTTTCAGCTTTTGTAAAATTTTTATCCGTGTAATAAATATAAGCTAAAAGATAATGCAGTTCAGGGTCATGATAAAAATAACTTTTCGCTCTGTCTAAAAAGAACATTCCCTGCTCCTTATAACCGTTATTATAAAGCACTCTGCCTATAAACTTATGGACTTCAGGATTAATGGTAAACATAAAGTCAGCATATCTTATAATATTTTCAACATAATTGCCTTTAAAATATGTGAGCAGAATATTTAAATCTATTTCCAAAAAATTTCTCAATTCAAAATATGAAGGATACTCTTTAACATCACCTTCTATCAAAGATATCATAAAAGATGCCCAATGCGCACGAATATCGTTATTTTCTATTGCATTAAACAGGTTTTTTGCCTTTTCTAAATTGTCAGACAAAAGTTCATAGTATGCATTCTCGAGAATATATCCATTTTTTACAAAAAATTGCTGACAGGTTGTATCTAAACTTGTCAACAATTTTTGTTTAGCTGTTTCATAATCCAAAACCATAAGTCTAATTATTGTTATTGTTGTTATTATTTATATAGCTAAAATCCGACATCATTGAATTCATCATAACAGCCTGCATTAATCTCGGATCAATATTTTCACCCTTTTGTGCCTGAGTCATTAACATAGGCAGCATATTCATCATACCGTTACCGTTATTATTGTTATTACCGCCAAGCAACATGCTCATTTCAGCCATTTGAGGGTTTTGGTAATGATTCATTTGCGAATATGGATTATCCTGCCCTACAGTAACATTTACACCGGCATCCTTTAGTGTTTGAATAGCTTTCAGAACTTCTTCATCACTTACCTGAGCAATTTTCTCCGTCCCGTCAGCAAAAGACTGATATCTATCATCAAATTTTTTGATTCTTTCAATATCTTTGTCTTCAAGTTTTTCCTTTTTGTTAATTGTTTCTTTGATATTAGTCAAACGTTTTTGTTTGACCTGCTGGTTAAGTTCCGGTGATAAACCGTTTCCGTAAGGTGCATTAATAAATTTATCAAGATCTGACATTTCCTCTTGAGCAACCTGTTCATCAATACATGCCGGACCGCCGGTTAAACAATCTCTGCCTTTCAGGGCATATTCCGCTAAATAACCTTTCGGGTTAAGAGATAATACTTTTTCATAAGCTTCTATAGCATCTGCTTCCATATCAATATGCGTATACGCCATTGCCATATAATAATAAGCAAGAGCGTTAGAAGGTTCTTTTTGAACAAAAGAAAAAAGTTCCTGCAAACATCCGGTATAGTTACCTGATTGATATTTTGCCATAATACTGCTCATATTTGCATTAGGATAATAAACAGTTTCTTTATCTAATTCTACCGAGGATTTTTTCTTGTTATCATCATTTTTATTTCTGGCTGCTCTGCTATTTGAAGCACGAGAGCTTTTTGCTATACGCGAAGATGAAGTGTCTTTTCCGATAGGTTCAAGTTTGTCAGGAGCGGCAGCTATAACCTGCACGGAAGACATAATTAACAAAGCTGATAATAACCATACAATCTTCTTATTCATAATAAATTCCTTTATGATTTTTTTTAATGAAAAATTTTTACAAATCAAGTATTTTTATTATATAACATTTTAGGTATTTATCATAATGTAAATATATGATTTATCTTAAACTAAATTTACAACCGCAGTAATTTTGACGGTAAAGCCCGAGTTCTTTGGATATCCTGTTGGTTTTTAAAAAACCGTCTTTCTTCTTAAAATCTATTGCCACATATTCAAGATCGTACTCTTTTGCTATATCTTCCCCTATTGCAGTTAGTTTCTCAAAACTTTTATGCGGGCTTATAACTATTGAAGTCGTAAATTTATTTATTCCTGTTTTTTTTGCAAATTCAGCTGTCTTTCGAAGCCGGAGTTCAAAACATTTATCACACCTTTTACCCTTTTCAGGTTCGTTTTCCAAACCTTTTACATACGAGTAAAATTCTTCAGGGTTGTAAATTTCTTCAACTAACTCACAGCCAAAATGTTTGCATAAAGTTCTTTCTGCATCAAGACGCTTTTCATACTCACTATCAGGATAAATATTCGGATTATAAAAATAGGCAATAACCTTATATCCCGTATCTTGTAAATAAGATATGGGATATCCCGAACATATTGCGCAACATGTGTGAAGAATTATATTATCTTTCTTCTGCTCCAAGTTTTTTCACCATTTCTTTATAATCATTATATGATTTAATACCTACATTAACTTCGCCGTTTATAATTGTTGCGGGAGTACCGTTTATTCCCTGGCTATATGCGGACTTAATTTCTTCTTTAATTTTATTGGCAGTGTCAAAACTGTTTGCATCTTCCTGAAGTTTTTCAAGATCAAAGCCCATGTTTTTTACAAGCTCAAGAATTGCATCTTCAGTCTGTGGTTTTTTCTCAAATAAAATATTATTCATTTCCCAGAATTTACCTTGTTTTTTTGCTGCAATTGCATATCTGGCGTCAATACAAGAACCTTGATGGAACGGAGCTTGTAAATAAGGATTGCAATCGGTATCCAGAGGAAGATTTTTATGAATAATTTGTATATTCTTTACCTCTTTTGCAAGCTTATGCATCATAATGTTTTGTGCCGGACAGATAGGACACTGGTAATCCGAATATACATATACAGTTATTTTTGCATCCTTATCTCCGAGAATATTCCCTTCTACAGCATATTTATTATGTTTTGCCTGAGTAAATTCTCTGAACTCAAGTTGGCGTTTAACCTGAGGAGCAAAAACAAAAGAGATTCTTGTATAAGTCAAAAATCCTGCTGCCACAGCCATTACCGCAATAAATGTTATAAGATATTTTTTAATTTTAACTGCGTCTATAAAGTCTATAATACTTTGCTTAATTGAATGTACAAATCCTCCGTTTTTAAAATCCGTTGCAATACATCCTATCAACAAATTCAAAATATAAGTAAAAGCACACAGTACACAAAGTTTTTTAATTTCAAACAGACTTAAACAAAGTAATATCATTGATACTAGAAAAGCAAACAAACCTAAAGAAGCTAAATAATCCAGAGGATTTTTAAAAACTTCCATAAATTTAAAAAGTTTATAATTTTTTAATTTTGGTGCAAAAAGCATCAAGAATACAAAAGCATAGAAAAACAATCCCCAGTAAGCAAGAGGAATACCCAGAAATTGTGCTTCCGTTGTTTTTGCTATTCCGTCACAATCAATAAAATCATTTACCGAACAGAAACTTGAAAGTGCATAAGGGTTGAAATTTGCATTATAATATATTATTGCAAGTTTTATGGTTGTAACTATGCCTATTAGCGCAATAAATGCAATTGAAATCTTCTTCTTCATCTCTTTTTCCATATATAATCTCCTGTTATAAACTTATAATACAATTTTAATTTCCAGAAATCAATAGCAGAAAGAAGCAAAAATAAATCACCCTTTCGGGTAAGTCATCTTGATATTATTTTGAAATTATGTTATAATTAATGAACAAGGATTTCTTGCGAGGTTGATTTGAAAAAAAATATTTTTGAACTATTTTTGGATAAAGTTTTCAATGTTCCTTTTTGGGTTAAACAGGTTATGTATCTCAAGCTCTCAGATGAGATGAAGGATAAAGCGTGTGAAGAATTTCTCCGTAACAATAAAGATGAAATTTTTGCGACATTTGTACCTACAATTACTTTTAAAGGGAAAACCGAGTTAACCGAACGGAAATGCGGACTTGATAATAATATATATAATTTTTTGCAATGCTGTATGAATGAATACAGTATGCTGGAAATTTCAGTTAATACTTTCCTGTCAATGGAAGAAATTGCCAAATATTATGAATTATGTTTGGAGCAAAATTTTATTAAAAAACCTGAATCATTGGAAATACATGCTATGGCCGGTTATATTGCCGGAAAATTCAGGACAGGCGAATATTTTAAACAAAAAGGCATAATAGATGTAGATCAGCTTCAGCAGGCAATTCTTGCCCACCGGGATGCCCAACAAAGCGGGAATCCAAAAAGGTTCGGAGAAGTTATGGTTGAACTCGGAATTATAACGGAAAACGATTTAAAGGCTGTCCTTATATTAAAAGAAGAATCTAAAAAAAGATTCATTCTTGATTATAATACCGTGCCTCAATCTGAAACAACCTTTACAAATGATAATCAAAAATATGAAGAAGAAATTGCTGCACTAAAAGATGAAAATTTAAAATTAAAACGTAAAATGCTGCAGCTTTTGGAGCTTGTAAAAAGAAATGGTCAGCAATAATACAGAACCTGAACTTTTAGTTGAATATGTAAGAAACGGACTTGTGGAACAGGAACATTACGGTTTTATTGTTTTGGCTAATAAAGAACGTGCTTTTGATTTTACGGGGGATGCCAAAAATTATCCTTTTTATCTGCGTTCATGTGCAAAACCGCTTCAGGCAACTCTTATTATTGATTATGGCATGGATGAATTTTTTGGCATGACAGAAGATGAGATAGCTCTTTGCTGCGCATCCCATGCCGGAGAAGAAATTCACATCAATACTGCAAAACGGCTTCTAAATAAAATCGGGCTGGATGAAAGCTATTTAAAATGCGGATTGCATAAACCATTGTCAAAAACGGAACAAACACGAATGATAATATCCGGAACAAGCGAAAATATTTTGCAAAACAACTGTTCCGGCAAACACATTATGATGCTGGGACTTTGTAAGATGAAAAATTGGGATTTAAAAACTTATGATAATCCCGACCACCCGCTTCAGCTTGCAATAAAAGAAAAAATTACAAAATTATGTCGTCTTACAAAAGAATATCCGCTAACAACTGACGGATGCGGTGTTCCTATAATGTCTATGCCTTTAACTAATATGCTTCACGGATATTTGAATGTATTTTGCAACCCGGAATATGAAAAAATTAAAAATGCATTTCTCAATCATCCATATATTATTGGCGGAGAAGACAGAACTGATACAAAAATAATAGAAAACTCAACAGGCATTATAGCAAAAGTCGGAGCGGGCGGACTTTGTATAGTTGTTAATACAGAAAGCGAAGAAGCTTTTGTTGTAAAAATTGCCGACTGTGATATGAAAGCACGAGAAATGGTTGTTTTACAGATTTTGAAAAATCTTCACTGGGCTGATATTGAATTTGACAAAAGTATAAAGACTTTACACAGCGACACAGTCGGAGAAATACAAATTCTGATTTAAGTATTAAAAATTCTATCGCCTGCATCCCCCATACCGGGAACTATATACCCTTTTTCATTTAAATGATCATCAAGTGCTGCTGTTATTATTTCAACATCAGGAAAGTGTTTTTGAATATTTTCAATACCTTGAGGCGCCGCAATAATACATATTACCTTAATATTATCAACAGGAATTCCTTTATTAACATAAAGTTTTATCGCCTCTATTAAAGAATTGCCTGTTGCAAGCATGGGATCGGTTATATAAATATAAAATTTTTCGGGATTGGGAGCTTCCATTGGGACTTTATTATAATACCAGACAGGTTTAAGAGTTTTTTCATCCCTGTACATCCCAAGATGCCTTATACAAGCCTGAGGTAAAATATCAATTGCTTCATCCGTAAAAATCAACCCTGCACGCAGAATAGGTGAAATTATAATATTGATATCAGGATCAACAGTTTTTGCAGTAAAAGTCGTTAAAGGTGTTGTAATTTTTTTATCAACAAGCGGAAGATTTTTTGCTGCTTCATATAAAAGGCATCTTGTAATTTTTCTGGTTGCAATTCTTACCCCCTGACTATCTGTGTTTTTATCACGCATTGTACATAAATTCAATAAAACAACCGGATTATTAATTATTCTGACTTTTGATTTGTCCATCATAAGTTACTCCTTTATGCTCTTTTTTAATCTTAAATTCTTCAATCCATTTGTTTAATACCTTCAAATTGTTTTCAATACCGACAGTATGAATACCTTTGCTTAAATCAGCACCGTTGGTTTCTTTAGCGAAGAATGATAGTCTGCTTGTAATTGAGCCTATTTTATCAAACATATCATTTAACAATCCTATAGAATCATGAAGTCTTATTGGATCCTTAACTACTATAATCTTGCCTGTTGCCAAACTTTGCTCGGTCGGCGGATAAACTTCAAGAGATTTTGAACCGCCCATGCCGTTAAATTCAACAGTTGCAACAGAACCATTCGGAAGCTCTACCCCGTCTTCGGTTATTACAAGTTTTAAATAAACATCATTAGCCACAATTTTTACTTTATCAATATAACCAACCTGAACTCCCATAAATTTAACCGGCGAACCAACAATTAATCCGTCAACATCCGGCATAAATATTTGATAAGTCACCAGTTCTTTTTGTACATGATAATGATGAATTCTTATCCCTGCAACGGCAACACACAATATAAAAAACCAGATTCCAAATTCTATCCAAATATATTTGTGCATACCTTGAAAAATTTTCATAAGCCGATTATACAACAATACATGATTTTTTGCCACTTGCCAAAAAATTTTTTGTATTATACTATAATTAACGGAAACAAAAAGTGAGGTTTTTAATATATGATGGATCAAATAATCAGAGTCGCATGGGACTTAAATGAAAATACAGATAACAGATATCAGTTAGTTTACGAAATTGCTGAACTTGCAAAAAAATTGGTTGATGAAAATCAGGCTAAAAAAGCTCATGATGACTTTAATTTTGAAGAAAATTTTGATACAACATACAAAAAAGAAAATCCTGTTGAACATGCCATTATGGTAAAAGCTGCAGAAGCAGATGACGACAGATTAGTAGGCTAGTGTTAATACTTAGCCGCATAGATTATACATAAAAAGTTAGAGAAAACTCTAACTTTTTTAATTAGATGAGGGATTAAAATGCAAAATACAGTTAATTTTATCAAAGAAAAAACTCACAATTTTCAGCCTGAAATCGGAATTATTTTAGGTTCGGGTCTTGGAGAGCTTGCTGACGAATACTGTGATTATGCAATTCCGTATACACAAATCCCTCACTTTGTTCAATCAACAGTTCAAGGACATAAAGGGAGATTGGTCTTTGCGGATATTTCAGGTAAAAAAGTTGTCATGATGCAAGGTCGAAATCATTTTTACGAAGGGCACACAATGCAGGAAATTACTTATCCCGTAAAGGTTATGAAAGCACTCGGCGTAAAAACCTTAATTCTTACAAATGCTGCCGGAGCCGTCAATGAAAGTTTTAAACCTGCGGATTTGATGATTATAACTGATCATATAAACTTTATGGGCGCAAACCCTCTTACAGGAACAAATGATAATACTATGGGCGAAAGATTTCCTGATATGTCGGAGGTCTACAAAAAACATCTTATAGATCTTGCAAAAAAATGTGCCGGAGATTTGAATATAGATATTAAAGAAGGAGTTTACTGGGCAAATTCAGGACCTTCCTATGAAACTCCGGCTGAAATAAAAATGGTAAGAAAACTCGGCGGCGATGCAGTCGGTATGTCAACCGTTCCGGAGGCAATAGTTGCAAATTACTGCAGTCTGAATGTCCTCGGCATAAGCTGTATCACAAATGCCGCAAGTTCTGATTCAGGTAAAAAATTGTCGCACGAAGAAGTTATAGAAGCAGCCGCAAACGCTAAAACAAAATTTAAATCTTTGATTCTGGAAATTTTAAAAAAAATATAATTAAACGACCGCTTTTCAAGCGGTCGTTATAATTATAAAGTGTGTATATTAAGGCAATTTAAATTATGCCTGAGTATTTAATTCTTTTTGTACAGGCTGAGGAGATTTCTTCCCGCCGCAGCAGAGCAATGTTCCAAGTCCTAATACTGCGGCACCGATTGCACCGTATATCATTGCATATTTGCCTTGAATACTTTTTGCTGCTTTTTTAATTGCGGCACCGACACCTTCTTCACAGTTTACAAATTCTTTTTTACTGCTGTCCCAAAACGGTTCAAACATAGCTTTACCGGCTTTTCTGTTCATTTCATCAGCTTCTTTTTTCATTGCTTCTTTTATCTGGTCAATGTTTTTTCCTGCATACTCTTTATCAAAGTTTTCTGAAACAACTGTTTTTAGTTCATCAAAATTTGTGACTTTATTTAGCTTATCCAAATATTCCTGAGAATCTTTTCCGTCAACTATACCTGAATCAATAAAATTTTCTAACACGGCGGATACTGACGATTTAGCAGTGTCAATATCTACACCTTTAAGGTTGTTCATTGTATTTTCCAAATATGTACTCTTTAATTCTTCCACTGAAGAAGCTTTCATCATTGCATTCTGAGCTTTTTTCAATTCATTCTCAATACCTTCTGCTAATGTTTTTTCTTCAGGAGACATAGCAGCTTTTACATTTTCTCCCATTTTCTTAATAAAACTATCTGTTGGAGCACCATCTTTTAAAAATGGTCTTGTTAAATACCCTGCTGCAGCACCTGCACCTGCTCCGGCTACAGCTGCACCTGTAGCATAAAGTCCTGCATTGCTTCCTGAATTGTTTACACTTTCTACTGACATATTGTTTCCTTTCACTTTATTGTTTACCTACAATTTATTAAAATACAATATGTCAAAAAAATTGCTATTGGCGCAATACATCCTATCCTATCCTAGGAGAAGTATATCAAGGGTTTCAGACATTTTAAATTTGTATTTACATTTCGTTACATTTAATACTTTCCTGAATATTAATTATAAAAAATTGTAAATTTTGTATATACTTACACTTGTCAAAATTTTCTTTTCAGTTAAAAATACATGACGGGAAGGAAAACAAATGTTTGTAGGAAAATTAACTTACGATACTGTAAAACAGCGACAGAAGCCTACAGGAGATTTATCTCCAAAACATGTTCCTCTTTCTTCCGAGTTCATGTCTTTAAAAAATAATTCAAACGAGAGACCTTTAAAAAATAATCACCGGGATTTATCTTTTAAAGGTCTTTCTTTTAGCGGAGATAAAAAAGACAAGAAAAAACCATCAGCTCTTGCACCTACTCTTGCAATGCTCGGAACACTTGCCGGAATTGGACTTGGTCTGAGACTAGCTCCATCATACAAGAAAGCCGGAACTTACAGCATAAGTGAATTCACAAAATTTGCAAAAGAGTATATGGGAATTACCCGAAAATCTAACGGGAAAGAGGTTACAACTTCTATAGGGGAAGAGCTGTTGGAACATCTTAAAAAATCAGAACTCGCCAAAAAAATGATTACCATTGAAGGCGACAAGATTTCATTCCGAAAAAAAACAATTCCTCAGCTTATCTGGGACGGACTTATGTATCCGTTTAAAATATTACCTGGAGATATTCTAAACGGAACTGTAAAAGCATTAGGGAAAATCAAACCTCTTAAACAATGGTCTATAAAAACATATAACAAACCGCTTTTCAAAAAAATAAGACAAAGTTCTAAAATTGATGCACAGGTAAACTCATTGCGCGGACTTTTTGAAACTGCGAATAAACTTAAAGGGAAATCAAAAGACGAAATTACCTCAGCAATATTCCAGCGTTCAGTTAAAATGTTTGACCCCAAAACAGGAAATTATGATACAAAACATGAAAGGTCGTTAAATCGTCTTGTTTCAGGGCTTCCGCCTGCAATATTTCTTGCAAACGACGCATATAACCTCTCCAGAATGATGGATGACGACAAAAAAGCAGCAACTCATGAACAAAAAGTCAGATTTAAACAAGAAGTTGCAAGAATAGGCTTCAATGCGTATATTACGCTGATTACGCTGGGTGCTTTAAACAAATATATTAACAATTCCAAAATGGGAATTATGTTAATGACAGCTCTGACAACTCTGACAACGGAAGCATTCTCACGTATTATTAACGGAAAACATATTACACGACTAACTCCTCATGAAGCGCGTGCGGAAAATGAACGCAACAATGCACCGGAAGCTGAAATCAAACCCGATGTAACTTTCAAGGCTTCCGAAAAATCTAAAGATAATGAAAAGACACAAAAACCTCTTTTGTCTTTCAGCACGCTTATGAAAGCGTTGGGCGTAATTATAGGCGGCGGATTTGCAATAAAAGGATTGAGAAAAATAAAAACCGTTGACAAAGCCTGGCTTGACTTTTCAGGATTTTTTAAAAATGTTTATAACAACGCAACACAAATAAAAGATTTTAAAATATCAAAAGAAAAATTTAACAATATTACAAAAGTATTGGATGAAAACGGTTTTACTGAACTTGCTTCCCAGTACAGACAAATAGCTTCAAAATCTACTAACGCTGACGGCACTATAAGCCTGGGAACAAAAGAAAAGAAAATTAAACCGGCAATAGATTTCTTCCTTGCTCCGTTCAGATTTATATGGAAATACGGTTCTATGCCTTATAAAGCCGCAAATGATATTGTCAGTGCAATGTTATCTAAAAAAGTTAAAAAACCTGTTAAAAAAGTTGAAGATATATCAGCTTTAGCAAAAAGTGTACAAAATATTGGACGTGAAGCTGAAAAATTCTCTAAAGGCAAAATAACACAGAAACAATTCAAAGACTACGTAAGCGACAATATATTAAAAGCTTTCAATGTTGATACAATGTCAAATGTATCTAACAGTGAGCTTTCAAACCTTGCAAAAACAGCGGCGACAGCAGCAACATTATGGTTCTTGATGACTGATAACTATAATATGGTAATGTTAAAATCAAACGGAAACGATGTAGAAGGAGCAAAAACCAAGTTCAATGAAAGATTTGTTCAGGAAATGTCAAGATTGTTCTATCAAACATTGTTAATTGACTTGTTTAACAGCACATTCAGAAGCCAGTACAACGGCTCATTATTCGGAATGAGCTGGATTACGGCAACAAATACCACACTCGGAGAATGGCTGACAAGAGCATCAGTCGGAGTTCCGGTCGGTACACATTCAAGAGATGAACTTATTGAACTCGAAAACAAACAAAACAGTGCAACAGGTCTTAAAAAAGCATACTTTGACTTTATGAAACGTTTAACAGGTAAACGTCCGATAAAAACTTACGAAGTTGATAAAAAAGAACAATTCGGTGCCACGGTTCAGGAAGAAGAAGCAAATCCGCCGGCTCAGCAAATTAATTTTACAAACAGCAGCATACTCAGACAAATGGTCAAGGGATAAAAAGCTATTTAGATACATAGAGGCATAGAAGCATAGTCGTTTACAAAAATTATATATGAATTAGTTTTCCCTGTTTTATTCAAATAGTTATCTTTGTTCTGCCATATAAAAAATCCGACAGCAAGAGCTGCTACAATTAAAATAACAACTAAAATCTTTGTCAGGATTGCAAATATTTTTCCTATTATGAAAAATGCAACAATTATTCCTAATCCGATTAAAAGTATTGTAAAATCCATTATCTCACCTTGTTTTCTTCACCTTTGATAAGTCTTTGTATATTTGAGCGGTGTAAATAAATTATATACAAAGCACCGAGCGCACAGTACCAGATATACGCAACAGGTGCTTTAAATGCCCACATTATAAACGGTGACAGTGCAAGAGCAATTATAGAACCGACAGAAACATATCTTGTAAAAAATGTTATCACAGCCCAGATAGCGGCAATAATCAATCCTACCTGCCAGTTAAGGGCAAGAATAGTTCCGACTCCTGATGCTACAGATTTTCCGCCTGTAAATTTAAGAAATATTGACTTGCTGTGCCCTAAAATAACTGCAACGGCAGCCAGTACAGGTAAAAGTCCGATACCGGTGAAAGTTTTTGCAAACAACGCAGCCAGTACAACAGGCAAAGCACCTTTTAAAGCGTCTAATAAAAGAGTTATAAAAAACCATTTTTTACCCATAACACGCTTAACATTT
The DNA here is from genome assembly GCA_944322705.1 of Candidatus Gastranaerophilales bacterium. Lineage (GTDB taxonomy): Bacteria > Cyanobacteriota > Vampirovibrionia > Gastranaerophilales > Gastranaerophilaceae > Stercorousia. The sequence goes on from CALUPR010000013.1 coordinate 22,211, forward strand.
GTAGCTCCTGTCGAGCCTGAACCTATTGTTCTTATATCTTCACCTGTAAAAACTTTTACAATTATATATCCTGTCGGAATAGATCCGATAATATATGCACTTATTACTACTGCCAGTATTTCTAAAACTTTTTCCATAGCCTCTCCTTGCTCAAAAATTATAACAAGGATATTGTAATAATTCAAGAATTAGTATAATATTGATTATAATGAAAAAGATTTTGGCTCTCTTAATAAGTTTTCAAATATTAACGCTTCCTGTGCTTGCTGCATACGACTTCAGCGATGAGGCACAGGCTGAATTTGACAGAAAAAAGTTTCAGCCGGTACAATCAGCTCCTGTTGACAATGATTTTTATAAAAAAAAGAACCGCCATGAAAGAACTAACTATACACCGCCTTTGATTAAAGAAGAAGTTATTAATAATACATTTGAACCGACACCAAAACCGCTATTGGGTAAGGTTGTTCAAGTACCTGCAGGCACAACTTTTCATATCACATTTGATTCCGGTATAAATTCGGGGAGTTTGGAAAAAGATGACAGACTAACCGCAACTCTTTCGGAAAACTTAATATATAACGGTGTTTTAATAGCACCTGCAGGCAGTATTGTATACGGAAGTGCAACCGATGCACAAAATGCGGGTTATGCATACGGAAGCGGAGCTCTGGAATTCAGTTTTAATGAAATATTAACACCTGACGGGAACTTGATAAAAATCTCCACTGAAAAAATTTATATGGAAGAAGAAAGCGAACGTGCAAAAAAAATGACAAGAGATATTGTTGTAGGGGCACTTGGCACTATGCTGATAGGAGCTGCATTTACGGCACTGGGCGGCGGAGATGACTGGGGACGAAATATGCTAATTTATGGCGGTGTCGGAGCTTTAGGCGGCGGTTTACGCGGTGCAATGCAAAGAGGACGTGATGTGAATATTCCTGACGGAACTACGTTTGAACTAAAACTTTCCCAACCTTTAACAGTTTCGCCGTATAATAATTGAGAAATTAAACTATATTGTCATGCTGAATTCATTTCAGCATCTCATAAAATACTGATAATAAGATCCTGAAACAAGTTCAGGATGACAATATTTAAAATATTTACTCTTTAAGCAGACTCTTTACCACATTGTAGACTATAACAAGTTTTTCGCTATCATTGCTTAGATCATCAAGTTTGTCATCAATTTCCTGACGCAAATCTTCTTCAATCTTTAAATGGTTTGTTGCAAAAAGTTCTTCCAAAGTTGTATCAAGTGCAGACACCAATTTATCAATAGTTTCTGCGGAAGCGAAATTTTCCCCTGTTTCAATTCCGCTCATAGCACGTTGTGATAAATCAACGGCTTCTGCAAGTTCTTCTTGCGTAAGCCCGCGATTTATACGCATTCGCTTTATTTTTTTACCAAATTCTTGTTTTACACCCATACAATTATTACTTCTTAAACTTAACTTTTTAGTATTTAAAAGTATTTTACATTAAGTTTTGTAAATCTGGAATGCATTATAAATTCTATATTTGGCTAATTTATACTTTTAACTTCATAAATTTTAGCAATTTTTATTGATACGGAGTTTTTATAAAGGAGTAAGGGGAAATCGGTTTTCAAAACAAATGAGGAATCACATTCATACAAATCACACTTATCACTTAACTATATTTTATAAAAAGTCAATACAAAAATACGGAAAGGGGAAAATTATTATGTCAATCGGAAAAATTATGAGCAAAATTGTGAAAGCACTGCCAAAAACAGAAGGCGCAGCAGGCAAAATTACTCTGGGACGTACACAGTTGGAAGCACTCGGCAACCAAAACCAAAATGCAAAACGACTTGTCCACGAAACCTTGAACAGTCTTAAAAATCCAAAACTTGATCTAGCTTACAAAGCAGAATCAAACTACGCAATTGCAGGTCTGAGGTTAAGAGACGGCAAAGAAGTTGTCGGGCAGGGAGCTGTATCAATCACAAATCCTGGTTCATCACAAGCTGTTGTAAAATACCGTGCTTCTATAGACGGAGGGAAAACATTGCAGGCTAACGGATTTATAGACGGCGGGAAAGTCGCAGACGGAAAAGATATTGCTGCAGGTATGTCACGCAAAGGCGGAAAAGTAAAAAGTGATCTAGAAATTGGTCAGGCAACAAGACATCATATAGAATTTGACGAACAAAAAGGCGTAGAATTAGCAAATCAACTTGATGCTCAATATCTGTTAAAAAAATATACGCGAGCAAATAATAATCTTCAAAGAAAACTGGATGAAATAATGGTTGATGTAAGAAAAGCTTTCAGAGGCGAAGTTCCGCAAACAAAAGTAAATAATAAAATTATGCAAAAACCATTAACCACAAAAGAAATTACCAAATTTGAAAATATTGATAAAATTATGAAAGCAGTGGAGACAAAAAAACTCGCTAAAGCAGACCTTGATAAATTTTATAAGGAATTGAGATTCAATCCAGATTTATCAAAAAAGGTTTGGACAGATAAAGATATATCTAACTTAATAAAAAAATATCAAAAATAATAATATTAAAATATTAAAAAGGGGCGATTGCCCCTTTTTTAATACATAAAATTTCCATTTGCAGATATCGCAAAAATATGGTATATTTTATTTATGAAGTTAAATAAAAGGTTAGTCACATTAGGTTTAATAATTCTTGTACTTTCGGTAGCTTTAAAATTTGTATGGGCGGGGTTAAAGCAGATTAAAGTGGACGAATTCCATCCTGCTGCCGTAATCTTTTTAATAGATTCATCTGCATCAAATCAAAAACGGCTGCCTGAGCAGAAAAAAACTTTAAGACAAATATGCAATCTTTTAGATCCGGAAGATCAGATAAAAATATTAAGAGTGTCAGAAGATGCTTATCTGATTTATGAGGGCTCGCCCATGAATGGCAGCACAATTACAAAATCAATGGATGCTTTTACACAATATGATGAAACCGATTACGGAACAGCCTATGGCGTCGGGCTTAAAAAAGCTTTTTCACACGCACTTACAATGAAAAAGAACGGATATGTTCCGGCTGTTGTCATAATAGGGGATCTTGAAAATGAAGGAGCTGTTGAAAAACAAATCAACTGGGATATTTTGCCAGAAAATGTGCAGAATGTAAAAAAATATGCACCGGATATCTCAATGATGTTTTTGGATGCACATCCTGAAAAACTTGATCTTGTAAAAGAAAAATTGACACCCGTTCTCGGCGAAAATCATCTGATAGTTTCTCCGGAACAAAATATTGATAAATCTATCAGAAGATTTCTTCATGCAATAGGAAGATAATAAATAATAAAAGAGGGGAATTAATGAGTATAATAATATCAACCTCACAAGGTGAAAAAGTATTTAACAAAGATGTAATAAATATTGGTACAAATCCCGGATGTGATGTGGTTATCAACCCGGGATACGATATTTTGCTTACACTCCAATACAACAACGCAGAAAATAAATGTGTAATAATGAACACATTTCAAAGTGACAAAGTTCTTTTTAAAGGGCAGCCCATAAAAAGGGTTGAAGTCAAAAATGTCTGCAAATTAATGTTCGCTGATTGTGATGAATTTGTAAGCGTCAAAATACTTGAAGAAACACAGCCTGTACATACAAAAACAATCACTTCCATAGGAAAAGAAGATTTTACGGAAGAAGATATAAAAGGTTTGTACGGAAAAGACGTCAATGCAGTAACCAAAGTTAAGCTTGAAAAACAAAAAGAAGATCTTGAAAACGCCCGCGTTGCAATAATTAAACAGGTCGCTTTTCATATAAACGATTTAAAACAAAAACTTTCAAATAACGCAAAAACAAGTATATTTCTTCATATCGCAATGTTTTTGAGTGCAATGGTATGCGCTTTCGGAGTTTCAAATTATCTGATGGGACTTGAGATCAAAGAGAGTGCAAACTTCCTTCATCTTCCGACAAATATAAAAGTCTGGGGTGTGTATACAATATTAATTTACGGTATCTGTCTGCTTTTGAAACAGGGTATATATTTATATCTTCAAAGTAACATACAAAAAGAAATGTCAAAATCAGCGAAGCTCGGTCAAAGTTTTATGCTTATTTTTTCGCTGATATTTGTACTGGGAATTTACGTTGTTAATCTTGTTTATTATATGAATTTGAATGATTTTATGACATTTGCAATATTTATTTCATTCTTTTTCTCAGGAATAATGGCAGTCCTTGCAATAAGCTGCGGTTATTTCAAATGCAACGGAACCGAATGGACAATGACACTGGATAAATACGAATACAGAGAAGATTTTGAAAGTGTTATCAAATCTTACAGACAATGGATTGAAAGATATATAAACAGTTTAAGCAATGCAAAACTTCAATACATCAGAGATAAAATGTTTAATCTGCAGCTAAAATCTGCAGGTGAAACTGTTGTGGGCATTTTAACCGCACCTTTTCTTGCTTACGGTGTTTCAAACACTCTTGCGATGTGTTTTCCTGAAGCCGCAGGCTGGGTAAGGATTTCAGGTTTGAGAATAAGTCCCGTATTTTTAGTGCTTGCAACATTTATGATTATTTTTGCATTTTTCTCTTTTGTAAATGCATTTTTCTGCACAAAGAAAATCCAGGGTTCTCAGGTAATTAAACAGGATGGTTTTTCAGATTATCAGCATCACGGAGTAACAATTTACGGACTTGAAGGAGTTCGGAGATTAAATTCCGAAAAAACACGTTCTCTTGCCATTGCCTGCGCAATAATATTTATAGAATTTGCAATGAACGTATCATATTTTATGACAGAAATCGGCGGAGATATGCAGGGTATATTTTTAAGTTTGGTTGCGGCACTCGTTCCTACAGCATTGCTGATTGCGGAAACAATGATGCTGAGTCAAACAAAATTTGATATCTATGCCTGTGATGAGTTACTTGCAAAAGTAGATAAAGATTAGTTATGGATTTTTTAAAAGTAATAACAATTATTTTATTTATATTACTTACCATCTTCACAATAAAAATTCATCCCGATATGCATCAGCCTATAATTATTGAAGATGAGCATTTTCAGCTGACCAGAATCAGCGATACAATTACAACTAAAAATATTCCTACGGAGAAAACAACTCAACCGGAATCAAAATCTCAAGTACAGCAATCAGTCAAAACCGTTGAAATTAATGACCAGCCGATTCAAACTACAGATAAATATATACAACCGGAACCTCAAAGAATAAAAAGAACCGAAACAAAAGTTGTGCATAAAAATACTCCAGAAACAACATCCCAGCTTGAAATTTTACAGCAGATTATAAAAGAAACAGAACAAGAAGAACCTGTAGAACTCCAAAAGCCTGTAAAACCTGAAATTCATCAACCCGAACCTAAAACAACTAATGATAATCCTTATATGACCGAACAGGAAGAAATCATTGCATGGAACAGGTGGCGCAGCAACTTACAAAATCAGATTATGAGAGATTCCCGTATCGACTATGC
>CALUPR010000014.1 GCA_944322705.1 Candidatus Gastranaerophilales bacterium
GTAACAAAATGTAAAGTTGAATTTCAAAATGCCTGAAACCCTGATATACTCCCTCATAGGATAGGATAGGATAGGATAGATAGCCTTGTTGTCAAAATTTTAATCTGATTTTTTTTTATAAAAATATACGGGGAATGAATTCAGGGGATACATATATAAAAGAAAGAAAGGAAAATTTGAAAATGGGAATCGGAAAATTAGTTGCAAAAAGTATGTCTTATTTTGGGAAATCTTTTACACGTACTGGGGCACGAATGGAAAAGGCAGCTGCAAAACATCTTGGAACTGGAGTTAAAAGTGGACAGACTGCAGCTGTAAATTATAGGGGAAAGTCATTAAGCGAATTAGTAGCAAATCAGCCAAAAACCTTACCAATGCCAACTTCTGAACAAATTTTAGCCTCATATCCGAGGGTTAATACAGGTAAAGTTTTGGGTCGAAATTTAGATGAGTTAAGTATGACACAGGTCGTTAAGGCAGATGGTACTCATGTAAGGTATTACAGAAATCCCGGCAGTGATAAATTACTTATGAAAACTGAAGATAAAGGTATTTTACATAAAGAAACAATATTTGATTACAAAAATGGCGGAGATAGGCTTATTTTTAAGCAGATAGGAGATGATAAAACTTTTGTTCATAGTACTCTTAATTCGGTACAAATCAAAAAAGATAAAAAAATATTTAAAGATGGCATTTGGCAAAGAGTTTCAGAAGATGACTTATATATACGTTTTGGAGAAAAAGGTCGTATTCATCGCTCAAGGACTAAAGGTGTAAATGGACAATTTAATGAGAATGTGGAAGTGGCAAATGTTGCTTCTAGCAAATTATACCAAGGTCCATATAAAGTCAAATCTGAATTTAATCATTTTGTGGACAATGAGAAGATTAATACTGTTAACTACGTTCTCAAAAATTGTGAATCAAAATCAACCTTTTTAAATCGTGTAGGTTACGACGGTACGGCGCAATTTGAAAAACACATTGCAGAAATTGATAATGCTTTGAAAAGGTATCCTATGACGAATTTTGACGACTTATGTAAATCTTTTAAACAGTAATTTATATATCTTTTGAAAAAACGAAAACATGTTTTTATAAACATGTTTTCGTTTTCTTTTTATTCTTTACCGAAAATCCACCAGCCTTTTCTTTCTGACGTCTGTATTTGTGGATTCGGCTGTCCTATTCTGAATGCATTTTTGAACGGCGATTGTGTTGCAAATACGCTTGTTGAAAGTGTATTAATATATTTATTGCTTAAATGTGCATAATCAAATAAAATTACACCTTTTGCATTAACCTTGCGGGCTTCATGAATTAACCTTATCAAATCTTCATCTGTACCGCTCATAAATGTTACAAACAAACCTGCATAAAAATCCGTATTTGCAGATTTCGCATTAATTACATCAGACATCATTTTGTTTGCTGTTTTGGCATCGCAAGTTAAAAAAAGCGGTGTAAATCCGTTTAAATATCCTCTTGTAGACCAAGTTTTCCAATCTTGCTGTTTATTATTCAAGGCAGCCTGTCTGTCAGGAAAAATTACTGCACTTATATATGTGTGTTTACGTCTGCCAAGTTCACCTGCTTTTTTTACCATGTCAGTAATTTTTTGGCGTCTGTAATTGTTCCATTCAAGCCAGAGAGGGTCAGATTTCGCAATTTCAATTGGATCTACCCCAAAAATCATTTTAAATTCATTCCGTGCATAATCCGTGTATCCCCAGTTTGTGGCTTCAGAATTTGACACACAGTTAGGGTATCTTATATAGTCGAGATTTATGCCGTCAGGTTTATAGGTTGTTATTATTTCATCAATTAATTTTGTTAGAAAATCTTGTACATAAGGGTTTGCAGGATCTAAGAAATATCCGTTATGTTCTGATGTTGATTTTGACGGATCAACACTTTCGGCATCTTTTTTTATTTTGTTTCCCCATGACGGATTCATCCCTAAAATACTTTGTGCATTGTCTTTAGGGTTTTGCGGTCCGACATAGAATGTTTCAAACCAGATATGAATTTTAATATTTCTTTTATGAGCTTCCTTTATCCATATTGCAAGCGGATCAAACCCTTTAAATTGTTCATATTGAGGCGTAAAACCGTATGCCTTCATTGTTTTGCTCGGAAAAATTGTTTTGCCGTGAAAATAAGTTTCTAAAAATATTGTATCAATTCCGGCTTTTTTTACCCTGTTAAGGGTATCTTCTATTGCCGATTCGCTTTTCTCTGTCGGACGCAGCCAGATTCCTTTAAGTTCTCCGCTTTTGTAAGGTACAACACTTTTTATGGCATCATTAGAGGCTTCTATTGCGAGTTTGGAATATTTTTGAACATCTTCGGGATCTTTTCTTGCTTTTTTTAAGTAATTTTTTGCGTCGGCAATATAACTTCCCGGAAGTTTCCAATTATAATTAGGACTGATGTTTTTATAATAGTTAAGCATTTGTTCTGCTTCGGAAATTTTCTTTTCTGATTCAAAAATATAGCTTTCTGATGTTGTATATGTGTAAATGAGGTTTGTCGCCTTATCAATATAAATTTTAGTCCCTACTTTTATACTTGAATTCATCCAGTTTTTGGCACGTCCGTGTCCGCTTATTACAATACCGTTTGGAGGAATAAGCGAATCTGCACCTGAAAGTTCAGTTACTGTATTGCCTTCAACAATAGCTTCCGCGCCGTATTCATTTGTATTTGTTCTGGGACCGTAATTCGGAGTATAAACAACAAGCTGATTTATTCCTCTGGCTCCGGGAAGATAGCTGCCTGTTCTATTTGAGAGCGCAGTAGGGTCAATTGCGTTAATAAGGTTTTTTGTATAACTGAAGACTACTTCATTTTTAGCGGGTTCATATTTTTTAAATACCGGAGCAATTTTTTCTTCCTGCGGAATAATAATTTCAGAATTATCCAAATTTATATTTTCAGATTTAACAGTGATTGCTTCTTCTTTTTGATTTTTTGAACCTGCAATTAAAAGCGGGTTAATCTCATCTGCCATAGCAGAGGTATTAATTAAAAATATAAATGCAAGTACTGATAATATAAATTTGCTAAATTTCATTTTATTCTACTCCCTGATATTATGATAATAGTCTGATTTATCATAATTTAGCTCATTCAACAATTGTATTTTTTCTCCTACTTTATTATCAGCTTTCATATTATAAGATATCTCGTAAAATTTTTTAGCATTAGAAAGATCTGCCAGTTTTTCATAAATAGTTGCAAGTTTTAAATTAAAATCATAAGTTTTTGAGATACCGTTATTATAAGCTATTTTGTAATAATAAAGTGCCTTTTTATAGTCATTTCTTTTATAGTAATAATCCCCGAAATATAAATTGGCGAGAGCAGCTTCTTTACTGATATTCAAGGCTTTATAGAAGCAATTCTTTGCAAGCTCTGATATATTTTTTTCATCATAAATTTTGCCGAGTTTAATATAGGCATCAGTATCGGACGGATTAATTTGCGTTAAAATATAGTACTTTTGCATTGCAGAGTTAAGATATTTCTCTTTTTGCAAAGATTCAGAGGTGTTAAAATACATATGGAAATCTTTTTGAGCTTCCTGCCTTATATTATTTGAATTAAGTGCAGAATAATTTACATCAACACTTACGGTATTTTCATTGTTAGTTTCGGAAGCTTTAGAAGGAAGCAGTGTAAATGTAGTGAATATTGAAAACAGAAGTGCCGAAACAATAATATTTTTATAGATCATCATATCTGGAAGTAGTATTGAGATCTTTATTCATAAACGAATGGTCATCTAAAGACGGATCCAGATACATAAAGAAACGTCGTACATATTTAACCACAGGTTGATTATAATATTCTTTTTCTACTTCTTCCGGTAACGGCTCTCCATTTTGCCGCGCTATACTTTTATTGACTGCACGTACAGTTGCACTGGAATATCCGTGATTAATAAGGTAATCTTTATTTACCGTATCGTCAACAGTTAATTCCGCACAGGCAGGTAACACGATTAATGCCGTTAAACCTAAAATTAATAAGTATTTTTTCATTTACACCTCTGTTCTATATTAATTATAATATGTTTTTTAGCAGTTACAAAAATATTATAATTTCTTTACAAAAAATCTTCCATATATTATTTAGATGATTTTGTTATAATTTCTTCTAACTTTTCAAGAAGCATATTTTCCGGGACTTTTGCAATAATTTCACCTTTCTTGAAAATAATTCCTTCACCTACTCCGCCTGCAATTCCGAAATCAGCGTGTTTAGCTTCTCCCGGTCCGTTAACAGCGCATCCCATGGTCGCAATTGTTATAGGTTTATCAAGATTTTTGAATTTTTCTTCCACTTTTTTTGCAAGTTCAATCAGATTTATCTGTGTCCTTCCACAGGTCGGGCAGGAGATAAAATTAACTCCGCGTTGGCGCAAGCCCAAGCTTTTTAAAATTTCAAAACCTGCAGTTACTTCTTCTTCCGGATTTTCTGTCAGTGAAACTCTTATAGTATCGCCTATTCCTTCAGCAAGGAGAGTTCCCAGCCCTACTGATGATTTTATTAAACCGCTTCTTAAAGTTCCGGCTTCTGTTACTCCCAGATGTAAAGGATATGGTATTTTATCTGCAATGCTTCTGTAAGCTTCTATTGTTGTAAGAACATCTGAAGATTTCAATGAAACTTTTATTAAATCAAAATCTAAATCTTCAAGAATTTTTATATGTCCGAGTGCGCTTAAAACCATTTTTTCAGAAAGCGGAATATTTTTTTCCTGTAAATCTTTTTCTAAAGAGCCCGCATTAACTCCTATTCTTATCGGAATTTTTTGTTGTTTTGCAAGCGAAACTACTTTTTCAACGTTTTCTCGTTTGCCGATATTGCCCGGGTTTAATCGAAGTGCATGAATCCCGTTATTTATGCATTGAATTGCAAGTTTGTAGTCAAAATGTATATCAGCAATTAACGGCAATGGTGATTTTTTTACGATATCTTTGATTGCGTCTGCAGCATCTTTATTTAAAACAGCAAGTCTTACAAGTTCGCACCCGCGTTCTGCCATTTTGTTAATCTGTTCTAAAGTCGCCTCAACATTTCTGGTGTCAGTGTTGCACATTGACTGAACACTTATAGGATTATCGCCGCCGATTTTTACGTTTCCAATTTCTATAACTTTTGATTTTCTTCTGTTTATCATATTATATATAATATCACATAAAAAATAATCGGAGGTTAATGATGAAAATAGCTGTTTTATCTGATATTCACGGGAATTTTCAGGCGTTGGAAAGTGTAATGAAGGATGTTGAAGAAAATAGGTGCGAAAAGGTTTTATGTTTAGGTGATTTAGCTATGGCAGGACCGCAGCCCAGAGCGGTTATTGATTTCGTAAAAAAACAGCAAAATTGGATAGTAATTCAGGGTAATACTGATAAAATGATTGCGGAATTTACAAAAGAAATTTTAGAAAATACAAAAAGCAGTTTTCCTGTAATGGCAAATGCTTTGTTGGATGATATTTTATATATTGAGGAAGACAGGAAGGAATATTTAAGAAATCTGCCGCCTCAAAAGGAATTAGAGATAGAAGGTGTTAAAATTTTGATGGTCCATGGTTCTCCTCGGCGTAATAATGAAGATATTTTACCTGATATGCCCTTAAAAACAATAGAAGAAATTATTGAAGGAACAGATGCTGATTTGATATTCTGCGGACATACTCATGTGCCATGCGGTTATCAGACAAATAAAAAACAAACTGTAGTTAATGTCGGAAGCGTCGGACGTCCGATGACAAAAGAGCCCAAAGCTTGTTATGTTATTGCAGATATTCAAGACGGCGGATTTTCTATAGAGCACAGATTTATTGATTATGACAGGTATACTGCTGCAGAAATTTTAAGAATGCGCGGTTTTGACGGGGCTGAAAAACTTGCACAAATGATATTACAACCTACAGAAAGACATCTTTAATTGCCAAATTTTTTGTTTGTGATACCATACTTTTATTGAAGGAAGTTTTTTATGTATATAAATAAAGAACAACTGGTTTCTTATATAAAAAAATTAACAGAGCCGAAAGTTTTAGTAGTTGGTGATTTGGCTATTGATGAAATGATTTACGGTGATGCCGAAAGAATTTCAAGAGAGGCTCCAGTACTGATATTGCTGCATTCGGAAACAAAGCTTATTCTCGGTGCTGCATCAAACGCTGCACATAACGTATCTACATTGAATAATGGTAAAGTAAGTGTTATAGGCGTTTGTGGTGATGATTTTCAAGCAAGGCAGCTAAGAGAAACTTTTGAGAATGCAAATGTCAATTGCGGGCTTCTTGTTGTTGATCCTTCAAGAAAAACTACAACTAAAACAAGAATTTCGGGCTCAATTACAACGTCAATTACACAGCAAATAGTGAGAATTGACAGGCAAACTAATACTTTTTTAAATGCTGATATTGAAGAAGAAGTTTTGAAACAAATAGAAAGAGCAATTCCTGAACATGACGCTGTTATCCTTTCAAACTACCATATAGGAACGCTGACTCCGCGGATTATTCAGGAAACAATAAGGCTTGCTAATCAGCATAACAAAATAATTGTAGTTGACGCTCAGAAAGATTTGGATGTTTATAAAAATGTTACGTCAATGACCCCAAATTTACCGGATACCCAAAAATCAGTCGGTTTTCCTCTTGAAAGTGAAGAAGATTTAAAACGTGCAGGAGATAAACTGCTCGACGAAACAAATGCAAAATCTGTATTAATAACTTGCGGTGCTGACGGGATGTTTGTTGTACGTCCACACGGAAATTATACAAAAATTCCTGTATTTAATAAGTCGGAAGTTTTTGATGTAACAGGTGCAGGTGATACTGTTACCGCTGTTTACACACTTGCTCTTGCAACAGGTGCGGATCCGGCTTACGCTGCTATTATTGGAAATATTGCTGCAAGTATAGTTGTCAGACAGTTTGGATGCGCAACAACAACAGTTGATGAGATTTTAGCGGCTGTTGAAAATCTTTAGCCGCACTGAAAAATAATTATGGAGAAAATTTATGGAAAAATTATCAGAAATATTTAAAAAATTCAAAGCGGTCGATTTAATCATAATAGCAGGAGTACTAATAGCTCTTGTTGTCGGATTTTTTACGTACAAGAATTTTAGACAGACTGCTGATAAACAAATTGAAGCAACTTCAAAAATATCTTTTCAAGTATTTATCAGAGGGGTTACTCTTACAGGCAATGAAATCCCGATGAAAGCTGACGAGACAACATTTATCAGCATAAGAAACGTGCCTTATACTGATTTAAAAATTCTTGATGTTAAAGCTGACAGAAAAAAAGTTGTTCTGCCTATTTTAAACAGCAAAAAAGTTATGGTTGTTGAAGATGTTTCTCAGGCAAATATGTATGACATTACGGTAACTTTAACAGATACCGCAAAAATTACAAAAGACGGGGCTGTGGTTGGCGGCAATAAGATTAAAATGGGTTTACCTATTACTCTTGAAGGAGAAGATTATAAATTTACAGGCACTGTTTCAGATTTGAAAGTTATGCCGCTTGTTGATGATGACAAATTTCACAGTACTTTAAATACAAACGATGATGTTCAATAGTATTTTAAAATTTACTCAATCAAAAACTGAATTTCTGTATAAAAACAGCTTATTTTTACAAAATATTGACAAGCTGATTTTTCTTTCTATAATTTTTGTGTTTCTTGCATCAATATGTATGTCATCGGATGTAATAGGTTTTATAGCCCTTATTACAATATTTCTGACCTTTGTCAAAATATTAACCAAGCCTGATGAGAAACTTTCAGTAAAATCATTTGAATTCTGGCTTTTAATCTACTTTATGCTTGTAATAGTCAGTCTTGCAGGCTCAACTTTATTTTATTTGAGTTTAAAAGGCTTTTTTAAAACTTTTACTTATATGGCATTTTATTTTTCAATGGTGCAATATTTAAAAGAAAATAAATCTAAAATTCCTTATATTTTAGGAGCAATAGGTTTATGTATTTCTTTTGAAGCTGTTGTCGGCTTTTTGCAAAATTTTGCACATGTTGAGGAAATTTCTACATGGCAGGATGTTTCATCATTAAATCCCGAACAGGTGATGACACGTGTCTATGGTACTTTAAAACCGTTTAATCCGAATCTTTTAGGCGGATATTTTGTCGCGGGAATTCCTGCTTTATACGGACTTGCGGCATATTATTTTGCTGATAAGAAGTTTAAAGTTTCTCTTGTTTGGTTAATTGGTGCATTATTGTCATCCGTAACCCTGTTTTTGACAGGATGCCGCGGTTCTTATATGGGCATGATGATTATAATGCTCGGGATTTTTGCGGTTTCTGCAAAATATCTCTGGCAAAATTACAAACAGATTTATTTATCAATAGTCGGGGCTGTTGTTGTTTTTTCAACTGCTGCATTGATGTTTGTATCATCTTTGAGAGCAAGAGTTTTATCAATTTTTGCAATGCGTCAGGATTCCTCAAATTCTTTCAGATTTAACGTCTATAATTCATCTATAGAAATGTTTAAAGATAACTGGCTACTCGGGATAGGCGTCGGCAACCAGAATTTTCGAGAAATCTACGGGCTTTATATGAAAACAGGATTTGATGCTTTGAGTGCTTATAATATTTTTCTTGAAATTGCAGTAGAAAGCGGAATATTTGCTCTGTTTGCATTTTTAGGATTTCTTGTTACATTAATCAAAAACGCAGTGCAGTTTATTCTTAAATCAAAGGATACAAAAAACGTTATTTTAGTTTCTGCCTGTACTATTTCTGTCTGTGCCGTATGTGTGCACGGAATGGTTGATACTGTATTTTTTAGACCGCAGATACAGTTTGTTTTCTGGACAATGGTTGCGGTATTATCAACTTTAACCGATGCTAAAAGTATTGAATGTTAAGCTTTTATAAAGGCATGGAAAAGCTGTGTTAAACTAGTATTATAAAGAAGGAGAATATTATATGATACCTATTTTAGATTCAAAACGCCAGTATGCTGCTATTGGCTCGGAAGTTGAAAAAGCAGTTTGTGAAGTTTTACGCTCAGGCTCTTATATTTTGGGAGCTAATTGTAAAGCCTTTGAGCAGGAAATGGCTGATTTTATCGGCTGCAAATATACAGTCGGTTTAAATTCGGGAACAGATGCCCTGCATCTTGCATTACGTGCTTTAGATATAGGTGCGGGAGATGAAGTTATAACTGTTGCATTTACATTTGTAGCGACCACTGAAGCTATCGGTATTGTAGGTGCAAAACCTGTTTTTGTTGATATTGATAAAGATACATTTAATATGGATGCTTCAAAGCTTGAAGCTGCAATTACTCCGAGAACAAAAGCTATTATTCCGGTTCATCTTTACGGTCAGCCCTGCGATATGGACACTATTATGTCAGTTGCTAAAAAACACAATCTTCATGTTATTGAAGACTGTTGTCAGGCAATCGGAGCTTTGTATAAAGGCAAAATGGTCGGAACATTCGGCGATTTCGGCTGCTTAAGCTTCTACCCGACTAAAAACTTAGGCGGTATGGGTGACGGCGGTCTGATTATGACAAGTGATGAAAAACTCCGCGACAGAGTAGTTGCCTTGAGAAACCACGGCGGTGCTGTTCGTTATCATCACGATGAAATAGGTGTTAACAGCCGTCTTGATGAAATTCAAGCTGCAATTTTAAGAGTTAAACTCCCTCACGTTAAAGACTGGAACGAAGCAAGACGTAAACACGCTTACTATTATAACCAGTTGTTTAAAGATTGCGCAGATGTTCAAACACCTGTTGAATTGGATGATACTTATTGTGTTTACCACCAGTATACAGTTAAAATTCCTAACAGGGATGAAGTTCACAAAATGCTTCAGGAACGCGGCATAGGTGCAATGCTTTATTATCCTATTCCTCTGCATTTGCAAAAAGTTCATGAATACTTAGGTGTAGGCAAAGGTTCATTGCCTGTATCTGAAAAGAATACTGAGCTTGTAATTTCGCTTCCGATGTTCCCTGAATTGACGGAAGAAGAACAAAGAACAGTAGCATCAACTTTGATTGACTGTATTGAAAAATCAAAATCAAAAGCTGCTGTTTAATTCTTATAAGATATAAAGAAAAAAGACGACTCATTTTTATGTGTCGTCTTTTTTATGCTATAAATACTTTTGATGAAGTTGTGGGTTTTATAAATTTTTTAATATTATTAAGCCCTACTGCATTATTATCCATAAATAATTCTCCTGCGTTAAATGCTCTATTGCCTGCTATTTCACTACCTTTCCCAAAGTTCGCTCTTTTAATATATCCAAAACTATCAGGCATTGTAGATTGATCTAGTGCTCCTATATTCATATATTGAACACCTGATAGATCTTTTATATCTTGTATACCGCCTTGATTATATGCCATTGTTCTTACCTCTTATGCAATACAAATCTCATTGCACTCGTGCACATCCGTTACCCCATCTTCTTTCTTTACGTATTCTGTTCTTGGTCCTCCTTCTAATTGACCCTGGTTATAATTAAATCGATATAAGCCCCAGGATACGGTACCTCTAAACGGATTATTTTCTTTTGTCGGTAGCGTTCTTGTATTTGTGTTTATGTAAAGATTTTTCGCAGCTTCTGCTGGATTAAAGCACAATTTCATAATGATTTTCCTATTTTTATACTCTTATATATATAAAGTATATATATTTTAAATAATTGCTTTTTATCGGATAAATGCCTTAATATTTGTTAACATCTCCTCGCCGCATGTATTTATACCCAGATAAAAATAAAAAATAACCAAATGTTAAGTTTTGTAAAGTGTAAATTCTACACTATATGGGTATTTTCAGCA
The DNA here is from genome assembly GCA_944322705.1 of Candidatus Gastranaerophilales bacterium. Lineage (GTDB taxonomy): Bacteria > Cyanobacteriota > Vampirovibrionia > Gastranaerophilales > Gastranaerophilaceae > Stercorousia. The sequence goes on from CALUPR010000014.1 coordinate 10,871, forward strand.
TATAGAAAAAATTTATTAATCCATTATATTGACATTTAAAATCTTGTATGCAATAATAATTACATAAGATTTAAGTGTAGTCGAAACACTAAATATAAATAGAATTCATTAACCCCAAAAACATATAAACTCCTAAATAATAAACACTAAAAGAGACCATTAGGATGCAGAAAACGACCCACTCAGAAATGAGTGGTTTTTTTTATGCATAAATTATCTTATTTGCACATGTGGAACTATGCGTCCCCATACCCCGCACTTAATTTCTTGCTTGCTTGGTTGCTCGCGATGCAAAGCGCATTGTCGGCAGAGGGCGAACGGTCAAGGCGATAAGCCTTGCCGGCAGACCCGTTTAATGCCGACAATGTAAGAGGAGAAAGAAATTAAGCAAAGAAAGAAAAACGCGCGATTGCTTAATTACTGCTAAACTCAACCTGAAACGAGTGAACTCGCTAAATTTACGTCATTGCGGACTAGATCCGCAATCTCATTACCGCTCAAACAACACTCGTTTTGTTGTTGTTTCGTTAAGTAGTAATTATTATTACCCCTCACCCTGCCCCCCTTCCACAAGGGGAGAGGGAATAATTTTCGTGCACAAAGCGCACCGAAAATAGCCTGCCCTCCTGCCTTCCTATCCTCTGTTAGCGTATATTTCCCTCTCTTAAGAGAGGGAAATATACTGATAACATATCTTATGTTATTTTTTTTATAACAACTAAATTTCTGGTATGGTTTTCTTCAAGAGGAAGATCGTAAGGAATTACTTCAACTACTCTTGAATTATTTTTTTTAAGAGTTTGTTTCGCTTCTTCTATTTCTTCAGGAGTTCGCAGCGATTTGTAAGCTATAAAGTATCCGTCATCCTTCAATAATGGCATTGCATATTCTGTTATCACCTTTAACGGAGCAACCGCACGTGAAGTTATCAGGGCATATTTCCCCCTGATATTTTCAGCTCTATCGCAAATGGTATGAAGATTTTTTATATCAAGTTGTGATTTTATTGTTTCTATTGCATTAATTTTTTTTCTTATACTGTCGAGTGCAAAAACTTCAATATCAGGGTATGTAATTGCAATAGGTACTGCCGGAAATCCGCCGCCTGTGCCGATATCCAACAAGGTAAACTGTGAAGTGTGAAGAGTGAAGTGCTTCTCAAAAAAATATTTAATTGCAAGACTGTCAAAAATGTGTTTTTCCCATACATATTTTTCATCATTCTTTGAAATGAGATTGACTTTTGAATTTAGTTCAAGAAAAGTTTCAATATATTTTTTATAAAAATTTTTATTGTACATTATTTATGTCTTTCACAATTTGGTTAAAATTATTTTCACCCATTCTTATTTTTAAGTCGCTTATGCGCATTTTTATTTTTGTTATATTTTCTTTTGTAAAATTATTTACTGCGAGTTTGTATGCATTTATATAATTTTCAAGCGAAAGGTTAAATTCTTTCCGGTTGTAATAGAAATCTCCAAATGCTAAGTCAACTGATGCTATATAAAAGGTTTCATTTAATTCAATAGCGTATGCTTTTGCCTTTTTCAAGTAGCTTAAAGCTTTATCGGGCATTTTACCTGAAAGAATTTCATAAAGTTTCATTGATGAGAGATATATTCCATTATTATTTTGTGTAAGTTCATCCAGTCTTAAGCTTTCATTGAGATATTTTACGGCAAGATCTGATTTTCCGCTTTCATCATAAATTGTTGCAAGATTTGAAAGTGATGATGAAAGGTATGTGTTAATTTTAGGATTTTGTGAGGTTTCAACGCATTTTTTGTAATATTTAACGGCTGTATTAATATCTCCTTCTTCATCAAAATTAAGAGCGTGTTTAAAATATAATTCGGCAAGAACAGATTTTTCGATTGAGTTGGTATTTACAGGAATAATATTTTTTACATTTTCGCCAGTAATTGATGCGAGAAGAAGTTCCGATTTTATTATCAGATTTTCAGATAATTTATCTTTTTGCTCCAAAATTTCATTTAATATTTTTTCAGCTCTGTCGCGTTTAAATGTGATATAATAAATATTTGCTATTTCGTATCTGCAGTCTTCAATTTTTTCGGTGTCACCTGCGGACATATAAAATTCAGTTGCCAGTTCATAGTATTTTAGAGAATTAAACCAATCAGACATATTTTTAAAGGCTTCGGCAAGTTTTGTATACATTGTGGGGAGAAATGTATAGTAGTCATCATCTGTATTAAGGGTTAGTGCTTTTTGATAAATCATGGCAACTTTTGCAAAGTTAAAGTTTTTTTCTTCTTGTTTGGCGAGATTAATTAAATCTATTAAGCGGAGATTTTTAATTTCTTCAAGAGCCTCCGATTTTTTGTTTGAAATATCTACAAATTTGTTTATTGAATTCGCAATTTTGTTCATAATTGCCATTTCATTTTCCTCGGAATCGAAAACAAAAGAAATATTTTTTATTTGTTCATCTTTTTCCTGTTTTGTATGAGGAATTTCCTGAGGCTCAATTTTCTGTTCCATAAACTGAACTTCAGGCATTGGTTTTTGCGGAAGAACCGGTTTTTTAGGAATAAATATACTATGATATTCAATTTCTTTCCGCATAGTTTGTCTGGAAATCAGTAAATCTCGTTCCAGAGGTTTTAGAGGCAGTTGTGTATTATAAAGTTCAACACAACTTTTATGGAGTTTAATTGCGATATTTTCCGGAATTGAATTTTCTGCAATAGCTTTATAATAATCTTGAAGATAAATCAGAGAACCTTCGCGGGTTAACACAAGGTTATCAACAAAGTAGCCGATTTTATCCGCGTCATACAGGTTTAATGTTTTTAAAAGTTTAACGTTAACCGGATGACGTATAATGGTTAAAAATCTGAATAAATGACCGCTGACAGGATCCACAAGTGACAGAGCTTCCCTCAGAATAAAATCATTAAAGGAAAGAAAACTTTTAGTATAGCCGGATAAAAATTCTGTAAGATTAAGATTTCTTATCTGCATAATTTTAATTGCAAGAGTTGTGTATAAATAGTATCCCCTTGTATATTTGTAAAGTTCGTCTGACAACGGACCTATTTGTTTAAAATTTTCCGATTTCAGATATTTTTCAAATATGCTTTTATCGAGAGCACTGACAGATATTTTTTCATAATCATTTTTAAAATCGTTATAGTCAAATTTTCTTCCGATTAAAATTATTTTGATATTTTTATACTTTGAAAGGTGTGAAATAAAGTTTAAAATCTCCTGTTTGTTGTCAATTAACACCTGTTCAAAAGAGTTTAGAATAACGACAACAGGTTTATCAATAGATTCAAAATATGCGTTGATTTTCTGGGTAAAATTTTCGGTTTTGGTTTTTGGAATTTTAATTACATTTTGAACGGTTAGTTTTCTGAAATTGTCAAAGAATTCAAGCAGAATATCATCAAGAATAGTTGTTTCAAAGCAGTTATAACGCAATGTTATAACATCTTCATTTAGAAAAGAAACCGCTTGGTTTACGATTAAAACTTTTCCGGTTCCCATAAAACCGTTAACAATCAGTAAATTAGTTTCAGATTTAAAAAATTGAAGAATTTGTTCAACTTTTTCTATATTATTTTCTATTAGAAAAGGATTAACACCTATATCCTGTTTTTGTATTTCTTTTTTATCAGCTGTTTCTGCTATAAATTCCATAAGGTTATATTAATAGATTTTTTAAAATTTTGCAAATCAAATATTTTTATAGTACAATTCTGTTATATACGAAAACAAAAGGGGAACAGGATGGAATTTTTCAGAAAACACCAAAGAGCTATTGTTGCGGTAATTGCAGTTACTTTTATTGCTTGGACCGTAGGTTTAATGATGCTGCCTCTTTTGGTTAAATAAAGTATGAATATAAATAAGTTTGTAAAAAGATTTTTTATAGTTTTTTTAACGCTGCTTATAGGGAATATAAGCTTATTTGCCGATGCAAATCAATTGAAAACTATTCAGCAGAAACAACGTGTTACCCATGAAAAAATTAAACGTTTGAAAGTCCTTGAACATCTTGAAAAAAATAAACTTTATAAAAATCAGCAAAAATTAGAACAGGCATCCAACAATCTGCAATCAAGCCAGAATAGATATGCACAGCTTGAAAGACAGCTTGCACAGATGGAAAGAGATTTGACATCATCAATTGCAGAATTTAACAGTGCAAATGTTAAAATGCGGCAGCGAATCAGGCAGGTTTATAAAAATCAAAGAACCGGCATGTTTGAACTTATTCTTTCTGCCAAAGATTTGAATTCGCTTTTAGATGTTTTATATTTTGAAAAAATTGTTTTGAAAAAGGATTATGCAAGAATACAATCAATAAAAGCAAAATCTGAACGTATAACTGCCATGAAAAGAGATGTAGAAGCTAAAAAAACAGCTCTTGCACAATCTATTCAGGAAATAAATTCTCAGAAGAGAGACATAAAGTCTGCAATTGCAATGAATCAAAATATGATTAATAAGTACAAAACAGACAGAAGAACTTATGAAAAGGCTGAAAGAGAACTTGCAAGACAGTCTGCAAGTATCCAAAGTATGATTGCAAGAAACAATGGCGGTTCAAATGTTAAGGTGACATCAGCCGGATTTTTGAAGCCTATTTCCGGAAGAATTACGTCGCCTTTCGGCTGGAGAACCCATCCTATATTTAACAGCAGGACATTCCATTCAGGTGTCGATATCGCAGGTCCTAACAGAGGCAGCATAAAAGCATCAAATTCCGGTAAAGTTATATATTCAGGTTGGTATGGAGGTTATGGCAAGGTCGTAATTCTTGATCATGGTATTGTAAACGGTAAACCGACCAGTACTCTTTATGCTCATATGTCATCTATCAGAGTCGGTCAGGGACAGTTTGTTAATAAAGGTGAAGTGGTCGGATATGAAGGTACAACCGGATACAGTACAGGTCCGCATGTCCATTTTGAGGTAAGAATAAACGGTAAACCTAATAATCCGTTAAATTATATTTAAAAATAGAAGGCAGAAAATTGAGAAAGTATTTATTTGTAACATTATTAATTCTCGCATTAACTCCTTGTAAAGTTGCATCTAAGGAGCTAATAGAAAGCCCTGCCGATTTGGAAAAAACTTTTAACGAAACATTTTATGAGGCGCCTTTTGCTCCTCTGCCTGAGGTTGAAGTTGTAGAGGGAAATCAGACAAAACCTGTACGCGGAACCCCTGTTTTTAAAAAGGTTCGCATAAAAATTACTAATTATTTAAGAGAAAAAGATTATCAAAAAACTCAGGAATTAATACAAAAAGAAAAACAACGTCAAGCTGAATTGGAAGCTGAGGACGAAAGTGTTTTAGATAAAGATTTGAATATCAATTTTATACAAACCAAAAAAGAGAAAAAGCTTGATGATAAAAAACAAAAAGCTGAAAAAGTTAAAGAGCAGCCGAAATCTGATGAAAAGACTCTTGAGCTTGAAGGCGGTGTTAAAGAACAGGTAACTACAAATAATATTGTATTAGATGCAGATAATATTGATTATGATGACAATAAACAAAATATAACTGCAACAGGTTCTCCTATTCTCAAATTTCCACAGCAAAATGTTGTATTAAAAGCTGATAAAATGGTTTATAATAAGGATTCCAATATATTAAAAGCATATGGCAATGTTGAACTTGTAAGAGACGGTAACACGATGTACGGCGATTATATGCAGGTCAATATGAATGAAGAAAGTGCTTTTATGGATAATTTGAATACCAAAGAATCCTTTATGACCGTTACTGCTAGAAAATCAGAAATGATCGGCGATAAAATAATTCTCCATGACGGTAAAATAGAATCTAAAGAATCTTATGTTTTACATCTTCAATCAAGAATGATTGGCGGGAACAACTTTAATAATATGATTATTGATGATGATGACAGATCATCTATAACGGATGAAGTCGGTGATACTGCCATTAATGTTAAAGCTAAAGAGATTCATATAAATGCTAAAAAAGATATTGATGTAATAACTTTAAAAAAAGCACAGATCAACTACGGAAATTATAATTTATTTACTATACCTTCTATTACTGCACATACTAATAAAAAACGGGAATTTTTTGAAGCAAATTATCCGGAATTTGGTTCTAGAGGAAAGCTTGGTATGTATTTAGGACCGGGTTTTGTATTTGATACACCTTTACAAGATGGGTCAACAGTAAAGATTTTACCTATTTTGAATAATAAGAGCGGTCTTGGTTTTGGCGGTTTATTAAAATACAGAAGTGCTACAAACTATACTGATTTGGGTTACGGGTCATCAGCTGATGTATTTATGATGAGAGGTAAACAATACTTTGATGATAAGTTATATATGCAGTACGGTGCTAATTCGTATATGGATGAATGGTTCTTTGGACCAAGGATGCCTAAATATACGGCAGAATTAGTTTATAAAGATCGTACAGTAGTTCCGTCTACAATTAAAGACGGTTTAAATTTAGAGTTTAGTCATCGTTTTGGTTTAGGTTATATGCAGAATAACGATGCAAACAGGCATGGTGAAAATATCGCTCCTGCTGATATAGGGACATTGAGAACAAGATATATGGCTGAGATCAGTCAATCTTTATTTAAATATCAAGACTTGGAACATTTAAAATATCTTGATTTGGCTTTGGTAATGCAGGGTAGTGCCGCTTTATACGGAACCGGTGATACGCAGTTTGTCGGAAGAATTGGACCTCGTGTGCATACCCAATATAAGTACTGGATGCAGGATGTAGGCTTTTTTGCAACGGCTTATCAGGATGGTACTCCAATGGCAATGTATGATATGTACAGATACGGACATGCAAGTGTTTATTTAAGAGAGGCTTTGAGAGTTCATAAATATTTGACACTTGCCTGGTCGGGGACTTTGACTCTTACCGGCGACTCTCCGAACGGAGAAATGTTTCAGGAAAACTCGTTTATTATAGCTTTAGGACCAGATGATTTTAAAATAAACTTTGGCTATGACTGGGTGCGTCGCCAGACCTATTTTTCATTTGTTATAGCTATGGATACAAAGGGTTCTTCTCTTGAGTTTGACAAAATGGTTATAAAGAACCCTGACAGGTTAGCCAGAAGCGATAAAGAGGAGCCTGAGTTAAAAGTTTTTGATGACGGTAATCAACCATTAAAGTCTAATTCAACAAAAAAAATGATGTATGCTGAAGTAATTGAGTTGGAAGATCCTGATAAGGAAGCAATATAATGAAAGATTTAAAAGAATTAAAATCGGAATTAATAGAGTATGGAAAACTTGCGGGAATGAAAAATTTTACTCCCGGCTATTCAGGGAATATGTCTGCAAGATTCGGCGATAAAATATTGATAACATCAAGCGGTTCAGCTAACGGGTATTTGTGTGAAGACGAACTTGTCTTGATGGATTTTGAAGGTAAACTTATTGAAGGAAATAAAAAACCATCCTCAGAAAAAATGCTTCATGTTGAATTCTATAAACAACGCCCTGATGTTAATTATATAATTCATGTTCACTCTCCGTTTTTAAGTTCTTTTGCTTGCTGCAGAATTGCTCTTGATGAGCCTGTTATGGCTGAAAATGTTTTCTACTTCGGGCAAATTCCGTTGGCTGATTACGGACTTCCGTCATCTATGGATCTGGTTGAAAAGACTTCAAAATATTTTAAGGAATATGATGCTGTATTAATGGCAAATCACGGGTTTATAGTCGGTGATAAAACTTTAAAAGATGCATTTCTAAAGTTAGAACTTGCTGAATCTTATGCTCAGGTTGTCTTTAATACAAAAGTGATGGGCGGAGCAAAACTTTTTACAAAAACAGAAGTCGATGAGATAAATGCATTGAAAAGATAATAATTGTGATATAATAAATTGTAGTAAAAGAGGAAAATAAAAGTGTCATTAATGTTGGAAAATAAACAGGGATTAATAGCAGGTGACGGCACATTACCGGTTAAAATGGCTCAGTATGCAAAAGAAAACGGGTTTGAAGTTATTTGTATTTCACTTGCGAATGATAATTTAAGACAATTAAAAAAATATTGTTCAAAGGTATATTCATGCCACCCCGGTGAAGTTAACAGAATAGAAAAAATATTAAAAGATGAAGAAATAAAACAGGCAACATTTTTAGGAAAGGTGCATAAACGTGTTTTATTGCAGCTTCACAAATTTGATAAACGTGCTATAGAACTTTTGCAGGAAGCGCAGAGATTGAATGATGATCAGGTTATGCTGTTAATTGTAAAAGAATTTGAAAAAGCCGGTATAACAGTTTTAGATCAGACTATTTTTATTAAAAATCTGATGATCCCTTCTGGAGTTTTGGGTAAGATTAAACCTACTCAGGCTCAGATGGAAGATGTGAATTACGGCTTCTGGCTTGCAAAAGAAATGGGGAAAATTGATGTAGGTCAGTCTGTTGTGATTAAAGATAAAATGATAATGGCAGTTGAAGCAATTGAAGGAACTGATATGTGTATTAAACGCGGTTCTAAATTGGCTAAAAAGAATGCCGTTATTGTTAAAGTTTCTAAGCCTTCTCAGGATAAACGTTTTGATATTCCGGCAATCGGTCTCAGGACTCTGAAAACAATGAAAAAATGCAAAGCTGATTTGATTGCTGTTGAGGCTAATGAAACCATTATTGTTGATCAGGAAAAAGTTATCCAATTTGCAGATGAAAACAATATTGTGATTATGGCTGTTTAATATGAAAAAAATTTTTATAGTAACAGGTGAATATTCCGGTGATATCCATGCCTCTCACGTTGTTAGAGCTTTACGTTCGTTTAATCAAGACTTAGAAATAGAAGGTGTCGGCGGTGAAAACTTAAAAGCGGCAGGAGTAAAATTATTTTCAGATCAAAAAAAGATGGGTGCAGTAGGTATATCTTTAGGGATACTGTTTAATCATATTATGCTTGGAAAGAAAATTGTAGACTATTTAACCGGAGAATACAAGCCTGATTTAGTTTTATTAATTGATTACGGCGCTTTTAATCTCAGTATTTCAAAATATTTGAAAAAGGCAGGAATAAAAGTCTTTTATTATATTCCTCCTCAAGTCTGGGCGAGTAGAAAATGGCGTATCAAAACAATTAAAAAAAATATTGATGAGGTTTTATGTATTTTTCCGTTTGAAAAACAATTGTATGAGAGTTACGGTATAAAAACTCATTATTGCGGTCATCCTTTAGTATCTCAGCTGCCTGAAAAAGCTGATAAAGAAGAATTTTTTATAAAACATGGTCTTGATATAAACAAAAAACTCATATCAATCTTCCCCGGATCACGTGTGTTTGAGTTAAAGTATTTGATGGAAATTTTTATAAAAGCAGCGAATAATCTTCAAAAAAAACATCCTGATCTTCAGTTTTGTATTTCTCATGCTCCAAATTTATCAGATAATGTATATAACAATTTTCTTAAAAAATCAGGCGCAAATTTCAAGGTTATAAAAGGAGAAAATCAGGCGCTTTTGAGTGTATCTGATGCTTTAATTTTGGCTTCAGGTACAGTTGCTCTGGAAGCTTGTTTGTACCAAACTCCTATGATTATTGCCTATCGCGGTCCATGGCTGTTTTACCTGATATATCTTGCTGTCAGATGTATTAAGCGTGTTTCCTTGCCGAATATTATTGCTGACAAATTAATTGTGCCTGAACTCCTTATGGCTGATGTTAATGTCGCAAAAATATCTTATGAAATTGAAAAACTGCTTTTTGATGAGCATTACAGGACAAAAAATATTGAAGAACTTGGTGGAGTAAAAGCCCTTTTATCCAATAAAAATTCATCTGAGGAAGCCGCAAAAGTTATTATAGAAGCACTTTTAAATTAACAATATTTAATAAACCGGCAATTTTTAACTTTATTAAACGTTTATAAATATAAGGTAGTAAAGTTTATAAAATCATGATTAATCAGGTTAGCAGTTTAAATAATGTACCAAAAAGTGCATTTAGTGACTTTAGTCAGCCTCAAAACGGCTACTATATAAGCGCGCCTTATATTGAAAAAGTAAATGAAAAGAAGAGTCATAAACTAGGTACTACTCTGGCTGTTTCTGCGATAGTAGTAGGCTTTGGTGCTTTAGCTCTGTTAAGCGGCGGTGCTAATAAGGGTGTTGCAAAACTTTTGAATAAGTGGAAGATTCAGTTGGAGAAAAAACTTTCAAAAGGGACAAAATTTGAAGATTTGTACCGATTTAGCTTAAACAGAACAAATGATTTTTTGAGTAAATCAGAGAGCGTAAATAATTTAACTACCTTGAAAGATGTTTTGTTTCAAAAGTTTATGTGGGGTAAAAAAGGCACCAATAATTTTGGTCGTAAAATTCATGAAGGAATAACAAACTTTTTTGACAGAATAAGCAGAAAAACAGTAAACAGTTATTACAACAAAACTCAGACTAAGTTTGCTAATCTTACTGAATATTTTAGTACATTGAATGAAAAAATAAAATTAACACATCCTAATAGCACAAAAGTGAACGGAGTATTGGATGATATTAATAAAAGAATGATACGTGTAAATGAAAATCTGGAAAAAGGATTCGGTATAAATGCCAGAAATAACAGATATAATCAAATTCAAAGAGATTGTGACGGGCTGTTTGACTTTTTCTGGGATGCCAGTTTCAGCGATATAAGAAATTTTAAATCAAAAAATATGTGGCAGTCATTTATTGCTGAAGATTATCTTATTCCGGCTAAATTAAAGATGTCTAATGAGGCAGGGTTGTTAAGGCAGGCAATTACTCATGATATTAATGATAATTATAAAGCTACAATGAAAGCTCTTTCAAATATTCAAAAATTTGTCAACCCTGCCGATACTGCAACAAATGATATTTTAAGGAATTTACGTTCTAAATTGGATATATATAAAGCTCTTTCAGGTAGTGATGAAATCTTAAAACGTGAGAAATTAAATTTGGAAATTATAGAAGAATTACAAAAATTATCTCAATGTTTTAATGCAAAAGCTTCAAAATACAATTATAACAGTCAGGCAGCAAAAGCGATAACGGATTATGTAAATTCCGTAGAAAATATAATATCCAAAAGTTCAAAAGGGGAACTTCAGGAAATTTTGACTGCATATAAATCATTACTTCCAAGAAAAGAATACTTGAAATTGAAATCAAAAGTTCAATCAGCAATTAAATCTCTGGATAAATCAATAGATATAGAAACTAACCAATATTTTGATAAAGCGCGCGATTTAAGACTGGGTTCAGCTCCTACCGACGTTTTATCAATTTTGATAACAGGCGGTGCAGTAGGATATTATCTTAATAAAGCAGAGAACAAAGATGAAAAATATTCAGTTGCTTTAAAATACGGTATTCCTGCAATAGGCGCCGTTGCTACTTCTCTTTATTGTACGGCAAGACTCGTTTCCGGCGGTAAAGCAATGCTTGTAGGTTTGTTATCAGGCTGGATAATGAATAAAATAGGAGAAGCTGTTGATAATACACGTAAAAAATATTCTCTGGATATTTCCTTGATAAATAAAACACTTATAAAATCTCAACCGGACAAAGTATAACATTTCAGGTTGTTTTTGCTAAAATTTTTATATGAAAAATATTGAAGATACTATTAAATATAAATTAGAACAGCGTGAGATTGATAATTTATCTGAATTTGCAACTAAAAGCAGATTTACTAAAGGTCGAAAACGTATAGAGGATTCCTGCAGTTTAAGAACGGAATTCCAGCGTGACAGAGATAGAATTCTTCATTCAAAAGCTTTCAGAAGGCTAAAGCACAAAACTCAGGTGTTTTTATCACCGTTTGACGACCACTTTAGAACAAGATTAACGCATACCTTAGAGGTTTCCCAAATCGGAAGAACAATTGCAAGAGCTTTGGATTTAAACGAAGATTTGGTTGAGGCAATTGCATTGGGACACGATTTGGGGCATACTCCTTTCGGACATTGCGGCGAAGGTGTGCTGAATGAACTTGTTAAAGGCGGATTTCATCATAATATTCAAAGTGTGAGAGTTGTTGAAGTTCTGGAAGATTTAAATCTTTGTGCCGAAACAATAGACGGAATTTTAACGCATACTTGGGGCTATACTCCGAAAACTCCTGAGGCGCAGATTGTACAGCTTGCTGATAAAATCGCTTATATAAACCATGATATTGAAGATTCCATACGTGCAGGCATAATTGTTGAAAGTGATTTGCCTAAAGATTGTATTGACTATTTTTCGTCAATTCAGAGTAAAAGATTAAATAAGATGATTAACGAGATTGTATCTAATTCAATAGGTAAACCCGTTGTAGCTATGAGTGAAGAAGGATGGCATTATACAACAAAGCTGAGGAAATGGATGTTTGAGAATGTTTATGTTGATTCTCCGGCAAAATTAGAAGAAAAAAAAGCAAGAAATGTTATAAGAGAGCTGTTTTTCTTATATACCGATATGTTAAAACCTATGTGCGAAGAAACGAAAATAGAAAGAATTGTAACTGATTATATTTCAGGTATGACAGACCGGTATGCGATTGAAAAGTATAAAGAGAATTTTATACCTGAAGGTTTTCATTCTGACAAAAAAGACGATTATCTTTTTAAGCTTGCAAAAATTGTGAATTAAAACTATAATATGTTTATGACCAATAAAGTTCAACTGCTTGGATATAATATTAATACATTTGATTTTGAAAGTGCTGTTGAATATGCAAATTCTATTTCCGGACAGGTTGTTACTATAAACCCCGAAATGATGAGTAACCCTGACATGAAAGAAATTGTAAATTCGGCGGAACTTGTAATTCCTGACGGGATAGGAGTTCAGCTGGGATTATTGATATGCGGTCATAAAGTAAAACGTATAGCGGGTATTGAATTTGCGCACAGGATGCTTCAAGAAGCCGAAAAAAACAGACAATCTGTTGCCCTTATCGGTGCAAAACCGGAAATTATTGAAAAAGCAAAAGAAAATATTTTGCATGAATTTCCGAATCTTTATATTACTTATGTTCAGGATGGATATTTTACGGACACTGAAAGAGTTTTAAATGATATAAAGATAAGACAGCCCCGTCTGGTGCTTTGCGCAATGGGATCTCCGAAGCAGGAACAATTTATATCAGAGGCTAAAAAACTTTTGCCTGATTCTTTATTTATCGGAGTTGGCGGTAGCTTTGATGTTTGGTCAGGAATGGTTAAAAGAGCACCTGAAATCTACCAAAAACTTTGTCTGGAATGGTTGTACCGTACTGTAAAGGAACCTCAAAGGTTTAAACGGATATTTCCGACACTGCCTTTGTTTGTTTTGAGAGTTTTAAAGGAACGGTTTGTTCCAAAGGGAGTTTAGTATGCTAAATGATATTGAAGTAGAAAAGCTTAAAAATTTGTGTAAAGAAAGCAGATTAAATATTGTAAAGATGGTATATAATGCCCAGTCAGGTCATATTGGCGGTGCTTTGTCCTCAACCGAAATTTTAACGGTACTTTATCACAAATGTATGAATATATGTCCTAAATGGACAAAAGATAAAAATTTTCAAAATCGTGACAGATTTGTACTATCCAAAGGACATGCATCTTCAATATTATATTCTGTTCTTGCACAGCTGGGATATTTTCCTAAAGAAGAATTAACGACTTTCAGGCTATTCGGCTCCCGTCTGCAGGGGCATCCCGTACCTATTTGCCCTGGAATTGATGCGGCTACGGGTTCATTAGGTCAGGGACTTTCAATTGCATGCGGTATGGCTATGGGGTTAAAACTTGATAAGAACCCTGCTCATGTATTTTGCCTTTTAGGTGACGGAGAACTGCAGGAAGGGAGCGTATGGGAAGCATTTATGCATGCAACTCATGAAAAATTGGATAATCTTGTTGCAATTATTGATAGAAACAGATTACAAATTGACGGTCGTACGGAAGTTGTAAAATCTCTTGATCCCTTAGATGAAAAATTGAAAGCATTTAATTGGGATGTGGCAGAAATTGACGGTCATGATATTCAAGCAATATACAATGCAATTGAAAATGCAAAAAACTCTGACAGACCTGCAGTTATTATTGCAAATACAATAAAAGGCAAAGGCGTTAGTTTTATGGAAAATAATGCAGGCTGGCACGGCAAAGCTCCTAATAAAGAAGATTTTGAAAAAGCTATTAATGAATTAGAGTAAATTTTATGTAATAGAGGGTTCACAAATCTGGAAAAATTTGTTATAATGTTTATGTGATATTAAGAGTAAGTTTTTGGGGGTTGAATGATTAAAAAACATCCTTTTAAAGCATATACTTTGTCGGAAATTGTCATTGTAATGCTTATTATTTCTGTAGTCGTTGCTGTGACTATCGGTGTTACTAAAAAGAAACTGGAATCTACGGTTTCATATACTTATTATTCGGCATATGAATCCTTGAAAGATGTATCAAGAGCTTTGCTTACGGATTTCAGAGCTCAAGATGAGGATTACATGTCTGATTTACAGTCAAGCAGATTTGCTTATGCCAATCATAATGCAAATAATTATTTTAATTTATTTAATAGTTTTGTAAGCCAACCGGCGTTCGCAATTGATTATGGATTAGACCATGATATAAATGACGGATATCATCAGAGTAATTGTGAAGGCGCAAACTGTGTAAAAGTCCCGGGAACAGGTGGTGGTGGTGGAGAAGCTGAATTTGATGAAATTCCAAACATCCATACTTGTACGCCGCTGCAGAAAAAATTATGTATGTTGCAAGGCGGAACGTTTGATGATTCAACTTGTGAGTGTGAAAAACCAGAAGAGCCGCCAGCACCGGATCCGCCAACTCCGGATACGCCAACTCCGGATACCCCCGATCCTGTTTGTTCTGCAGAAGATACTCCACCGGCTTGCGATCAGCAATGTGTTGGCGGACAATGGCAATTGATTCCAAATTTTTCAAGAGAATGTTCTGATGAATCTCAACTGTGGAATGAGGATACTTGTGCATGTGAATATGTACCGCGTACTTTGCCGCGTAATGGTAAAAATTTCTGTGAAATGATTGAGCAGCGTGTAAATACAAGACCTGCTGATGAATACTGTAATGGGTCTTCTATTACTTCTTCAACTACTGATTTTAAAGATAAAACTCCTGATATTGTTTTGAGAAACGGTATGAGATTGTACAATGTTCGTACGGGTTTCAAAAAAATTGATGAGTTACAGGGTAATAAATCAGGGTTTACAATAAAACAATCAAATGCGAGTGCAAGTTTAAATGACAATCTTATCAATAGCGGTTCTTCATCAATGATTGATAAAATTCAAGGAGGAACTCAGAGCGGGGTCCAAAAATTAAATAAAACAAGTAGTGCAAATTTCAGTTATTTGCCGGTAGAACTTTTTATGCGTAAGCCATTAAGCATATTCCCTATCCTAAGCGGTTTATGGGGAGCTCAACCTGTGTTTGCTATTGACGGAGTTGCTATAGGAGGCGTTGATTGCAGTTCGTCAGGTGTTTGCGGAAGCGGAACTGTAAAAGTAACAGTTGACGGTTCTGCTTGCGGGTGCATGCCAAGTAATATAACTAATACTGAAACACAGTTGCCGTCTGTTTTAGAAGAACTTTTCCCAGCAGGCAGCATTAACTCAATTACAAGTAAAGCTTGTTATAATAAATCTAATTTCAAATTATGTAACGGTATAATTAATATGTTAAATTGTTCTTGTATTCCTTATGATGATGAACCGGATAATCCTGAACCTACGCCGGAACCTTCATGTTCCGCGGCTGAAAAAACAAGTTGTTTAGCGCAAGGCAGCGATTACTCATTTAATGA
>CALUPR010000015.1 GCA_944322705.1 Candidatus Gastranaerophilales bacterium
TAAGATGATGGGTATTAATTAGATGCAAAGATGCAAAGAGGCATAGAAGCAAAGCTGTTATCAAAAATAAATTTTGTTGCAGTTTTAACAAAATAGCTATAAATGATACTAGCTTGCCTTCCCGCCCTCCGGTCTTCTGTTCTTCTGACCTCACCCACACCTGCCCTCCCCGTCCATGGAGGGTACTATGCTTCTTCTCACGTAATCAATTATATAAAACACAGGTACGAGGGATAAGTTTTGAGGTTCTGAAACAAGTTCAGAACGACGAACCCGAGTGCATTGACTGAACAAAGCGACAACAAGAATTTCTTTAAGTATTTTAGAACACTTTAAAAAGCGACTTATGCATAATCGTAAGCTGTCATGGGTGCAGCGGTTACGCTTCTTTTCATATTTTCAGTTTATGTTAAGCAAAACAGGTGCGAGGGATAAGGGGATGCTGAAACGAGTTCAGCATGACAATAACACCCGAGTGCATTGACAGAATAAAGCGATAACAAGAATATCTTTAAGTATTTTAGAACACTGAAAAAAGCGGCTTATGCACAGTCGTAAGCTGTCACGGATGGAGCGGCTACGCTCCCCATTTTTTCGGGTCAAAACGTAAATCTTTTACGGTAATTTTCAGGGATTTTAAATACGGTTCAAATTTAACAAGAAGCTGGGTTTTTCTCAGTGTTAATTCCTGTGCGACTATTGCATTTTCACAGGCAATAACCATTACACCGCCGGCAAGCATTGAATACGGCTTTGACTTTTTGCCGAACTTTGAACCTGCAACTTTTTCCCAGAACTTATACAAATTATTTCTGGTAATTGCTTTTTTTATCTCTTTTTGTTCCAGCAATTCTTCAACAAGCGATTCGGTTGTTACAAAATCAGTATAGAGAACCTTTTTCATTGTTTAGATTTTTGCACCCCGTTTTTTTTGTGTTACCATTAAGAAATGGATTATGCTAAATTAAATGATATCATAAAATCCTCTAAAAATATACTGATATTCTCACACATTAATCCTGACGGCGATACTCTAGGATCTATGTGCGGGCTTTATTCTGTTATCTTAGATAATTATAAGAAAAAATGTGATATGGTATCACTTTCTAAAATACCTGATGTTTATTCTTTTTTACCGCACATTAATGATGTAAAACATATTGACAATATCGACAAATCAAGAGAATACGACCTTGTTATAAATGTTGATGTTGCGTCAGTTGAAAGAATTTGTGACGGACAAATTCTGTTTAATAAAGCTAAATCCACGGTAAATATTGATCACCACAAAACTAACAGTGCATATGCTGATTTGAATATTATAAACCCCGACGCAAGCTCAACCGGAGAAGTCCTGTTTAAATGTTTTGAAGATATGGGATTAGATGTCGGCAGAGATGCTGCAATTTGTTTGTACACGGCAATTTTGACTGACACAGGATCATTCAGGTTTGACAATACAAAACCTGCCACCTTTGAATGTGCTTCAAAACTCGTTGAAAAAGGTGCTAACCCTTGCGATATTTATAAAAAAGTTTATGAATCGGATTCTAAAACCCTTGTGATGTTTCAGGCATATTGTATCAGCAAGGCAAAATTCCTCGACAATGATAAAATAGCTTATACAATTGTTTATAAAAAAGATATGGAAAAATTTTCGGCAAATGATGAGTGTATGGAAGGTTTAACAGAAAAACTCCGTGCAATAGTTTCAACACGTATTGCATTTGTTGCAAAAGAAATGAAATCAGGCGCAACAAAAATTTCCATGAGAAGCAAGTTTGCTGATGTTGCGCAAATTTGTGAAACCTTTGGCGGCGGCGGACATAAGTTTGCTTCGGGATGTACGATTAAGGCACCGGTTGATGAAGTTGTCAAAAAAATTCTTGCCGAAATTAAAACAAGAGAGATATAAAAGTGAGTTTTAAGGGATTTGTAAGAGGTGTAAAAAGATTAATCATATCTGTCATAAAAAACGACTTCTACGGAATGGCGGCAGAAATGGGTTTTATGATGGTTATCGGAATTTTTCCTTTTATGCTTTTGCTTACTTCCATTTTCGGCTGGATGGGCAACAAAGCTCTTATGACACCTATTTTGCGTTTTCTTGCAACATTTATGCCGGAACAGGCAATGGATTTAATTTTAACGGTTCTATCGGAAGCCATGATTTTTTCTCACGGAAAATTAATGGCAATAATCGGTTTTTGCGTAACTCTTTTCCTGTCAACAAACGGAATTGCTGTAGTTCTTAAAGGTTTAAACAGAGCCTACAAAGTTAATGAAACAAGAAGTTTCATTTATACAAGAGCTTTATCATTGCTTATGGTTTTTGTTGACACTATGGTAATGTTTTTGAGCATAAACTTAATCGTTTTCGGTAAAGCTATTATCCATCTGTTTGTAACACATTTTCATATGTCAAAACATGTTGCAATTACTTTATTAACTCTACGCTGGCCGGTAGCTTTTGCAGCTTTGTTCTTTATGGCATTTTTAAGCTATTATATTCTGCCAGACCTTCGCGGTAACGAAAAATTTAAGCGCAAAAGTGCAATCCCCGGTACATGGTTTTTTACGACATTCTGGTTAATCGGTTCATGGGGATTTTCGATTTACGTAAACAATTTGAAAACATACAACATGGTTTATGGAACAATAGGTGCGTTTGCAGTTCTGATGGTATGGCTTTATTACACATCCGTTTTGATTTTGATAGGCGGGGAAATAAATTCTCAGGTTTATAACAAGCTCGAGAGAAAAGCACAGGAAATCAGGGATGATTTTGCAAAACTTTCCGTTATTGAAAAAATTGTTCAAAAAGTTAAAAAAAGTGAAGAGTAATAAAGTGGCATCTGAATTGATTTAGGTATCTCTTAATTAGATGCAAAGAAGCCAAGAGGCGAAGACGCAAAGCTATTATCGTTTATATATTTAAAGATAGCAGGATACTATATAAGCAATTTTAAGTCGGGATGCAGCGGTCTCTTGCTCGTATCGCGATAAATGGGACTACGAAAAATGCTCCGCCGGCTCATCGCCGCCGTGTGCTTCACTCGCCCTCTGCTCACTCGCGCTACGCTCCTATTTTGCAAACAGCGGCTGAACAAGCACGTATATGTCGTTAAAAAGAACAAATACCAAAAGCAGGATTAACAGCGAGAAAAACACTGTCATAACTTTGTTCATAATTTCTTCATCAACCGGTTTGCCCTGAATTTTTTCAACCAAAAGGAAAACCAGATGTCCGCCGTCAAGTGCCGGTATCGGAAGGATGTTAAGTATTGCAAGGTTCATTGATATAACTGCTGTCAATAATAAACCGTAGAAAATCCCGTCAGAGCTGATTATATCACCGCCCATTTTGGTAATCAAAACAACCCCGTGCATATTTTTCAAAGGAATTTTGCCCGTAAACAGCTGTTTCAAGACAATAAGCATTGACTTTGTTTCGTTGTAAAGATAATTGTAACTTGCGCTGAATGCGGATTTTATCCCTGTTACGGGAACAAGAATTTCTTTTCTGTCAAGAGTTATACCTATAAGACCGTCTTTATCCGGGTAAATCGTTTTGAGTTTAACTTCTTTCCCGTTTCTCAAAACCGTTATTTCAAGCGGTTTAACACCGTCTGTCATGGCATAAGCAATGTCTTTTAATGTATATCCGCCGGTTGTTTCAATAAATTTTTTACCTTTCATTTCATCACGCAATTTTATTTGAGTGTCAGACAGTTTCACTTCAACAGGTTTAAAAAGTTCAACAGCGTTCAAAACATTCTCGCTCAAAATAATTTTGTTTTCATAAGGAATAGAAGGAAGTTTTACTACAAGACCTGCAGGAATAATTTCATCTTCTTTAAATGCAGGGTTAAGTTCCTTCAGTTTTTCATAATTTTGTTCCGCATTAATTTCATTAACTTTTCCGTCATCAGCCGCGCTGTACATTGCATAAAGATTAACAGCATACTTGGAATTAACCGGAGATGAATTTATTTCAATAATCTTGTCGCCTTTTTGCATGCCTGACTGCCATACGGACTGAGTTTTTTCGGCAACAATATCGTTTACATAAGTATCAAACTTTCCTGAAGGCAGATTACCCCACATGAAAGCGGTCAAAAGAACAAGTACATACGCACAAATAACATTCGCAATTACACCTGCCGAAAAGATAATTGCACGCTGCCATGCAGGCTTGTTCATCAACCTGTCCGGAGAATCCTGAGGGAGTTCGGAATCTTTGTCATCATCAGGGAATGAAACATATCCGCCGAATAAAAATGCGTGTACGACTAATGTTATACTGCCGACTTTCTTTTCCCAGAGCGTCGGACCGATAGGCAGACCTATGCCGAACTTATCGACTTTTACTTTAAAAAACAAAGCCGTTAGTAAATGCCCGAGTTCATGGACAAGAATTAAAAGACCTATAAGCAAAATCATTATGATAACTGACATTTTTCTCCCTCACAATTAATGTGTGTATATTTTAACATAAAAAACAAGCAGATGCAAAGAGGCTTATATTGTGCCTAATATTGCTGTTTAAATTAATTATAAAACGTCAAGCTGAACTTGTTTGACAAAACGAACCAAAATTTTTGTCATCCTGAATTTATTTCAGGGGTGACAATTTAGATATTGTTTGGTGTAAACAGCTATATTAAGTAACTTAGATGCATAGTTCTCTTTAGTGCGCAAAGCGCATGTAAAAGACTTTGCATCTTTGCATCTATACCTCTTTATATCTGCTACAGCAATTCTTTCAAATAGTTTGGCAGGGCAAACCGTGCATTGTGGTAATCTTTGTTATAGATTTTGCAGGTTTTTACAATGTCTTGATATCTGTCATCCGCAAAGTATGACAATGGTTCAACATTCTCTGAACAAAACGCCCATGCCCAGTAGCCGCCCGGGTAGGTCGGAATATTTGATGTATAGGTTGAACAAACAGGAAATACCTTTTTCAACAAATTATACATTTTTTTGATTTCTTCTTTGTTAACAAACGGGCTTTCTGATTGGGCTGCAACGATACCGCCTTGTTTAAGCGAATTTTTTACATTTGTGTAAAATTCTTCCGTAAACAAGCCTTCGCCCGGTCCCATCGGATCTGTTGAATCGATTAAAACTATATCGTATTCATTCTTTTTGTCTTTAATAAACTCAATAGCGTCTTCAACTTTAATTTCAACTCTCGGGTCTGAAAGTCCGCAGGATATTGTCGGCAAAAATTCTTTGCACGCGTCAATTACCATTCCGTCAATTTCACAAAGAACTACTTTTTTAACGGTTTTGTGTTTCAAAACTTCTCTAACAGTGCCGCCGTCGCCGCCGCCTATAACAAGAACACTTTCAGGATTTTTGTGGTGCATCATCGGAATATGCGCAATCATTTCGTGATAATGATATTCATCACCTTCAGTTGTCATCATTAAGTCATCCAGTGTTAAAACACGTCCGAGAGCACTTTCTGTTTCAAAAACTTCAACTTTTTGAAAATCTGACTGTTTTGAAAACAAAACTTTTCCTGCTTTTATAGCAATCCCGAATCCTACGGGTGTAATTTCGTGATAATATCCGTTTTCTATTCCGTTTTTAACCATTTTTATTTTTCTCCTTAAACTATTGTCCTAAAATATGTATATGCAAATGAAAAACTTCCTGTCCTGCTTCTTTGCCTGTATTAATCAAAGTTTTATATGATTTTAAACCGATTTTTTTAGTTGTTTCTCTGACAGCCGCCAGCAATTCACCCATAAGTTTTTTATCTTCTAGCTCATTTAAAGATTCAACATGAACTCTCGGAACAACAAGCAAATGTACAGATGCTTTCGGATTGATATCTTTAAAAACAACAACATATTCGTTTTCGTATACAAATTCTGTATTAAATTCTCCGTTAATTATTTTACAAAAAATGCAATCTTCTGACATATTTCTATTATTCTCCTATTTATCTTAGGACCTTAGTATCTTAGTATCCTATTAAAATTATATCTTAAAAAAATGTAAACTGACTTGCCATTTTATTTTATGTAAAGTAAAATAAATATTACAGGAGAAAATCCTTTGGGGAGGAATTAGATATTTATGCCGGAATTAGCACGACAACAATATAATGATAGCTATACCCGATACACTTACCCGCGTCAAAATAGCCAATATACACAAAGACGCTATCAGACATCTACACATCCCGTATATATAAGGCATAAAGCCAATCAAAAGAAAATTGAACGCAACTATTTTATCCATAGGATTGTTTCCGTTGCAGTAGTTGCGCTGCTCGGGTTTTCGGTTCTTCCTTACGGATTTAATAAAGTAACAAAGTTTATGCTCAACCCTACTCCATATAAAAATGTTAAAGCGGATTATCAGCAAATTTTATTCCCGACATCAAACTATCTTGCAAACCACTGGTTTTTAGGACAAAGATCTTTGGAAGGCGCGGAGGTTAAAAAACCGCAAATGACCTCTCTAACAGAAAGCTCAAGACTAACAGGACTTGAAAATCAACTGAAAAATCTTACTTCAATGTATCCCTCAATTCATCCGTCTATATACGTTTGGGATTATGGAACGGGAAATTATGCTGATGTAAATGCTGATGAGATTTTTCCTACAGCAAGTATTATAAAACTTCCCGTACTTGTGCAGCTTTTCCGTTCAATTGAAAAAAATCAGCTTACAATTTATGATGAAATGCCTTTGACTGAATATTACAGAACAGAAGGTTCCGGCAGCCTGCAATTCAAGGCGGCAAATTCAAAATACTCAATTGATACCCTTGCACGGATGATGATTACGGAATCGGATAACTCGGCAACCAATATGCTTATGGCAAAACTCGGTTCTATGACGGATATTAATTCAGGAATAAGAGAGTGGGGGCTGAAACATACTTACGTTCAAACCTGGCTTCCTGACCTGGGAGGAACAAATCATTCAACAGCGCGTGATATGGCTACAATTCTTTATAACATAGATAATCCTGATTTTTTAAGCACCTCATCACGTGAAAAAATATTTGATTATATGGGACATGTTCACAACAATCGTCTTATTGCAGCAGGCTTGCCATCAGGTGCGACTTTCCTTCACAAAACAGGCGATATCGGAAAAATGCTCGGAGATGCAGGAATTGTTTACGCTCCTAACGGTAAAAAATATATTGTTGTAATCTTTGCAAATCGTCCGCATAATTCTCCGCTGGGTAAAGAATTTATTGTCAAAGCATCCGAAATAATTTACAATAATATGGTGTACTAGGATGCTGAAAGAACTTTTAGACAGCGGGAAATGTTTTAAACTTGTATGCGGAGCAGGCAATGAAGATGCCTTGGAAGTAGAAAAACTCGTTGCTTTATATTCTGCTGCAGGGTGTAAATTTTTTGACCTGTCTGCAAAGCCTGAAATTATTGATGCCGCAAAACGCGGTCTTCAAGGGAGAGAAGGTTATTTGTGCGTAAGTGTCGGAATTAAGGGAGATCCGCACATAAGAAAAGCACAAATAGATTATGAAAAATGCTCCGGCTGCCACAAGTGTGAAGAAATTTGCCCGCAAAAAGCTATTAAACACTGTAAAGTGCTCGCAGCTCGCTGCATCGGATGCGGGAGATGTTATTCCGTATGCAAACACGGTGCAATTTCTTTCAGGGAAGAAAATTTAGACCTTAAAGAAGTTCTTTTGCCCTTAATAGAAAAAGGAATTGACTGCATAGAACTTCATGCAATGGGTGAAAACATTGATGAAGCTCTTGACAAATGGAATTATATTAACGATATTTATCCGGGAATGCTGAGTATTTGTACTGCTCGCGGACATTTGAGTGAAGAAAAAATGCTTGAACTTATCAAAAAAATGACAGAAAATCGCAAACCATACACAACAATCATTCAGGCAGATGGTTTTCCTATGAGCGGCGGGAAAGATGATTACAAAACGACTCTGCAGGCGGTTGCAACAGCGGAAATTGTACAAAATGCAAAACTGCCTGTTTATACAATGCTTTCCGGCGGAACAAATTCAAAAACAGCAGAACTTGCTAAAATGTGCGGGATAAATTATAACGGAATTGCTATAGGTAGTTTTGCCAGAAAAATAGTCGGCAAATATATTGAAAGAGAAGATTTTTTAAGAAATAAATACGTATTTGAAGAAGCCGTCAATATTGCAAAAAATCTTATTCAATCTCTTTAAAGTACCCGCCTGATGCAAGCAAAAATACAGCATTTATCCTGTTCACGGCACCAAGCTTATACATTATTGAAGAAACATAATATTTTACCGTATGACGGCTGATATGAAGTATTTCTCCTATTTCTGCATTTGTGTAACCGTATTTAAGCTGTTCAATAATTTTTTGTTCAATTTCTTTAAATTTGATTCTTGTACTGTAGACCATTATTTATTCCTTTATAATTAATAAAAGTATACTGCTAACATATATAACCATATTAGTACCATTTAGTAATTGTTTAGTCAAGAATTTATAATAATTTACGATGGAAAATAACGCTTATAAAAAACTTGGTGCGAAAATTGCGTACCTAAGGAAAAGTAAACGGTATTCTCAAGAAAAATTTGCGGAAAAGATTGATATAAGTGAAATCTACATGGGACAAATAGAAAGAGGCGAAGCAAACCCGACTCTTGAAAAATTAATTGCAATTGCAGGTGCCCTTGGAGTAGAAATTAGAGAATTATTTACTTTTTCATTTTAAATTATTGAAACATTTTTGATTTTAAATATAAGCAATTGTATAATTGTTAATTATAATAACGCTAAAGTCTATCACGTATGAGAAAGGGTTTTAATATGCTTCTTACAGACCATGTTCAGGCAATAATAAAATCAGCCAAATCAATAGTTGCAGCAAGAAATTTTCCGGAACTTGCTCCTGAACATTTGATGCTTGCTTTAATGCTGGATCAAAATGATTTACCGAAAATATTGTTTGAACGGGTAGGGGCAGATAATCCTCAAATAGTTGACAGATTAAATAACTACCTTTCCAAACGTGCTTATTATGCAAGAGGAAAATTCTCCGATGTCAGACTTTCAGCTGACACAATTGCTGTCATGAATATCGCAAGTGATGAAGCAGAAAAACGAAATGATGAGCAAATTAGTATTGAACATCTTATGTTAGCTCTTTTCAGGATTGATAACAAAACATTAAATTATTTATGGGAGCAAAGCGGAATAAACAGGCTTGAACTTTATGAAAAAATGACTGAAGAAGTTAATAATATTATAAATGTTGAAGAAACTCAAACCGCATCCGGTTCAATCAACAACGGGGAAGAAAAAAATTCCGAACCTGCAAAACCTGTCAAATCAGATATTAAAAACAGCAAGAAAAACGACGCACTTGAAAAATATACAACAGATTTAACGGAATGCGCAAAAAACAACAAACTTGATCCCGTCATAGGCAGAGATGATGAAATTCGCCGAACAATACAAATTTTAAACAGACGTTCAAAAAATAATCCTGTTATTATCGGTGAACCCGGTGTCGGCAAAACAGCAATTATAGAAGGGCTTGCACAGCGTATTGTATCGGGTGATGTACCGGAAACACTTAAAAATGATAAAATTTTGGCTCTTGATTTAGGTGCAATGCTTGCCGGAGCCTCTTACAGAGGAGAATTTGAAGAACGTTTAAAATCCGTTCTAAAAGCCATTGAAGAAAAAGCAGATGATTTAATTCTGTTTATAGATGAAATTCATACAATTATGGGGGCAGGAGGTTCCTCTGAAGGAGGAGCTGACGCAGGCAACCTATTAAAACCTATGCTTGCAAGAGGAGGCATAAGAGTAATAGGTGCCACAACTATAGATGAATACAGGCAGTATATTGAAAAAGATAAAGCAATGGAACGCCGCTTTCAACCGGTTGTCGCAAATGAACCTTCTGTTGAAACTACAATAAGCATACTCAGAGGATTAAAAGATAAATATGAAGGTTATCACGGTATAAAAATTATGGACAGTGCAATTGTTGCTTCCGTAAAACTTTCTCACAGGTATATTGCAGACAGACATCTGCCGGATAAAGCAATTGATTTACTGGATGAAGCAGCCTCTGCTCTCAAAATAGAAATCGACACAATGCCCGAGGAAATTGATGTATTTATCCGCGAAAAAATGCAGCTTGAAATGAATAAAAAAGCTCTGGAAAAAGACGGTTCCGAAGAAGCATTGAAAAAGGCAGAAAAACTGACTAAAAAAATATCAGATATTGAAGCCAAAATAAATAAATTAAAAGAACAATGGCTTAATGAAAAGAAAGTAATTGATTCTACAGCAGCCGTAAAACGTAATATTGAAAAACTAAAATCACAAATTGAAATGTCAAAGAAAAATCCTACAATGGCAGCATCTCTTGAAGTCAAATACAGTCAGATGCTGGATATGGAAAAGAAACTTGAAAAAATTCAAAGCCAATCCGGTAAAAACAGACTGATAAAAGAGGAAGTCGATGAGGACGATATTGCAGCAATCGTTGCAAAATGGACAGGTATTCCGGTTAACAGACTTATGGAAGATGAGTCAAAAAAATTAATCGGCATGGAAGAAGTTATGCATAAACGCGTTATAGGGCAGAATGAAGCTGTTACGAAAATCGCAAATGCCATACGTCTGTCACGTTCCGGACTCAGAGATCCCAAACGTCCCATAGGTACATTTTTCTTCTTAGGTCCGACAGGTGTCGGCAAAACCGAACTCGGCAAGACACTTGCTTATATTCTTTTTAACGATGAAGACGCTCTTGTACGTATTGATATGTCAGAATTTATGGAAAAAGCGGCAATATCAAGGTTAGTCGGTGCTACGGCAGGATATGTAGGGTATGAAGAAGGCGGTCAGCTAACGGAAGCTGTCAGAAGAAAACCGTATTCTGTTGTTCTGTTTGATGAAGTTGAAAAAGCTCATCCGGATATATTTAACCTTATGCTTCAGATGTTTGACGACGGACGTTTGACAGACGGTCAGGGAAGACTTATTGATTTTAAAAATACGGTTATAATTATGACAAGCAACCTCGGAAGCGATATAATTCTTGATGAAAACCTGTCAGAAGAACAGAAAAAAGAAGAACTAAACAAAGCTTTAAGACAAAAATTCAAACCTGAATTTCTGAACCGTATCGACGAAATTATAATGTTTAAACCTCTGACACTTGAAGAATTAAAAAGTATTGTGGATATACAAACAAATTCTCTAAAAAAACGTCTGCTTGATCAAAATATTGAACTTGAATTGACCGATACAGCAAAAAACCATCTCGCAGATGAAGGTTATGAACCGCTTTTCGGTGCAAGACCTTTGAAACGTGTAATAAGACAGCTTGTTGAAATCCCGCTTTCAATGAAAATTCTTGAAGGCGAATTCAAAAAAGGTGACAAAATAGAAGTAGGGCTTGAAAATAACAAACTGGTATTCAATAAAATTTAATGCCGGGCTAAAAGTCCAACCTTCTACTCATTTTAACCAAAATTTACAAACAAAAAGCCGGTATTAAATATACCGGCTTTACAAATCCTAATCAACTTCTATGCTATGCAGTTGCTATTTTGCAATTGCATCTTCCGCTTCTTCAATCTTTTTCATAACTTCATCAATCTGTTCACGAAGATATTCCATGAACATTCCGATTTCTTGCTTAAAACTGTATACTCCGGGCCAAGATATATATCCGTACATAAATTTTCCTTTCTAACAGTCGACAACTGTTTTTGTCTAACCTTTCAACAATTTATGTATCGGATATTCGGCATAAAAACTTTAGAAATTTAATTATAGATTTAATAATTTGTTACAATATTCCTTTAAGTCATTACATCTGTATTTGGGGATATAATCAACCGAATAATTTTCAGCAATTTGTCTTATATTGCTTGTTGCAGAAATAATTATAATTTTTGTGTTTTTATATTCGTTAAAGAATTTTATCTGTTTTATAAACCATTCACCTGCATAAAGCGGTAAAAAATCAGGCTCCATTTGCATATCTGTCAAAATAAAATCATAGGGGGTATCTATAGAAAGCATTAATTTTTCAACACCTTCTTTAGCAGAGGAAGCTGTATCAATTTCAACATCATTTTTAAAAACTTCTCTTACCGCATCTTTATGATACAATATCCATTTGCTTGAGTCGTCAACTATTAATACTCTTTTTTTCATACCGATTATTATAACACACGTCTTAATCAGCTACAATGAACGAATAATTGCTTTAATATTTATATCCGTAACTTTCAATAATGCAACGGTTTTTGCTGTTTCATCCAGTGCATCGAGTGATTTTAAAACCTCAACCGTTTTTAATATCAACGTCTGGTTATTTGATTTTAAAAGTTCTTTCACCGCAAAAACATCTGTTGCAAATTCAAGCGCTGTAAAAACAAAAGGGCTGTTTTCATTTAATTCTTCAACAACATATTTTTCCAATTCTTTTTTATTAACGCTTTTAAGCAATTTTTTTATATCTTGAACTTCATTCTTTGTGTCTTTATCTTCGTCAAACAGATATTCATCGTTTTCAGTCAGAATATCAAATTTTTCTTTTGCGTTCAAAATAACTATTGCTGCTTTACTGTCGTTAAAATTATGAATTAAGCGTTCAAACACGTCAAACAATTCATAATCAAATACAACAGACAACGGAAAAATTTCACCAAGACCATTAATTATATTATTTAAAACAAGCAGACCATCAACATACCGTTCGTCAAGAAGTTCAAAAATACTTATTAAATAAGGTATTTCGCCGGCAATATTTTCAGCCATAGCAGAATTTTTCATAGCTTCAAGAATGTTGCTTACTGCATTTTTATCACCGTATGACACCAGAAATTTCACTGCAGAAAGTTGTTCAAAATCGTCCGAGCTTTTAAGTTTTTCCAAAGCTTGATTATATGCTTCTGTGTCATTGCAGGCTCCAAGAGCCGCAGCACAGTTATGAGCCAGAAATTCATTATCCGAATATGCATAATTTTTCAAACAATTAAAAGCAAGAGGGTCTTGAATGTAAGTAAAATATTTTGCGGCATAAGTTTTTTCATCAACATTGCCGTTTTCAAACTTTTCAAGCATAATATCGGTCAAATCTTCATCCGCATATTTTACAAGCGAACTTACAATAACATCTTCATAAGACGGTGAATAATATTTTAAAAATGCAAGAAGGTTTTTGTAATTAGTTTCATTAACGGCATTTGAAATCCTTTCAGCCGTATTCTGTTTTACAAAATCAAATAAAAAACCATCATTTTCTACCAGTTCTTTAAAAAGCTCAACATCGGGTATATTTACTAAATCCGCTGCAGCAGATTCATAGTCGTTTTTATTCTTGCCTGTAAGTTTTTTTAATTGTTCGGTCATAAAATCAGCTTAACATAAATACAATTTTTTTTAAATAAGAGCAATTTTATATAAAAAAAATACTTTATAAAAATAAGACAGGGGAAAATAAACAAGGAGGAATTAATATGGGATTGGAAATCGGGATGTCTATGAATGCTGTTAAAGCATATATAGGAAAGTCAAAGTTAGAACAAAATACTAAAAAAATGATTATTGATTTTTGTTCAAAAGACTTAGACGGAAAAATTACCGATAATATTGAACTTTATATTTTAAATAATTATATATCAGGTAAAAAAGATATAAATATGTCAAAATTGAAAGATAAATGTGCCGCTACAGGAGAAAATGTTCAGACATTACTTGGAAAAGCTTATAAATATATGACAGGAAAACCTGTTACTCTAACAAACGGAAATAATGATTTGTGTACCGCACAAACAGAAATAAAATCTTTTGGCGGATTATCGCAAAAAATTAAAAATAATACTCTCATTCAAGATACAAACAAAGATGGAAAAGCTGACTTATATATGAGCACATACTGGAATACAAATGGTATAAATAAAAAAATAACAATAAATTTAAATCAAAACAATTAGCCAAAAGTATTTAATTTTTTTAATAAAATAGTTTCTAATTATAAGGGGAAATAAATAAAGAAAGGAATTGTATCAATATGGATAAATTAGGAGTAAATTTAGTTAAATATTGTGCAGATTGGATAAAAACAGGAGGTAAAAGTTTTGTAAAAAAAACTGTGCCATTTAATAAAAAATCCAAATTATTCTATAATCATCCAAATGCTGAAATAAAGCCTGATATAGCCTATCATGGTTCACCTTTTAATTTTGACTTTTTTGATGCATCAAAATTAGGCTCAGGCGAAGGATTAAATAAGTACGGCTCAGGTTTATATATTACAAGAACGAAAAAGTTAAGCCCCTTCTATGCCAATATTAGAAGTAAAGACGCACCTTTACATTTTGGAAATACAAAAAAATTAGATAACCCGCAGCCGACAATTTATACCATCAGCGGATTAAAAAATATGAAATTTAAACAAGTTTCTAACATAGAAGCCAAATTTATCCGCAAAACACAAAATGATTTTGAAACAAAATATCCACAATTTGACGGTTTAGAATTAGATAATCAAATTGTAGTATTTCCAAAGTCACTAAATAAATTAAAAATAGATAAAAAACAGAATTTATTGGAATTTATAAATGAGAATAAAGGTTATCCCTTCAGAGTATGGACTACAGAACGGAATAAACTGGAATTATTTACATAAAAAAATAGCCGTTTTAGTTGTACTTTATAGAACTAATCCAAATAGAATACAGTAATAACTTTATGTCCTTCTTCAGCGTACTGAACAGCGTTATGCAAAGTTTTACTTGTATGTGATAAGAAGCAGATCAACTGATTGCAATCATCTATGATTTCTCTGTTGCAAACTCTTGATGCATCAGCAAGTGTCATCATTGCTCTGTCAGGGTGTTCAACAATATTTGGAACACCGATAAGCTGATTTTGAACGTCAGACGGCTGCTGACCAATTGTCTGCGGCAAAATAACTTTTAATTTATCAGGATTAGCCTTCATAGCACCGCGAATTGCTGCAGCATTTGTACCTGACGAACCGCCTGATGTAATAATTGTATTGCCCTGCATTACAAGTGCTGTTGCAAGGGTTTCTATCATCTGCTGATGGGTAATCGGCAGATTACGGCTTCCGATTATTGCAACTCTTTTGGCAGACTGCTGAATGGTAGCGAGTTCCATTGCAAGTTCATCAACGGTATCAGGAGAATCCGAAGAAATTTTATCCATATCATCATCAATCGGAACTACAATTGAATTTTGTTTTTCTTTATTTTCATCATCTGAACCCATTAATATTTCTTTCATGTCAATTTCTACCATTTTTCTCACTTTCTGATTGCAATCTACACGTTTTTAGTTTATGCTGATTATATCACAAAAATTTTATTTTGGGAAGGGATATGGAAAATATACTTGATAATCTTAATACGGAACAGATAGAAGCTGTCAAAACCGTAGAAGGTCCGCTATTGGTTTTAGCCGGTGCAGGCAGCGGGAAAACAAAATTACTTACCTCAAGAATAGCGTATTTAATAAAAGAATGCTGTGTACGCCCCAGAAACATTCTTGCAGTTACATTTACCAACAAAGCAGCAAAAGAAATGAAAGAGCGTCTGGGCAATATCTTAGGCGAAAATACCGTAAAATATATGTGGGTCGGAACTTTTCACGGAATTTGCGGAAGAATTTTACGCGAAAATATAGAAAATTACAGCTTCCAATCAGGAAAAAAGTTAGATAAAAATTTCACGATTTATGATGAGGCTGATTCCAATGCTGTAATTAAGCAGGCAGTAAAAAAACTTAACCTTGACGATAAAGTTTATGCTCCCAAACTTGTAAAAGCGGTAATTTCAAACGCCAAGAACAAAATGCAGGATGCATATACATTTGCAACCTTTGCAAGAGATTTCAAATCCCAAAAGATTGCCGCAATTTACGAAGAATACGAAAATTTACTCAATAACAACAACGCTATCGATTTTGACGATATGCTTATGCTTACCGTAAAACTTCTTGAACAGTGTAAAGATGTCCGTCAATTGTATTATGACAGATTCCAGCATATTCTTGTTGACGAGTTTCAAGATACCAATATGGCACAGTATAAGCTTATCAATATGCTTTATTCAAATCTTCAGGCTGACATTCCTAAAGAACGTTCATTGTGCGTAGTCGGTGATGTTGACCAATCAATTTACAGCTGGAGAGGGGCTGATTACACAATTATTTTGAATTTCCAGAAAGATTTTAAAAATACAAAACTAATTAAACTTGAACAAAATTACAGATCAACCGCTAATATCCTCAATGTTGCAAACGCAATCATTGAGAACAACACCGAACGTGTAGACAAAGTTTTGTATTCAAACAAAGGCGAAGGTGAACTTATAGATTACTTTGAAGCGCAGGATGAAGCCGATGAAGCAAACTTTATTGCCAGCCGCATAAAACAGGATTCAGGCGGTGATTACAACCGTTATGCAGTTCTTTACCGTACAAATTCGCAATCACGTGCAATAGAAGAAGCCTGCATGGCTGCGGGAATTCCTTACAAAATCTATGGCGGTCTGAAATTTTACGACCGTAAAGAAATCAAAGATATAATCGCTTATTTGAGATTAATCTATAACCCTGATGATTCACAAAGTTTCAGAAGAATTGTAAATGTTCCCCGGCGTGCAATCGGCGACACTACAATAAAAAATCTCGCTGATTTTGCTGACAAAGAAGATATAAGCCTTTTTGAAGCATGCCAGAGGATTGAAGAAGCTATTGAAATTCCACCGAGAACCCGCTCAAAACTTAAAGATTTTTCAGAACTTATCCTGAAATTTAAAGACGCGCAAAATTCCTATTCGCTTCAGGAATTTGTAACTCTTGTAATAGAAAAAACAGGATATCTGGCAGAACTGCAAATGCAAAATACACCCGAAAGCGAAGCTGATATTGAAAACCTGCAAGAATTAGTAAACGTTGCGGGCGAATTTGTACCGGAAGAACAGGATAATGCACTCGGCGAATTTTTACAGCAGGTTGCACTTGTGTCAGATACAGACGCACTTGAAAACATTAGCAACAACGTAACTTTGATGACCCTGCACTCAGCAAAAGGTCTTGAATTCCCGGTAGTATTTCTTGCAGGATGTGATGAAGGAGTTTTCCCCCACCAGAGAACCTTCAATGTGCCTTCTGAAATGGAAGAAGAACGCAGATTGATGTATGTAGGTGTTACCCGCGCAGAAGAAAAATTATACCTGACATCCGCCAAACGACGCCAGATGTGGGGTGAATACAAATACTACAATCCGTCAAGATTTATTGATGAAATTCCGCGGCAGCTTTTGAATTCTATCGGATTTGAAGGCTCGACAAGCGGAACTTCAACTTTCCAGAATGCAGTATCAAAAGCTCGCACCGGAAAGTCTGACTTCTCATATTCCGCTGCTCAAACTGACAGCTACGGATATGTAAAACCTTCATCGGGTTTCGGCAAAGGCTTTGTAGCACCTACCCGCGGACTTGCTACAGGTAACACAAAATCTGACAGAGAAAAACAAAATTCAACATATTATGAAAGACCACAACGAACCGCTTCCCGCACAATTCTTGTTAAATCAAAAGAAAACAAAGAGCGGGATGAACAAAAGGTAAAAGAATTTTTCAAGGATAACGCTATAAAACGTATGCTTGAAGAAAAGAAACAAAAAGAACGCATGCAGCAACAAGCAGAAGAAGAACGCCAAAAACGTATGGAAACAACAACCCCGATTGAATATGTCTTTAATGAAGGAGAACGGGTTTTTCATGACAAACTCGGTATCGGTCATATTAAAGAGGTTACACAGGTAGGCGACAGCATGATGTACACAATAGACTTTGGCAGACAGGGTGTAAAAGCTATGGATGCAGCGTATGCAAAATTAAAAAAATTCTGATATTTTATGATAAAATAACTGATATAAAGGTTAAAGTTATGGAATTTACGGAAAAGACTTTAGAATCGCAATCAATATACGATGGAAAAGTTGTCAAAGTATTCAAAGATATTGTAGAACTATCAACAGGCAAAAAAACTTTCAGAGAAGTTGTAAAACATTCCGGTGGTGTTGTTATTCTGGCTTTAAAAGAAGATAAAATTCTGCTGGTTAAACAGTTCAGATATCCCTTGAAAAAAGTATTGTTTGAACTTCCGGCAGGCAAACTTGAAGCTGGAGAAGATCCGTTTGAAGCAGCTAAACGCGAACTTGAAGAAGAAACGGGATATTGTGCAAATAAATGGACTGATCTGGGTTACGTTTATACATCTCCAGGTTACAGTGATGAAAAATTATATCTTTATAAAGCCGAAGATTTGAAATTCACGCACTGCCATCCCGATGAAGGCGAAATTATTCAGGCTTTTGAATACAGCTATGACGAAGTTCTAAAAATGATTGATAACGGAGAAATTAGTGACGCAAAGTCACTATGCGCATTATTGAAAGCAAAAATTAAAGGATAAATAATATGTCTGCACATAAAATCAAAATGGTCGCAACAGATATAGACGGAACAATATTAAAATGGGATTTCGGATTTACACCGGAAGTTAAAGAATGCATAAAAAAACTTTCAGCAAGCGGCGTGAAGGTCGTACTTGTAACAGGAAGAATGCACTGTGCAACAACATTTCTTGCAGATGAACTCGGTCTTAGCACCCCGATAGTTTCTTATCAGGGCGGAATGATTAAAGAAAATAAAAAAAACGGAAAAGTCTTTTACCGCAAAGATTTAAATCAAGAGCGCGCAAAAGAAATTATTAAATGGGCAAAAGATAACAATGTTCACATAAATCTTTATATGGATGATGTTTTATATGTTGAAAAAGATGACGAAACAATCCGTAAATATACTGATGCCAGATATATTGACTACACTGTCTGCCCGTTTGACAATCTGGAAATTAAAAATGTAAACAAAATTCTTGCGATAAAATACGGTGACGCAGATACGGTTACAGGCTGGGTTAATTATCTTGAAAAAAAATACCCTGATCTTTATATAGTAAAATCAACCCCATATTTTTGCGAAATCTCGCATAAAGACGCCAGAAAATCCTGCGCTGTTGAATATTTATGTGACAAATGGGGCATAAAAAAAGACGAAGTTTTAACAATCGGCGATCAAAACAACGACATTGAACTTTTAAAATCAGGCGGAATAAAAGTTGCTATGGGAAACGGCACACCCGAATTAAAGGAATGTGCCGATTTCATAACCGATACCGTTGATAATAACGGATTTGTAAAAGCCGTAAATAAATTCTGTACATAGCAAGGGGGGATAAGCGAAGTGTTCCCACCGTTCATTACTAAACTTCCGGAATTGTGAATTTAGTGCCGCATTTCAGACAGTAAATCTGCATTCCCGGTTCCAGATTGTCAGCATCCTGCAGACCGTTAATTTTCGGTTTGCCGTTTTCATCCGTATCAACTTTGTATTTTGTCTTACATTTAGGACAAACAACAAACTTGTATCCTGCATTTTCAATAACCTCTCCTGCGGGAGATTCAATATAGGTTTTTGTTGGTTCAAAATTTGTTTTGCATCCCGTATAAGCATCTACAAATTCTGCAATAAGATTACCAAGACCGCCCATAGGAACATAATTAACTATAGGCTTAATAACAACAGCGTTTCCGTAAGCGACAACTTCAGCATTTCCCGCATAGGGAGATGATGCTATCTCAAATCGAAAATTTATAACAGCATTAGCCCCTATTCTTCTTGCGGAAGCAAGCAGTCTGTCCAGAGCTTTCTGGCGGGATTCATCAGACAATTCAGTATATGAAGACAATTCTCCCCCAACAAACTGTTTAAATCCCATAAAAAAGTCCTGAACAACATCTTTTGAACGCATGGAAATACCCCATACCATTCCTTTATAATCCATTACCTGATAACCTTCAAAACTTTCTTTCTCGGTTACCAGAATACGATTTCC
Source organism: Candidatus Gastranaerophilales bacterium (assembly GCA_944322705.1). Taxonomy (GTDB): domain Bacteria; phylum Cyanobacteriota; class Vampirovibrionia; order Gastranaerophilales; family Gastranaerophilaceae; genus Stercorousia. The sequence goes on from CALUPR010000015.1 coordinate 19,981, forward strand.
TACCTCGGGACGGGTTCCCGCAAGCAATTCCGCACGATTAACCATAAATTCTTCTCCTATACTGCTTTATCATTAACATTAGTATCATTTGCTTGTGTCAATTCCGCACCGCACACTTTACAATGCTTTGATTCCATATGCTCTGAGCGAAAACTTTCACCGCATTGCGGACATTTATAATATTTTCTTGATTTTACGGATTTTTGATATGCCCAAACACAAGCCCATACAAAAAGAACCAATATGAGAATATTCATTAAAGGATCCGCATATATAAATTTTAAAACTTTTTCAAACAACATATAAACCGCCTTTCATATCTAAAATACAATATTAATAAACATATGACATCATGCATAAACATTAGAAAAATTTTTGTGTGATAATAAGATTAACGGAAGGGGTAACAAACATGTACAGAATAGGACTGGGTTACGATATTCACAAACTTACAGAAGGCAGAAATCTTGTTATTGGCGGAGTTAAAATTACACACGAAAAAGGGCTTCTGGGACATTCTGACGCGGATGTGCTAATCCATGCAATAATAGATGCAATGCTGGGCGCACTGGCTCTTTCAGACATCGGAACTCTTTTCCCCGACACGGATGAACTTTATAAAGACGCCGACAGTACTGTACTTTTGAAAGATGTTTATAATCTCATAAAAGAGAAAAAATATGTAATAGAAAATCTGGACAGCAATATAATTGCCCAGCAGCCTAAAATGATGCCTTATATTCCGAAGATGAAAGAAATTCTGTGTCATATTCTTGAAGTTGAACCCGAAAGAATTTCTATTAAGGCTAAAACAAATGAAAAAATGGATGCAGTTGGTCAGGAACTGGCAATAGAAGCTCATGCAGCAGTTCTTTTGAAAAAAATATAACAGTTGGAACTTATTAATTCCATTTATACAATTCATCAAATGAATAAAATTCACTCAATTGTATTTTCAAAATATCTAAAAGTTTAATAATAACTGTATTGCTTATTTTTCTTTCACAACGTTCTATATGCCCGATATATTTCAAGTTTTTAGATAGCATTTCTGAAAGCTGCTCCTGTGTGTATCCGCGTTCAAGTCTATATTTTTTAACTTGTTTCGCAATATTTCTATAAAAATAATCCTCAAAATTTGTCATGTTTTTATTATTATTTATATTTTTGTAACTATCAGCTTTTGTTTATTCATCTATTAAAGTAAAATCTTCACCCAGTTTGTCTTCTAGCATTTTAACAATATCAGAACACTTTATGCCGATAGCTTCTGAAATCTTCCAGAGATTTACGAATTGGCATTTTTGTTTTCCTCTTTCAATTTTACTTAATGTCCCTTTAGGAATATCGTATTCGTATGCTAACTTTTCAAGAGTCAGCTCTGATTTATTAGTACGTAAATCTTTTAAAATTTCTCCTAATTTCACTGGGAATTTGCTGCGGAGTGAAAAATCACAGCAGTTTACAAAATTTTTTAAATTATTTTATATATCAGGTAGTAGATAATTGATGAAATTATCATACAGGCAGGAATTGTTAAAACCCAGGCAATTACTATATTCCCGACTATTCTCCATTTTACGGCATGCGCATGGAAAGTAGAACCTACTCCCATAATTGCAGTTGATATAACGTGAGTTGTACTCAATGGAATACCAAAATGTGAAGCTGTTAAAATCAAGCCTGCTGCTGAAGTTTCCGCTGCAAATCCATGAATCGGTTTTAATTTTATAATTTTATGCCCCATAGTTTTGATAATTTTCCAGCCGCCGTTCATTGTTCCTGCAGCCATAGTGAGTGCACAGGTAATGATTACGTAAATAGGAATTTCAAAATCACCGGCAGAACCTGTGTGTAATACTCCGCCTGCTAAAAGAGCAAGAGTAATTATCCCCATTGTTTTTTGCGCATCGTTTGAACCGTGGCTTAATGCCATTAAGCCTGATGATATTAACTGAAGTTTTCTGAACTGTTTATTTACTGTCTGGGGAGTTTCTCTCAGAATAAGAATTACCCATGCAATTAAAAGCATTAACATAAATCCTACGCAAAATCCCAGAACAGGTGAAGTGAACATTGGTATAATTACTTTATCAATAAGTGTATGAAAATGAACAACATCAAATCCTGCTTTCACAATTGCGGCACCTAAAAGACCGCCTATAAGCGCGTGTGATGAGCTTGACGGAAGACCGAGCCACCAGGTGAACAAATTCCATATGACAGCGGCAAGAAGTGCACAAAAAATTACCGTTAAAGTAATCATATCGGCATTTACAATGCCGGAGCCAATTGTTTTGGCAACATGTGTTCCAGTCAATGCTCCGACAAATTCAAGGCTTGCTCCGAAAAGCACTGCCTGTTTCGGGGATAAAACTTTTGTTGAAACTACTGTTGCGATAGCGTTTGCGCAGTCATGGAAACCGTTTATGAATTCAAATGCAAGAGCTACCAGAACTACAGCTATTAAAAGTAAAATTGTTATTGTCATATTCTAAATTTCCTAAGACTGCTTCAAAACTACATTCAAGATTGTATCTGTTACATAGAAGCAGGCATCAAAAGCATTTTCAATTTCTTTATACATATCTCTCAATTTTATAACATCAAGAGCTTCGTATTTGCCTGAAAACAAATTTCCCATTGCGCGGCGGTGAATTTCATCTCCGTGGGATTCAATTTCTTTCATTTCAATATTCAGTTTTGTGATTTTTTCCACATCTGAAACCTTTTTGAATAATTTTATAATTTCCGCCAGTTTGTCTGTTGCCTGAACCAAAGTTAAAGCCTGTTCTTTCATTTCGTCGGTGTAGTCATTTAATCTGTACACTTCCAAATTTAAACAGGCTTTTACAATTTTTTTTGTGATTTTGTTTAATTGAACGGCAATTGTCTGGATATCTTCCCTTTCAATCGGTGTTATAAAACTTTTGTTTAACTGCTTTAGAACAGCTTTATATGATAATTTACTTTTTTTCTTATATTTAAGAGCTTTTTCTTTATATTCATCGTTAAGATGATCGTGCATAATTTTGTCATACAGCCTTGCGGTCTTCTGGCATATTTCCGCACTGTCCTGAAAATAAGTAAAAAACATCTTGTCCTCAGGCGGCATGATGTATGACATCAGGTTAAATTTTGGCATAATTTTTCTCCTTAATTGGGGTGAGGAAATTTATCCACACACGCCAAGCATACTTTAAAAACAGTTGTTTGAAAAGGGTATCGTTACAATTTTTAATTAACTTTTACAACTGCATTTTTCACAGCCTTCAGGTTCTGCATGAATAGAGATTATGCAATTACCCAAAGTTTTATTTATTTCTGCTTCTATTTCATCACAAATTTTGTGACAGTCTTCTATTGTCATCCGTTTCGGGAACAAAAGAGTCATATCAAACTGTTTTTCCGGTCCTATATTTCTGCCTTTAAGGGATTTGTATCCGTGAACTCCTTTGTCTTTAAAATTTTCTATAATTTTTTCGACTGCTTCTATGTCACATTTTGGCAAAGAGCCATCAAGTAAATTATTCAAAGTTTCTTTTGAAATAGAAAACCCTGCCTTAAAAATAAATAAAGCAACAATAATTGCTATTACCGGATCTAAAATATGGATACCTGTAATTTTTATTAACACTAACCCTGCCATAACGCCGAGTGATGAATATATATCCGTTCTCAAATGTTCACCATCCGCAAAAAGTGAAATTGAATTCGATTTTTTTGCAACTTTAAAAAGAATGCTGCTCACAATATAGTTTGCGACAACCGCAAACAGCATTACAGCGATACCTAAAGTTGTATCAACTTCTGTTGTGCCGTGGGAAATTAATTTTTTGACAGCCTCGTAAATAATAAAAAGCCCCGCAAAAATAATTAATCCACCTTCAATAAATCCGGATATATCCTCATATTTGCCGTGTCCGAAAGGATGGTCGCTATCTGCCGGTTCTGATGATTTCATAACAGCAAAAAAGGTTAAAACAGACGCAAGACAGTCGCTCAGTGAGTGAATTGCCTCGGAAATTATACTTATGGAACCGGATATAATCCCGGCAATGAATTTTAAAATAATTATAACGGCATTTGAGGTTATTGAAAGTCCTGCCGCGAATTTTTTTTCTTTTGTTATGTCCATATATTTACACTCACACACATTCCTATTACCAGTAATGCTTAAATAACTGCTAATCTAAACCACTATAGTAATAGGGAAAAGTTATTTCTTTTTCATAGATTTTAACATAGTTTTAGTACTTTTATCAACCCTTAAAGACTCGCAGATTTTTTGAATACCTTTGTTATACGTCCAGTTGTCGAGCTTTGATATCTTTAAATATTCTAAAGTTTTTTCGGGAAATTTTATATAACATATAGAAAGTGCCCAAGCAACAGCCATTTTTGTATAGTATCTTTTGTCTTTAAACCCGTCAATTATTTTTAAGGCTTTGTCAATGAAGTTTATATCAATGTAATATGAAAGAAGTATCACATAGGCGAAGCGTATATCATATTCATTTTTTGATTTAAAATAAGGCTGAATAAAGTTCCAAACAAGTTCCTTGTTATCTTTTACAAACTTTAAACCGCTGCAGAAACAATCACATACAGACCAGTTATCTATTTCAGGTATAAAATTTCTAACAAGCTCAAGAATTTTTGGAGGAGGCTGTTTAACAAGTCCGATAATCATCCCTTTAAGCATGGTTTCTTCCATATATTCAAAATCGCCGAGGTTTATAAATTCCTGCCAATCTCCGTTTTTGTAAATCTCTTTTGCTATTTTACGAAGTTTTGGAAGCCGAACACCAAGAACATTATTAATATTCGGGATCAAAGATGCTGAAAATTTTTGAAAATCTTTTTCCGATTCGTTTATTAGTCTTTGTTTTATGTTCATGAGAGAATTTTAACATAAAATTTTTTAATCTTTCACAAATTCCCAGTGAAATCCATAAGCGGTTTCTTTTCTATTGTGGCAGACATCTTTAATCCGGCTGTATGCTGTATAACTGCCGGCTAAACCTTTTTCCACAAGCATTTCATTTGCCTGTTTGGCACTGTTAAATATTTCTCCTGTTTCAATACATTTTACTTTTTTTGTTTTTTCTCTGAATGTTTGATAAGGCGCTGCTTCTTTTTGAACCGAAAGAAACATTTCCTTACTTACTCTATAGGTGCCGATTACTGTTTCATCTTTTACTAGCCTGATTATGTACGGCGAGATTTTGGGTGATTTGTTTTTATTTTTATACATAAAAGTCCTTTTATAATTTATAAAAGTATTTATTAAAAAATTTTTAGTCTATAAAATGTTTATTTATAATGGTTTATACTATAAAAATAGTATCCCATAGTTTTTATCTTGTCAAATAATTGCATAAAATTTTAATTATGGGGAAAAAACAATTCTCTTATGATAAAATTTTATGCAAACATTTTGGCCTCAAAGTAGCTTCATTACGCAAAACTAAAGGTTTACCTCAAGATGAAGTCGCATTTATGGCTCAAATTTCTACAAGCTATTTAAGTTCAATTGAGAGAGGAAAAACAGATGTTACTATATCAACAGTAAAACGGATAGCTAAAGCACTTGAAGTTGATATATATGAATTATTTATTTTTTTTGAAAAATAAATAAAATTGTTACAAAAATTAAGTTTATACAAGAGTATTATACTAATTTCAACTATCGGATAATTTAAATTTTTAAAATATATATTATATCATTGCCGTTAATGGGCAAAAGAGCATTTAAATATGATAAAGTCTTAACACGAAAATTTGGGCAAAAAATAGCTTTTTTGCGCAAAAATCTAAATATTACACAGGATGAACTTGCTTTTAGAGTGAATATATCCCCAAGTTATTTAAGTGCAATTGAAAGAGGCGTAACTGATACAACAATATCAACTGCCAAACGACTTGCAAAGGCTTTTAACATATCGTTGCAGGAATTGTTTAATTTATAATTAATATCATTGCGGATTTCCCCACTTAGAAAGAGTTCCTTTCTTGACAAAATTTTATAATCTCTTTAGTATATATTTGTAATACAATTACTAAAAGATACTATAGGTGATTTATG
>CALUPR010000016.1 GCA_944322705.1 Candidatus Gastranaerophilales bacterium
ATGAAAGGTTATACAAAAAAACAAATGGAACTTGTTGAAAGATTAAACGAAACATCAGATTTAATTGATGAAGAAAAAAACTGGCTTGAGATCGCATCAAGTTACTGTGATTGTGAAAATGAAGATGAAAATTTTGTATTTAAGATGGGGCTTATTTTAACTGTTATAAACAACCATAATAAAAAACTTTACAATTTTGTTGACGATTTATTGTGTGATTTGAATAAATTAATATAAAATCTTGCAATATGTCAGTTTTGGACTTATACTTTAAATAAGTTTAAAAGGCATTTTTGCCGGCAAATTTTGTGAGGTATTTATGAAAGGTATTGTATTAGCAGGCGGTTCAGGAACAAGATTGTATCCGAGTACTGTTGCGGTCTCAAAGCAGCTTTTACCGATTTATGATAAGCCGATGATTTATCATCCGATTTCTGTTTTAATGTTAGCCGGTATCAGGGATATTTTGATTATTTCAACTCCTGTTGATTTACCTAATTTTAAACGTCTTTTAGGCGACGGAAGCCAGTTTGGAGTCAAATTTTCATACAAAGAACAGCCATCTCCGGACGGACTTGCACAGGCATTCATTCTGGGCGAGGAATTTATAGGTGATGATGATGTTGCATTGATTTTAGGCGACAACATTTTTTACGGCGGAGGTTTTTCGGGTAAACTTAAACGGGTTGTTGAAAGTACGAAAAATAACGGCGGCGCAACTGTTTTCGGCTATCTTGTTAAAGATCCCCAAAGATTTGGAGTTGTGGAATTTGATAAAAATACGGATTCTTCATTAAAAGTTTTGTCGATAGAAGAAAAACCGCAAAACCCAAAATCAAATTACGCTGTTACAGGCTTGTATTTTTACGATAACAAGGTTGTTGAATATGCCAAAAATTTGAAGCCTTCTGCCAGAGGCGAGCTTGAAATTACGGATTTGAATAATGTTTATCTTAAAAATAATAAATTAAATGTAGAGCTTTTCCCGCGGGGGTTTGCTTGGCTTGATACCGGAACACATAATTCTCTGCTTCAGGCAAGTCAGTACGTGAAAACAATTGAGGAAAATCAAGGTATTAAAATAGCCTGTCTTGAAGAAGTTGCATATCGCATGGGCTTTGTTACGAAAGAATTTTTACAAAAAACCGTTGAAAAGTATAATAACAACGAATATTTTAACTATGTAAAAGATATGCTTAACAAGTTGTAAGATTTTTTATTTTCACCTATAATTAACTCTGTATGTTAGGGTAATGTGTGAGGTGAAAATGAATATTGATAATATAAAAAAAGTTGATCCTGCCGTTGCGGCGGAAATAGAAAAAGAATTTGAACGCCAGCAAAATACTATTGAACTTATTGCAAGCGAAAATATTACATCAAAAGCTGTTATGGAAGCATGCGGAAGTGTTTTAACAAATAAATATGCGGAAGGCAAGCCGCATAAAAGATTTTATAACGGCTGTGAACATGTTGATGTAATAGAAGAACTTGCTCAAAAAAGAGCTTGTGAACTTTTTAAGATGGATCATGCTAATGTCCAGCCTCACAGCGGAGCTCAGGCAAATATGGCAGTATTTATGGCTGTTTTAAAACCGGGTGATAAAGTTCTGGGTATGGATTTGTCTAACGGAGGTCATCTTTCTCACGGTTCACCTGTTAATTTTTCAGGCTTATACTTTGATGTAAAAAGTTACGGAGTGGATGAATACGGAAATATTGATTATGAAAATGTCCGCCAGATGGCTCACGAACACAAACCAAAACTTATTATCTGCGGTGCAAGCAACTATTCTAAAATTATTGACTTTAAAAAGTTTAGAGAAATCGCAGATGAAGTCGGAGCTTACCTTTTGGCTGATATCGCTCATATTGCCGGACTTGTTGCTGCAGGACTTCATCCGTCGCCTGCAGGATACGCTCAATTTGTAACAACAACAACACATAAGTCCTTAAGAGGTCCCAGAGGGGGAATTACGATGTGTGATGAAGAATTTGCTCAAATTATCGACAAAGCTATTTTCCCCGGAATGCAGGGCGGTCCTCTTGAACATATTATTGCAGGGAAAGCCGTTGCGCTTTTAGAAGCATCCAAGCCGGAATTCAAAGAATACGCAAAACAAATTTTAAAGAATGCAAAAGCTCTTGCAAAGGGTTTGATGGATGAAGGCATGGATATCGTCGGAGGAATGACGGAAAATCATTTGATGACGCTCGATCTACGCAAAACCGGTAAAACCGGAAAGGATATGGCGAATGTCCTTGAACGTGTAGGAATTACTGCGAACAAAAACACAGTGCCAAATGATCCGCAAAGCCCCTTTGTTACAAGCGGTATTAGATTGGGGGTTCCGGCTGTAACCACACGCGGTTTTAAAGAAGATGATATGACAGAAGTTGCAAAAATTATTGCATCTGCGATATTTTCATCGGATAATGAATTGGGATTGCAAAATTTAAGAGAACGTTCTCTCAAACTTTGCAAAAAATACCCGATATACAAAAACTAGAAGCCAGGATGTCAGGAACGCAGGCTGTTATCGGGAAATAAATATTTTGAGTAAAATTAGCTTGACCTCCTGACCTCACAACTTCTGACCTTCTAATTACAAAGGATTAATTCAATGCTTATAAAACTAACACACGCACATGTAATCGGAACAGTAATTGCCTATTTGATAGGTGTTTGTCTGGTACCTCTTGTTATAAGTTTTTCTAAAAAAGAAGGACTGGTTGATGTCCCTAATGAACGTAAAATTCATACCAAACCGATATCGAGAATAGGCGGAGTTGCTATATGGGCAAGTACAATGCTTACGTTTTTGTGCCTTGTATTTATGAGTTATTATCCTTACGGAAGTTTATTATCGGGAATTTTGCTCGGCGGTTCGCTGATGTTTCTATTAGGGCTTGTTGATGATATTTATAATCTTGATGCAAAGTTTAAATTATTTTTGCAGATTTCTATAGCAACATTAGTATATTTGCTTGGTGTTCAGATTAACAACATTCCGTTTATAGGTGACATAGGTATATTTTCATATCCAATCACATTGCTTTGGATTGTCGGAATTTCAAATGCTTTAAATTTTATAGACGGAGTTGACGGGCTTGCGGGTTCTGTTGTTACAATAAATGCAGTTACGCTTGCAATTATTGCGGTTGCAATGACTCCGCCAAATCCTATCAGTGCATTGATTGGTTTTATTCTGGCAGGTTCAATGCTTGCGTTTTTAACTTATAATTTTAATCCGGCAAAAATCTTTATGGGCGACAGCGGAGCGTTATTTTCGGGCTTTTTGCTTGCAACAATTTCAATAACGGGAGTTATGAAAGCTGCTACACTTGCGATTTTATTACCGTTTTTGGTTCTTGCCGTTCCGATAATGGATATTACTTTTTCATCATTACGACGGATTGCGAAAGGTAAATCACCGTTTGTGGCTGATGCCGAACATATTCATCATAAATTGCTCCACGCCGGTTTTTCTCAGAAAAAAACAGTTGTGATACTTTCATCTGTAGCTATCATAGCAGGTGCATTGGCATCACTTTTTATGGGAAGTCAGACTATTAAACATTATTTTATTTATATACTTGCAATTGTTGTTATAATGTTGTTGTTAAACTTCATAAAAGTATTGACAAAAAAGTAATTATGTGTTATCATCCCACATGGATTTAATTACTCAGTTTTGAGCCATGTCGTTTTCACGAGATAGATGTTCAAAATATTTAAGTGTAAGTCCACCCATATTATCTCTTAAGTTGAACTTATTTACTAGTTCAACGTTAGCAGATGTTACGTGTATTAGTTAAGTAAAGGTTTATTAGCTATGACAGTAAGTGCAATTGGACAAAACGAAAATACTCATTTAAATACTATTGTTAAATCTACGGCATTAGGTACGGCAGGCGGTTATGCTCTAAAATATTTGTGGCCTGTAACAAAACAGGAAAATGATTTTAAGCCCCGTACGGTAATTAATTACTGCAGGAAGGTTACTAACAAAAATTGTGTAGCTGAATATAAAAATAGAAAACAAATTAATCCTGCTCAGGATATGTTCATTAAATTGATTGAAAATGAAGACAAAATTAAAAAAGATGCATTTTCTAATACAAATATAAGCAGCAAGGTTAAAATTCTGGGCGGAGAAGATTCTGCAGCAGGCAAAGAATTTAGAAATATTATTCGTTATGTAGATGAAACCTCCAGAACAATGACAAGAAAATTTGCATTAGCATATAAATTAATGTTGAAATTTAAGAGACCGGCTGTACCGTTTTTGGTAGCAGGTGCAGGTGTTGGTTTTTTGACTGGTTTTGCGCATAATGTCATGAAAGATGACTTTAGTGCATAAATTTTATATTTTTCACCAAAAAATATAAGGTCGGATTGATTCAATTCGACTATTTTTTTTACAAAAATTTATCTGGTTGTATTACAAAATATCCAGCGGATCGACATCTACAACCATTTTAATATCCTTTGGCAGCGTAATTTTATTCAGAAAACTTGATATGAATTTATGTCCTTTTTCGTCAAGTTTATTTTTTATAAGAATTTGGAAACGATACTGGCTGTTAATACGTTCTATTACACACGGTGTCGGACCGAGAACTTCAAGTCGTTCTGATATCCCTAATTTTTCAATCATTGTGCATAAGCGCAAGGCAATTTCCTGTGCGGATTTTTCTGCACGAAAATTATTTGTAGAACTTAAAACAAGCCTTATAATCTGGCTGAATGGCGGATAATCAAATTCTTCGCGTGCTGTAATTTCCGTATCATAAAATTCTCTGTAATTTTGCGATTTAGCACTTTCTAATGCATAGAAGTCAGGGTTATAAGTTTGAAAAAGTACTTTACCGGCAAATTCTCCCCTGCCTGCCCTGCCTGCGACCTGAGTTAAAAGTTGAAAACCTCTTTCTGATGCCCTGAAATCAGGCAGATTAAAGCTCGCATCGGCGGAAATTACCCCTACAAGAGTAACGTTAGGATTATCTAAGCCTTTTGCAATCATCTGAGTCCCGACTAAGATATCAATATCTTTGCGTTGGAATTTTTCTAATAATCTAATATGTGCGCCTTTTCTTACAAGAATGTCGCTGTCAATACGTTCAACCGTATTTTCCGGAAAAAGTTCTTTTATATACTGTTCTATTTTTTGTGTTCCTGTTCCGCTGTTTTTAAAGGCATCTGATCCGCATTCAGGGCATACATCAGGAAAATATTGCGCATGATTACAGTAGTGGCATTTAAGCATCTGGTCTTTTGAATGCCATATCATAGGAATTGCACAATGCGGGCACTCTATAACATGACCGCATGCCTGACACTGTGTGAAGGTCGAAAATCCGCGTCTGTTTATCAATAAGATTACCTGCTGTCCTCTGGATAACGTTTCTTTAATTTCTGTTTGCAGCGGGACTGAAATTATATTTTTGTAGGCTGCACGCCCGTGTTCCTGCATATTTATAACGGTAACAGGCGGAACTTTTGCATCATTATAGCGTTTTTTTAGTTCAAAAAGATTGCCGGAATTAACGGCTCTGTAGTAAGTTGAAATATCTGGGGTTGCAGAGCCTAAAAGAAGCGGACATCTGTGAAATTCTGCCAATTTTTTTGCAACAACACGCGCGTCATATCTTGGAGCAGGTGTTGTCTGTTTGTAAGCGCTTTCGTGCTCTTCGTCGATTATTATTAAGCCGATATTTTTCAGAGGGGCAAATACCGCAGAGCGTGCTCCTGCAAGAATTTTTATTTCATTTTTGTAAAGTTTCTGCCATACATCGTATCTTTCGCCGTCAGATATGCTGCTGTGCCAGATTGCAACATCTTTTGTACCGAATTTTTTTGCAAGCCGTTTTGTTAACTGTGATGCAAGAGCAATTTCCGGGGCAAGGAAAAGTACATTTTTACCGGCTTTTATCGTATCGTCAATCAGTTTGAAATAAACTTCCGTTTTCCCTGATGCTGTTACGCCATGAAGAAGGAGTTCAGAAGGCAGGACGGCGGGAAGGCAGGAAGGCAGGCAATTATCAGTTTGCTTTGCAAACGTAACAGGCATGTCCTCTTGCCCTCTTTGAGCTTCTATTTGTTTTTTGATACCTTCATAAACAGCTTTCTGGTCGCCTGACAATTCAAACAGGGGCTCGCGCTCCGTTATATTTAAAATATCAAGCGGATTTCTGTATAATTCCTCCTGAATAAGTTTTACACACCCCGCCTGCTCAAGCTTTTTGACTGTTGCGCGGGTTGTTTTTGCATATTTTTCAAACAAAATAAGCGGCATTTTGCCTGATTTTTCAAGCAATTCTAACACCTGTATCTGCCGTTTTGTCGCATTATCATATTTTATAAATTCAATTAATTGTTCTGTTTTAGATGCTTTTTCAATTAGCTTCATCGGGATTGCAGCATTTAAAACAGTTACTAAATCACAGCAATAGTAATTTGCGATCCATTCAAGAAGTTTTAAATAATCAATTGAAAAAAGCGGGGTTTCATCAAGAATTTTGTTAATCTTTTTAACCTTAAAATCCCCGGGCAAATAATCCGAAAATCCTACGCAAAAAGCATTAATCAGCCCCTGTCTGCCAAAAGGGACAAGCAGAGCCTGTCCGATTTGAATTTTATCTTTCATCTCTTCAGGGATAAGGTAGCTAAATGTCTTAACCCCGAGACCTTTAATATTTACAAGTGCTGATGCGTATTTGGGTGAAGAGTGAAGAGTGAAGAGTGAATTTTGTTCATTATCCGTTAAATTTTTAACCATATTAACTTCCCTTAAAATTTGCTTTCATGTCACTGTTCACTTTTTCACATTTCACTTCTATACTTCTTCAGACATGAATTCTTTGCGAGCGTCTTGTATTGCTTCTTCCAGCAAATCAAGCTGATCCGGAGTGAACGTTACGCCTTTTTTAGTCGGAAGCCAAGTTGAACCGCCGTCTGTAGTGTAAAAAATTCTCATATTAAGATAGCTTTTGCCTTTGTACTCGCTTATGGAAATCTGTAATTGTTCTGTGTCACTTCTTTCAATAGCTGCTAAAAGTTTTGCATCTGACATAATTTTCTCTCCTTATTATTATGTGAAAAGTGAAGCGTGAAGAGTGAAAAGTATTACTTTTACGCTTCACTTTTTATTTTAGCACAGAAAAATTTTTTTATGATAAAGTTAAGAATATATCTATTTGATTATTAAAAAAAAACAACTGTCATCCTGAATTTATTTCAGGATCTTAAGCAGATTCTGAAACAAGTTCAGAATGACGTCGGAAAAATTTTTTTTCAAAAATTAATAAGGAGAAAAATTTATGATAAAAGTTGCGGTTTGCGGAGCTTTAGGAAAAATGGGAAAAGAAGTTGTTCAGGCAGTAACAAATTGCCCTGATACGGAACTTGTTGCCAAAATTGATATAGCAGGTGCAGAATTTAAAACTATTGAAGAAGCGTATAAGTCCTGCAAAATTGATATTTTGGTAGATTTTACCCAGCCGAGTTCAATTTTTAAGAACGCAAAGTATTGCTTAAATAACGGAATAAAAATTGTAATTGGCACAACAGGGTTGTCAGATGAGCAAATCTCCGAATTAAAGACATTATCAAGAGAAAAAAATACAGGCTGTCTGATTGCTCCGAATTTTTCAACCGGTGCGGTTTTGATGATGATGTTTGCGCGTCAGGCTTCCAAATATTTTGATAACGCAGAAATCATAGAACTTCATCACAATCAGAAAAAAGATGCACCTTCAGGAACTTCAATAAAAACTGCTGCAATGATGGCAGAAGTTAAAGCTGATTTTACAAAAGACAACTGTCCTGAAACTGAAACAATTGAAGGCGCAAGAGGAGGAAATTCATATTCAAACATTCATATTCACTCTGTTAGAATGCCCGGTTATATTGCTTCGCAGGAAGTTATTTTTGGATCACAGGGGCAAATTATGACAATAAGACATGATACTATGGATAGAAAATGTTATATGCAGGGCGTTTTATTAGCGGTTAAGCATGTTTACGAAAATAATGATTTTGTATACGGATTAGATAATATAATGTAAAAAGGATGTAAGATGAGAAAACCAAATATTGCGATATTAGGTGCTACAGGTGTTGTAGGCAGAGAAATTACCAAAATTGTTGATGAATTGAATATTGATTTTGAAACAATCAAATTTTTATCAAGTGCAAAATCAGCGGGAAAAAAACTTGAATTTCAAGGTAAAACATACACGGTTGAAGAAGCACAACCTGAAAGTTTTGATGGAGTTAATATTGTTCTTGCCTCAGCGGGAGCGTCAACTTCAAAACTTTTTGCTCCTGAAATTGTAAAACGCGGTGGAGTTCTGGTTGATAATTCATCTGCCTTTAGGATGAATAACGATGTTCCTCTTGTGATAGCAGGAGTCAACGATGAAGATTTGAGGCATCATAAAGGAATTATTGCAAATCCTAACTGTTCAACATCTCAATTAATGCTTGTTTTAAAACCTTTAATTGACAAAAATCCGATGAAAAGATTAATCGTTTCAACTTATCAGGCGGTTTCAGGTGCGGGACTCGCCGCTATTAATGAGTTGACTGAAAATACAAAGGCGCGTCTTGAAGAAAAGAATTTTGATAACAAATGTTTTAAAAAACCTATTGCATTCAACGTAATTCCGCAAATTGACGTATTTACGGAAAACGGATATACAAAAGAAGAAATGAAAGTTGTTAACGAAACAAAAAAAATTCTTCATCTTCCTGACAATTTGCCGATTTCCTGTACAGCAGCCAGAGTTCCGGTTTACAACGGGCATTCGGAAGCAGTTGATATTGAATTTGAAAACGAGATTAGCCCTGATGAAGTTCGTGAAATTTTGAAAAATTCTTTCGGTATAAAAGTTATTGATAATCCTGAAAATTTTGCTTATCCAACAACTTATGATGCATCAGGTGTTGATCCTGTATTTGTAGGAAGAATAAGAAAAAATCTGGCATTTAAAAATGGTATCTCATTATGGTGTGTGGCAGATAATTTACGTATCGGTGCAGCATTAAATACAGTAAGAATATGTAAAAAAATTATTGAAATGCAGCTTTTTTAGTTCTTGTAAAGCTTGCTTTTATTTATTAAAAAATATTAAGAGCACTTCAGCAAGACGCAATTTTTTCATTATAAATGTTTTTATAAAGATATGGATGGAAAAAAGGGGAACATTTACTATGGGAAAATTAACTGAAAAAAATTGCGGGAAAGAACAAGTTAAAGAAGTTAAAAAGACAGAAAAAGCCGAAAAGCTCAATGCGGATATTCCGAGATTAACTTGTGATTATCTTGAACAAACTTTACAGATTGCTTAACTAAAATATAAAACCCGCTTAATGCGGGTTTTATTTATTCTTAACAAAAGGTAACCTTTAAGGATTTTTGTTGATGTTTTTGCTAAAATTAGCTTTATAAACTAAGGTTAGTGGATATGTTGATAAAGAGAGAAGATATAAAAGCTTTAGTTGATAAAATTCACAAATCAAATAAAACAGTTGTTTGTACTAACGGATGTTTTGATATACTTCATGTAGGGCATGTGAGGTATCTTAAAAAAACAAAATCTTTTGCAGATTATTCAATAGTTTTGTTAAATTCCGATAAATCGGTAAGAAGTATCAAAGGTCCGTCCCGTCCTATTAATAACGAAAATGATCGTGCCGAAATATTAAGCGCTTTGAGATATGTGGATTATGTGGTACTATTTGATGAAGACAGTCCTAAAAATCTCTTGGATGAAATTAAACCTGATGTTTATACTAAAGGTGCGGATTATACTATGGAAACACTTCCTGAAGCTGATATTATGAGAAAAAACGGGACAAGAGTTGAATTTATAGATTTTGTAGAAGGTAAATCCACAACAAAAACTATTGAAAAGATGCAAAAAGGATAAATTTTAAAAGGAAACGGGTTATGAGTGCATACGTTTACATACTGTTTGATAAACCGGATGAAAATTTAATAATAGGTGTAACCTCGAATCTTTTAATGCATATGCATGAAATTAAAAATAAAATAAGTAAATTTCATGAAAATGAATTTTCAGCTGATAAACTTGCATATTATGAAAAATACAATGAACTTAATGATGCTATTATAAGAAAAAAAGAACTTGAAGATATTAAAAAAGAAGATCTTGTATCTTTAATAACAGATGATAACCCGAACTGGGATGATATGCATGACAAAATTTTAAAAATGTGGGATGACTCATTAAAATCAAACAACATAGATAAAACAACTTAGTTTAGAATTATTTAACACAAAGGAGAAGATATATGAAAACCTTTACATTAGAAGAAATTACCGCTCTGACAGGCGGCATGCTGACAAAAGTTCAGGATGTAAAAATTACGCAGATTGCTCCGCCGTTGCTTTCAGATGAAAATACTCTGGCTCTGGCGCTGGGTGAAGAAGAAATTGCAAATCTTGCCAAATCAAAAGCAAAGGCAGCTCTTGTTCCGCTTGGAGTTCAAATTGACGGTCTGACAACAATTGAAGTGGAAAGACCAAGACTTGCCATGATGAAACTTCTTAACTTATTCTATACTGCTCCTGAAGTGAATAAAGGTGTTCACCCTACAGCTGTTGTACACGAAACTGCAAAACTCGGTGAAAACGTCCAAATCGGTCCGAATGTGGTAATTTCTCATGATGCTGTTATCGGTGATAATACAAAAATTCTTGCTAACTGCTATATCGGTGGCGGTGCAGTGATAGGTAAAAATTGTTTCTTCCATCCGGGAGTTAATATAGGTGACAGAGTAAAGGTCGGAAATGATGTAATACTTCATCACGGCGTATCACTTGGCGCTGACGGATTCAGCTTTGTAACTGAAAACCCTGATAATATTGAGCAGGCAAGAAAAGAAGGCGAAATAAAAGAAGCATTGACAAAACAGGTTATCTTTAAAATTCCGTCAATCGGTTCAGTTGTAATCGGTAATAATGTTGAAATAGGTGCCAATACTGCTATTGACAGGGGAACAATTGAAAATACCATAATTGGTGATGATACAAAAATTGATGATCTTGTAATGATTGGTCACAACTGTAGAATAGGTAAAGGCTGCTTTATAGTATCACAGGTAGGCATTGCAGGAAGCTGCGTTATCGGTGACAGAGTTACTATTGCAGGTCAGGCAGGTCTGGCAGATCATATTGAAATCGGATCTGATACAATTATTACGGCAAAAGCTGGCGTAACTAAATCATTCCCAGAAAAATCAATTGTAGTCGGAATCCCCGCTATGCCGAGAAAAGATTTTATTAAGCAGTTAAAAACGTTGAAAGACGCTCAGGAAATTTTTGCAAAATTCAGAAAGTATGAACCGTTGCTAAAGGAATTTGAGGATAATATAAACCATGACCACAATTCTTAAAGAAATTTCCATATCAGGCAATGGCTTGATGAAAAATAAACCGTGCACGGTAAACTTTTTTCCGTCTAAAACAGGCAAAATAAGATATTTTGTTAAAGGCGGTGAGCCGTTTGAAGCGTGTGTCGACAATGTTTTGTCAACCGAGCATTGTGTTGTGCTCGGGAATAAAAAATCCAGAGCAATGCTCACTGAACATTTGACAGCAGCTCTGGCTTTCTGCGGAATTGATAGTATTGATATTTGTATGGATGAGATGGAAGTTCCGGCGTTAGATGGAAGTTCTAAAAAATGGGTAGAACTTTTTGAAAAAGCCGGTATTGAAAAACATCTTTTTGAAAAAAATAAATATTATACAGTATCTGAACCTGTTTATTATCTTAACGGAAAGACAAGTTTGGTCATTTTGCCTCATAAAGAATTGTATATTTCTTATGCCGTAAATTATGACCATCCTTATTTAACAAGACGTTGGGCAGCTTACAATCCTAAAAATAAACAGGAAATAATCGAGGCAAGAACTTTCGGTTTTTATAAGGATTTGAGAAAATTTCAGATGCTCGGATTTGCTCAGGGAGTTACAATTGAAAATACTCTAGGTCTGCAGGACAGCGGCTATACATCAGAATTGCGCAGTGAAAATGAGCCTATAAAACACAAAATTCTTGATTTAATCGGGGACTTATATTTGACAGGTATCAACCCGTTGAATTTAAAATGCCAGATTTTAGTAAAAGAGGCTGGTCATGCAGTTCATATAAAAACTGCAAAAATGTTGAAAGATAAATTAATAGAATGTAAATAAGGAGAGAAGATATGACAGAAGAAACAAAAACAGAAGCTTTAAGTTTTGACATTATGGATATTATGAAAATGATTCCTCACAGATATCCGTTTTTACTTGTAGACAGGATAACCGAATGTATTCCGGGTAAAAGTGCTAAAGGATACAAGAATTTGACAATGAATGAAGAATTCTTTCAGGGACATTTCCCAAATAATCCGATTATGCCCGGAGTATTGCAGTTAGAAGCTATGGCACAGTGTTGTGCTCCGATTTTGATGACAATGCCTGAATTTAAAGGTAAATTGACATTATATGCCGGTGTTGACGGTGTAAGATTTAAAAATATCGTAAGACCCGGTGACAGATTCGAGATGGAAGTAGAACTTACAAAGGTGAAAGGTCCTGTCTGTAAAGCTCATGGCGTAGGCAGAGTTGACGGCAAAGTTTGTGTTGAGGCTGAAATGACTTTTGCCTTGAAATAGATATAAATTTAATAATTAACTAAATCTTCCCTAATCAGGGAAGATTTAGTTTTTTAATGGCAAAAAAAATTTTTTACGTTATTTATATAATGCGGAGAAATATAAGAAATGAAAATAGATCGAATACAAAATTTTAATATTACCCCTAAACTGAATACTTATAAATATACATCCCGACAGTTAACAAATGAACAGAAACCTGAAATGTCGAATACGCAATTCCCGACGACCGCACAGTATTTGGCTTTTACAGGTGGCTACAGCCTTAATCTTGCAGAGACTGTTAAACAACTGGACAAATTTGCTGAAAAAAATTCATCAATTTATCCTAAAAATATACGTGAATGGATCGGAATGGTTTTGGAAGAAGGAAATCAGGCAAAGGAAACTTTGATTAGTATTCATAAAAAATATTTTTCAAATCTTAAAGAATGTTTTAATTTGGATGAAATAAAACAAAAATTCCCTGAATTTAAAGATGCTGTATCTGTCGGAAATGTAAAAGTGTCTGAAAATTCTTTTATAGATAAATTTAATAAGGGTGAACTGGAATACTTTGATAATGAGGAAGATTTAACGGTTCAATTGATAAAATTATACTGGGGAGAAGGTTTTTCTTTAAGTGATTTAAGAAAATATGCAGCCGGACATGATTTGCATTATACAATGAAAAAATTAAACATTCCGTTTGTAAGCAGAGATTACGGTCATATTTTAAAACTTTCGGATCCTGAATATAATGCACGTCTTACACGAGAAATGACTGAAAAACGGCTTGCGGCGCTGGATAGAAAAGCCCAGATAGAAAGCGGCGAACCTGTCTATATCCCGCGCGGACCTATGTCAGCTCAGCAAAAACAAAGAATTTCGGAAGGTTTGAAGAAATTCTGGCAAGAAAACCCTGAGCGCATATTTATAATGTCAGAACGCATGAAAGAATTTTACAGACAAAATCCTGACAAATCGGAAGAGTTGTCGCGCGTTTTAAATAAGGCATGGGGGCTTAAATCGGCAGATGGTATCAAGGCTGCTTTATCAAAATTTTTAAAGTATAGGAAAATCCCTAAATTTGATTTTGAGTCATCACCGGAAAAATTCAGCAAGGAGCAATCAAATGCGATGAAAGCATTCTGGGGACTTAATGATTGGGCAAAAAAATCTTTTTCAAAAAATATGCAATATGCATGGAAAAAAATTAAAGAAGAAAATGAAACATTTTTAACTTTAAGGACAACGCCGACAAAGATGAAAAGATTTATTGAGCAAAAAGCCGGAATGGATCAGGACACATTAAACTGTGATACTGTATTTAATCCTTATACAATGAAAAGTTCAATTGATAAAAATGCAGATGCAATATGTCGAAAATATTCTGATATAAAGGGTATGAGCAATGTTATGGCTGATACTTATCAAATTGCTGTTTTGAATATTGTCGGAGCTTTAAAAGATATGAAGCCGGATAAAAGTATTAAAAAAGCCTATGATAATCTTTTAGCAGTGGCTGCTTATACTGCGCATAACAATATAAACAAAGGCGGTCAGGCATATAAAATTCAGACTACACAGGAAGCCCAGCAAGATTATATAACATTGGCAGCTTATGCAGCAACAACAAGATGCCAGAAACTTATTGATATTGTCAATAAAGCTCTTGATGATTCTTTTGACATGGCTCTACAGTTTCACGAAGACTTTATATTAAAATAATATAAAATTATTGTGATGAGCAGAAATTTGTACTATAATTGAATTTATAGTATAGAGAGAGCGATACGGGAGTGAATCTCCACGAACGGCTGACCAAAACTAAAAAAATCTCACAAAAATTGATAAGAGGATAAAAAAATGATAGACAAAACCGCAATAATTCATCCTACAGCAAAAATTGCAGATGATGCAATAATAGGACCTTATGTTGTAATAGGTGAAAACGTAACAATAGGTCACAGAACAAGAGTAATTTCAAACGCACATATTGAGTTCGCTGAAATCGGAGATGATTGTACAATATCTCCTTTTGCAACAATAGGTTCAGAACCTCAAGATTTAGGATATAAAGGTGAGCCGACAAAAGTTGTAATAGGTAACGGTACAATAATAAAAGAAAATGTAACTATTCATAGAGGTGCAGCGTGCGGTGATTTTACTACAAGAATAGGTAATAAATGTTTGCTTATGGTAGGGTCACATGTGGCACATAACTGTGTGCTTGCGGATGAAGTTATTCTGGCAAATCTCGTAACTTTAGGCGGACATGTCCATGTCGGCTTTGGTGCATTTGTCGGCGGAATGAGCGTATTCCATCAGAATATCAGAATTGGTGATATGGCTATTATAAGCGGATTTTCTGCATCACGTCAGGATATTTTACCGTATTCTAAAGGCGAAGGCAGACCGCCTGTCCCGCGCGGACTTAATGTTATTGCGATGAAACGCCGCGGAGTCCCTCAGGATGTCAGAACTCATGTAAACGAAGCTTTTAAACTTTTGATTTCGGATGAATACAATACAACTCAGGCAATTGAAAAGATTAAAGCCGAAATTCCGATGAATGAATATATTGAAAAGATGATTGATTTTATTCATAGTTCAAAACGCGGAGTTCTTTTAAAGAGCCACAAGTCAGGTCATGAATCTTTAGAAGCGTAGCCGCTTCACCCGCCACACAGTTATTGTATTAACTTAACTTGTGCCGGCTAAAGAGAGAGCGTAGCCGCTCAACCCATGACAGAGCTTACAACTTTTATCAGAATAACAGAAGTTTGGAAGGCACGATGGCAAGAATATTTCATTACAAGCAGTTTTGACTGAATGCACATAATCATTTAGATAATAGCCTGACCTCCTCCTGACCTCTGTAAGCTTGTCCCCGCGTAATAATAAATGGACTAAAGTAAAGAGGATGGAAATAATGCAAAAAACAATCTGGGATAAATATGCGCAAGTTCTGGTGGATTATTCAACGAATGTTCAAAAAGGCGACCTTGTACAAATCAGGGCAGCAAGCATTTATGCAAAAGATCTTGTAAAAGCTGTTTATAAACGTGTACTTGAAAAAGGCGGACATCCGATTTTGAGAACATCTTTTGAAGATATGTCGGATATTTTTATAAAATACGCATCGGATGAACAGCTTGATTATATTGATCCGATTATAAAACTTGAATATGAAACTGTTGACAAATTTATCTCTATCGGTGCTCCAATGAATACAAAAAATATGGCGCGTGCTGATATGAAAAAGCTTGCCAGACGCTCAAAAGCTGCGCAAGGGTTGTCAAAACTTCTTATGGACAGATCTGCAAACGGTGATGCCCGTTGGGTTATAGCTGATGTGCCAACACATGCACTTGCTCAGGAAGCTAAAATGTCTTTTGATGAATATTCAGAATTTCTGTTCAACTCTTGCTACCTGAATTTGGATGATCCGGTAGCAAAGCTTAAAGAACTTGATAAAAAGCAGACAGAATGGGCAAGTTACTTAAACGGTGTAAGAAATTTACATATAGTGGGAGAAAAAACTGATATAATATTTAATGTTGAAGGCAGAAAATGGATAAGCTGTTCAGGTTTAAATAATTATCCTGACGGCGAAGTATTTACCTCACCTGTAGAGGACGGAATTAACGGCGAAATATATTTCGATTTCCCGCAAAACTATCGCGGCAACTCTGCAACAGGCGTTCACCTGTGGATTGAAAACGGACAAATCGTTAAGTTTAATGCAGAAACCGGACGGGATTTTCTTGAAGCAATGCTGAATACGGATGAAGGTTCAAAAGGTATAGGTGAAATTGCTATCGGAACAAATGATGAAATTCAGGAAATTACAGGGAATATTCTTTTTGATGAAAAAATCGGCGGTGCAATTCATATGGCAGTCGGAGCTTCTTATCCTGAAACAGGCGGAAAGAATGTTTCAGGTGTTCACTGGGATATGATTAAAAATATGAAAAATAATTCGCAAATATATGCTGACGGCAAGCTCATTTATGAAAACGGAAAGTTTACAATTTAATTGACAACCTGTAATGCCTGTAATATATTGTTCCGTAAAGGAGAATATTATGCCAGTTGTTCCAAAGATAAATTTTAGTAATACCGCAAAACAATCCATGAGAAGGTTGATAGATCTCAGAGAAAATATGGTTATGTCAGCGGCTACAGGCAGATACAAAGAATATAAAAAAAGCAGCATAGAATATGCAGGTATTGCAGTTAATAACTATGACCTTTTAAAATATTTGCCAAAACCGTCCAGTGTAAAAGTTCCATTATTTTCAAAATCTGGGCTTCGGATGGCAAAGGTATGGTTTTTAGATATGTTCCGTGTAAAGACGCCTGAAGAAAAGCTTTTGAAAAAAATGGGAACCTCTGCAAAATTGGAGCAGGAAGCAAAGAAATATATTCATTAATGTCGGGTAATTTAACCTACTTTATTTCGTCAGGGATGTATCTGAAGAGGTCATTTGGTGTGCAGTCCAATGCAAAACATAATTTGTTAAGTGTTTCAAACTCTATTCCTTTTGATTTATCGTGATAGATATTATAAAGAGTTTTTCTGTTAATACCTGTTATTTTTGCGACATCGCCTCTATCCATTTTTTTAATACCTAAAAGTATTGAGAATCTATTTTTTATCATGGTATATATAATATCCATTTGGTGTGTATAATACATTATTGAGGTAAATAATAAACATATGGGTAATAGACACCTCAAGAATTTTAATGTATATTAATATTCGGAGGTACGAAATGGATAAAAATAAAGTTCAAATTATCGGGATTATTGAAAATGCAGCAGCGGAATTAAAAGGGTACATAAATCTGGCATCAGCTTATGCAGATACCCATGAAGATAACCGTCAGGTGCAAAATATCTCGCTTATTCTTGACAAAATGAAAGAGCATATTGATACTCTTTATGATTTATTTGAAAATAATAAACTCGAAATTTTATCGTGACTGTTTAATCCTGTTTTAAACCGATTATGTTTAATTTATCAATATTTTGTGTATTGTTTTTTCTTGTTAAAAGTCTTGTTAATCTGTATTGTTCGGCATCTACGTCTTTGTTTAAATATCCTGTCATTCCTCTGTAAAAGTCTGCAAAAATATTTTCTCCTGTTTCAGGATTATAAAAATTATTCAAGTCAACAAAAGAACAGCTTACTGTTTTTTTGCCTTCGGCATTTTCAATTATTTTAACATCAGTATTTCCGAACATGGTTTTATAAAGAGTTTTAAGCCAGTTATATTTTTCGGGAGCATCTTCAAGATATTGGCTGCCGTTTGAGTGATCTGTTATTAAAACGCAGTCATAACCTTTATTTTTTGAAAGAGTATCGTACAAGTAATCATACTGTTTTGCTCCTCTTATTACCCGTTTATTTACGAGTTTGCCTGAATTGTCAAAACTGTTAATAAAAATCCTTTTTGCCGCATTAATACCGCCTGCTATTCTCATAAATTACTCCTATAGTTTAATAAATACCTATAAAATGATTTTAAAACTTAAATCTTCCGTGATTGTTTGAATATTTATATTCAAACGGAATTCCCTTTTTGCTTTTTCAATAACTTTTATATCATTAATTAATTTTATTTTCAATGGTAAATTTGTTAAATTTGATTTTAACAAAGCTTCAATATAATTTTGCATCTGCGTAAAAACAAGTTCAGGTTCATACTCTCTTGTGAGAGATAATATTTTATCATTAAAATCAAGCACATTCTCCCGTTCAAGTTCCAAATATCCGTCCATTACTTCTTTCACTAATGAAAAATCTCTGTCTTCATCTTTCATTGACGGTACGTAAAAACACTGTGCGCGGGATACAACAGTTGTTATCATATCCGATTTATCTTTCGTAAGAAAAATAAATGTGGTGTTAGAAGGCGGTTCTTCAAATGTTTTGAGCAAAGCATTAGCAGCATCTGCCTGAAAATTCAACTGATTTAATCCTGCTACATGCCCTTCATTATCTCTGTCGCAGAATATTAAAACCCTGTGATAATCAGATGTTACAAGCAGATCATTTTTAATCATCCTTGCCTGATCGATTGAAATAACGGTTTTTGAAGTATCTCCTGACGGTTTGTTATCAACCTTTGAGATAGTCAAAACAGCCGGGTGATTGTTTTCTCTAATCCATTTACAATTCAGGCACTGGCAGTTTTTAGTGTGATCGCCGGTGCAATTAAGCATTCTGGCTATTTCAAGTGCAAGTTCATACTGTGATTGAAGATCAGAACCGTAGAACAGAATGCAATGTGCAATTTGACGGTTTTGTAAAGCTATACCGTTATCAAAATATTTCATTAAAAATGGATATTGTTCTCTTATATTCATCTATTTATCCTTGTTATTATTGAAGGCAGGAAGTTCAAAAGGCAAGAAGGCAGGCTTTTTACATAAGTTATTTTCGTGCGCAGCACCGATAACAGCTTGACCTCCTGTCCTGCGGTCTTCTCAACTTCTAACATCTAAACAACGCATTTTCCACCTCTTTTTCAACATCAAACGCAAGTCCTGACTTAATTCTGTATTCAGCCGCGGTTAGATTTTCTTTGAGTTTAACTAAATTGCGTAAATTATTTTTTTTGAGTTTCTGCAATGTTAGTTTTACAACATATTCATGCATTCCTGTCATTCTGGAAAGTTCTACAGGTGTTGCGCTGTTAGCT
This sequence comes from Candidatus Gastranaerophilales bacterium, assembly GCA_944322705.1. Lineage (GTDB taxonomy): Bacteria > Cyanobacteriota > Vampirovibrionia > Gastranaerophilales > Gastranaerophilaceae > Stercorousia. Next base: position 19,384 of record CALUPR010000016.1, read on the forward strand.
TTTGCTTTTAAAATTATCCAGCGTCTGAGCATTGTCTGTAAAGTAGACAAAATTTCAAGCGGATATCTTGTATCAAGCAGTTTTCTGTACTCAAGAAGCGCTCTGTCAAGTTCGTTTTCCATCAAAAAATCGGAAAATGCGAACAAATCCTCATTTGAAATACAAATTTCCTTAACCATATCAGCTGTTATGGTATTTTTTGGATAAACAAAAAGTTTAAGTTTATCAAGCTCACCATCAATCTGGCGCAGGTTGTTTCCGATTTGAGAAATTATTGCAGTAAGTGCATCTTTGTCAAGTTTTATGCCTTTTGATTTGCCCTGTTTTATAATCCAGCTTTCAAGCTCGGCTGTTTTGTATGTCGGAATAACGTTACATTCTACGGCATTATATTTTTTTAAAAGCTTGAAAAATTTTTTACGACTGTCGAGCTTTTTTCCCTCATTTCTGGGCAGCTGAGCAACAAAAGCGATATCCAGATTTTCGTTGTTGTCTTCAAGTGCTGATTCAATCTCTTTAATTTCTTTATCTTCAAAAGTTTTTGAAAAATAATCAAGACAGTTTATTACAACAAGCATTTTCCCGAACATCATAGGCTGTGATCTCAGGATTGAAATCAAATCAGGAAATTTAGGATTATCGTAAGTTTTAAAAGATATTTCAAGAAAATTTTTATCGAGATTTTTTTTCAGTTTCCCGATTTCCTGTTCTATATTAAAATCTTCTTCGCCGTAAAAAAAGTAAATCATTTTAATTTAGTGAAGCGTGAAGAGTGATACGTGATTTTATTCAATCTTCAACGTTCACTCCTCATTTTTAACTTTCAATTAATAAGCTTGCACCGATAACCCCTGCAGTATTGCCGAGTTGTGCCGGAACGACTTCAACAGCGGCACCTGCAACTTTCATTGCACGTTTATACAAAGTTTCTTTCAAAGGATTTAAAAGCAAATCCCCTGCATCAGCGACACCGCCGCCCACGATAATTCTTTCGGGATTGAGAAGATTGACAACACTTGCCATACCTATTCCTATATATTCACCCATAATTGCAAAAATTCTTTGAGCAACAGGATCGCCGGCTTTTGCGGCTTCGCATACAATATAAGGTGTGATATTCCCACCTTCAGCCATTTCCCGGAATTTTGCGGATTTGCCGCCTTTAATATAATCATTTGCCATAGCAACAATTGACGGTCCTGACGCAAATGCTTCCATACAGCCTGTGTCACCGCAGCCGCATATCGGACCGTCTTTCATCTGAAGTTTGATATGTCCGATTTCTCCTGCCGCATTTGAAGCACCTCTGACAAGTTTCCCGTTTATAATCAAGCCTGAACCTATACCTGTACCTACTGTGATGCAGATTAAATTTTCGCATCCTTTGCCTGCACCGTAATTAAGTTCTCCCAGTGCAGCACATCTTACATCATTGTCGACGCGTGTTGGAATATGGAATTCATCTTCAATTAATTTTGCAATCGGAACTTCCACCCATCCAGGAATATTCGGTGCATTTCTGACAATTCCTGCTTTATAATCAACTTGTCCGGGGAAGCCAAAACCTATACCTTCAATATCTTTTGTGCTTAATTTTGTTTCTTGCAGCAGATCGTGAATTGCCTGTTTTATATTGTTAACTGTATATTCATAACCCATTTCCGCACGTGTAGGAACTGAATTTGAATAAAGAATATTACCTTTATCATTAACAAGGGCAATTTTAACATTAGTACCGCCTACATCTATACCAATTCTATTCTTTCCCATTTTGTAATTCTCCCTATATCTGACAGTAACATTATAGTACAAACAAGATGATTTACATAATAAATATTATAAGAAGTCGATAAGACGTTAGGACGTTAGGACGATAAGTCTTTACGGTGCGCATTAGCGCACGTAAATAATCTCCCTCTCCCCTTGTGGGAGAGGGCAGGGGTGAGGGGACGCATAGTTCCCGCATAACAAAACCCTCTCCCTTAATCCCTCTCCCGAGAGAGGGATAATTCACTTCTTATAATATTTATTATGGAATAAGATATTATTTTATTTCGCCCTGCAGATACCAGGTTTTCACGCCCGTAATTTTTACGTTTACAAATTCTCCTGTTAAATCTTTGTCACAGGGGATATGAACAGTTTTAAAGTTTCTGGTTTTGCCCGTGTTGATCATTTTTCCTTTATGCTCGTAGAAGTTTTCAATAAGAACTTCCATTTCGCGTCCGACGTATTTAAGATTTGATTTTAAGCAGTTTTCCTGAACTTTTTTGTTCAAACGTTGAAATCTTTCATCTTTTACATCTTCCGGTATAAATTTGTCAACCCATTTTGCGGCAACTGTTTTTTCTCTCGGTGAGTATGCGGCTAAATTTGAGTAATCAAGTTCAAATTCATCAATAGCGGAAAGCGTTTGTTGAAACTGTTCTTCAGTTTCTCCGGGGAAACCTGCTATAAAGTCGCTCGTTATTGTTACATCCGGAACCATATCGCGGACTTTTGCAACAATTTTTGCATAGGTTTCTCTATCATAACGTCTGTTCATGGCTTTTAAAACCTCTGAACTTCCTGATTGCATCGGAATATGAAAGTATTCGCAAACCTTATCAAGTTCTACAACTGTTTTTATAAGTTCGTCTGTTATGTCAGTGGGGTATGAAGTTACAAAACGTATTCTGAATTTTCCTTCAATTGAATTAAGTTCTCTTAAAAGGTCTGCAAGTCTGTAATTTCTATCTTTAAAGTCTTTTCCGTAGCTGTCAACGTTTTGCCCGAGAAGTGTAATTTCTTTAAAACCTGCACTTAAAGCGTCTTTTGCTTCTTTGAGAATTGTTTCGGGCAGTCTTGAACGTTCTCTGCCTCTTGTGTAAGGCACTATACAGTATGTACAGAAGTTGTTGCAGCCTTCGGTAATAGGAATCCAGGCATTAACTCCTTTTACTCTTTTTATATCGTATTTTACTGCAAGATTATCTTCTGTAGTGTTGGTTTCTGTGCATTCACAAACCTTTTCACCATTGTTAATTTTTTCTATAATTTCAGGGAGTGTGTAGATTTTGTGTGTACCGAGAACAAAGTCTACATATGGTGCACGTTTAAAAATACTTTTGGCTTTTTGCTGTGCAACGCAGCCTGATATACCTATTTTCAAAGCAGGTTTTGTTTGTTTCCATTTCCCCCATACGCCCAACTGACTGAAAGCTTTATCTTCACTCAACTGTCTGATAGAACATGTATTAACTATTAACAAATCTGCATGCTCCGGTTCTTTTGTTTCTTCATAATCAAGATAAGATAACATCCCGAGCATTCTTTCCGTATCTGATTTGTTCATCTGGCAGCCCATTGTTTCTATGTAAACTTTTTTCATCTTTGAAATTCCCGCTATTTATATCAACATTTTAAATTATAATACAAAAATACTTAATACTCTTGACTTTCAGTAAAAAAAATTATATTCTGGTATCATAATAGTGTGAAAGGTGTTTATTATATGGGATTATGTAAAAAGAATGTTTTATTTTTGCTTCAGGAACGTACTGAAAAATACGCAGATAAAGTTGCTCTGGGCATGAAAAACAAATACGGCTGGAGAGAATTTACTTACCGCGGAATCGGTTTAATGTCAAGGAAACTTGCACATTACCTTATAAATGAACTTAACGTTCAAAAAGGCGACCGACTTGCAATTTTGTCAGAATCTAAGCCCGAATACGGTGCTTGTGTTTTTGCATCAGTAATTTCAGGCATGACGGCAGTTCCTCTTGATGTTAAACTTACGAAATACGAATTAAAATCAATATTATCTGATTGCGAACCTTCCGTAATTATGGTTTCCGAGCATAATGTTGAAATGGCAAGGTATTTGAAGGATGTAATTCCTTCAATAAAAGAAGTTATTTTGATGGATGAACCGACTGCTAATATTGATGAAAAAAGTATTTATGAACTTCCTGACAATTATGACTGTAAATGGCGCTTTAGAAATTCCAATTCCACAGCATTTATTATTTATACATCAGGAACAACAGGTGCCCCAAAAGGTGTTGAAATTACTTTTGCAAATATGATGGCACAGCTTGAAGATTTGAAGGTTGCTCTTGATCAAATTTTACCTTACAAACATGTAAATATTTTATCTATTCTTCCGATGAATCATCTTTTTGAAATGACTGTCGGTTTTTCTACATTTTTAAACTTTGGTTTTTCAGTATATTATACCCCCAGTTTAAAACCGAAAGATGTTTTGAGCATAATGCGGGAAAAGCAGGTAGAGTTTATGATTGTTGTTCCTGCATTTTTAAAACTTTTAAAAACAGGCATTGAAACTGAGCTGAATAATTCGTCGATAACTGTTCAAACAGCTTTTTCTATAATGTTTAAACTTGCTAAATTTATTCCTTCATACAGAATAAAGAAATTTATGTTCAAAAAAATCCATGCCAAATTCGGCGGACATTTTTCGGGCTGCATTTCAGGCGGAGCGCCTTTAGATGTTTCAGTCGGCGAATTTTTTGAAAGAATAGGAATAAAAGTTTATCAGGGTTACGGTTTGTCAGAAACCAGTCCTGTTGTATCAGTCAACACAGACAGACGCGGAGATATTGCATCTGTGGGCAGACCGTTGAAAAGTTTTGAAGCACGTATAGATGAACAGACAGGTGAATTAATGCTCAAAGGACCTTCTGTTATGAAAGGTTATCACAATCATCCAGAACTTACAGCGGAAGTAATCGAACCTGACGGATGGCTGCATACAGGTGATATCGCGAAAATAAGCAAAGAAGGTCATATTTATATAACCGGCAGAATTAAAAATATGATAGTTTTATCAGGCGGGAAAAAAGTTTTTCCCGAAGAAGTCGAATCTGTTATTGAAAAAAGTCCATATATTGCCGAGGTTTGTGTACTAGGAACTTCAAGAACTTTCGGTGCAAAAGACGGCACCGAAGAAATTACGGCTGTTATAGTCCCGTCTGATGAAGTTCTCCAAAAATACGAATGGGATACTGTCGAAAAACTTATAAAAGATGAAGTTAAAAAATTATCTTTGAGGTTGACTCCATATAAAAGACCGATTAATATAATTGTAAGTAAAGAGCCATTACCGCGTACTACAACAAGAAAAGTTAAGCGAAAAGAAGTAAAAGAGCTTGTAAATGTATAGGAGTCATTAATGAAAAAAATATTATTAGCATCATTGTTTTTGGCGATTGGAATGCCTGTGATATGTGATGACGTGACACAGCAGGATAATATCCCGCAGTCTGAGGTTATTCCTGCTCAGGAAATTGTGAAACCCGCAGATCCTGTAAGAGAAGAGCTTCCGCCTCAATGGTCAGAGTTTTGCGAAGCAGGGTATGAAAATGCTGTTTACAAAGACAGCCATGATATTTTTAATATTTTTAGTTTTGTAAAATCAGAACGGGTTAAAAAGAATTACTGGGCAGAGCGGCGTGTAAGTTTTGAAAAATATTTAAAAACTTGCGAAAATCTTGACAGTGCTGCAAAATCAGAATGTTATGCAAAGCTCAGAGATATGGAAACACAAAAAAATGACCTTTATAAAATAAAAAGCAGACAGCTTTTGTATGAAAACAATGTTGATATACATAGACGTTAGTTTCTATGAGCAATTGTGTCATGCTGAATTTATTTCAGCATCTTACTAATTTAGAGTTGTAACTTGACTTCCGGCGAGATCCCGAACCAAGTTCGGGATGACTGAATTATGTCAGACTTGTTGGGTTATTATGTCGATTTCCTTGACCGCAAGGTCAAGGATTTTATATATATTGCCGATTTTTTCATTAAATGTCATTTCGTTTTCTGCATAGACATGTAAAACCTGCAAATAGCTTGAAAGTTTTGTTGCATGATCTGAAATAACTTGAAGCTGATTAAAATAAGACTTATTATTCATTGTTATATCCTTACTATTTAATAGTAATTAAATAGTAATTTTTTGTCAAGTTATTATGTTACTATAATATTATAATATTATTATAATGGATGACGATATGGTAAGAAAATCTTTAAGACCAATAGGTGGCAGTTACGGCATAATAATTCCTAAGCTTTATCTTGAAGAAATGGGGATTAATCCTGTTTTGCACGATGTTGATATTGAGGTAAAAGACAAAGTTTTAATGGTCAAAAAGCTTGAAAAAGAAAAAGATAACTAA
>CALUPR010000017.1 GCA_944322705.1 Candidatus Gastranaerophilales bacterium
GGTTTTGTAAACCTCAAATAATATGACTGCAAAACTTGTTCTTCTGTTTTCACTTTGCTCTGCCCGGCACCGTATAAAGTATCATTAAAAACAGGATGTTTTTTATAGGAAAGATGAACACGTATCTGATGAGTTCGTCCTGTAATAAGCGTCAATTCAAGATAGGTTGCATCTTTAAACCTCTCAATAACTTTTACAAGAGTTTGACTTTCTTTGCCGTCTTCTCTTACCATCATTTTGTGCGGCTGGTTAGGATTTCTTGCTATCGGGGCATTAATTTCAAATTCATCTTCATTTATAATGCCTTTTACTATTGCACGGTATTTTTTTGTAATTGTATGATTTTTAATTTGACCGGCAAGAAATTCATGAGTCCGGTTATTTTTAGCAATCATTAAAAGACCTGAAGTATTCCTGTCCAGTCTGTGTAATATTCCGCGTCTAAATTCTCCGTTGATATCCGAAAGATTTGATCCGTATTTATATAATAAAGCGTTGACCAGTGTATTTTCCTGTTCTATGGCGGTTGGATGGGTCAACATTCCTGAGGGTTTATTTACGACAAGCATATTCTCATCCTCATAAACAATATCAAGAGGAATATTTTGAGGTTTTATGGTTAATTTTTCAACTTCCGGAATTTCAAATTCTATTTTGTCATATTCTTTTAATATATAAGAAGGTTTTTTATCTGATCCGTTAATTTTAACTGCCCCTGATTTTATAAGCAATTGAATTTTAGACCGTGATATATCAGGAGTTATTTCGGCTAAAAAGGTGTCAAGTCTTTTATTCTCATCATTTTCATCAATATAAAATATCATGACCGTTATCCTGAATTTATTTCAGAATCTCCTGTTATTTTGTTCTTTTTATTAATATTAAAATTATTAAGGCAATTACCCCGATATTTATAAATATATCAGATATATTAAAAACAGGGAAGTTGATAAAATTAAGCTGGAAAAAATCACGAACGTAGCCGTAAACAATTCTTTCATGCAAATTTCCTGCAATACCTGCGGATAAAAGGGAAATAAAAAAAACGGATTTAAGAGAAATTGATTTAATGTGTTTAATAACATATAATGCTAACAAAACAAGCGCTACCATTGATAAAATTATTAAAAGTTCCCTTGAATCCTGCAAAATACTGAATGCTGCACCTGTGTTTTTAATATAGTTCAGAGAAAAAACGGGGTTAGATAATTTATAACCGTTTGACAGCTGTTCAACCATCATGTCGGACAAATAAAGATCAGTAAAAATAAAAAATACATAACAGACTACAAAATATATTAATTTACTTGCCTTTTCCATTATCCTCATCCTTGATGATTTGTTTATCATCTAATATTAAATATTTATTTTCCGGTATTACATTTACTCTTGTCATAATAAATGCAAGTCCGCCCATATACACTCTTATTTTATCTGCGGAGTAATTTTCAGCTCTTGTAATTCCTACAGATGCTACAGTGTATTCATTTACATTTTTGTTATTTGAGATAAAGAAGCGTTCAAGAATATTATTATCCGGGAGCTTTCTGAATGCTTCGTCAGTTTTTGTCTGCGGAAATACAATATTTTCTTTATTAATGGAGGCAACAACAACTGAATCTTTGGGGGCGTCTACCTTTAAAGTAGCAGTGTAATATTTCCCGGATCCTGTTTGATTCGGGGCGCTAAGTTCCATATTAACATATCTTGCATCACCGTATTTTAAGGAAGATGTTTCTTCAAGAATTTTTTCAGAGTTTATTAACCATTTTGTTCCCTGTTTTTCAAGATAATAAATGCATTTTGAGGTTGAATAAAGTTCGCCTACTGCAGTAAAATCGCCTATATTTTCCTGTGAAGTTGCAACTGCTGTTTCTTCAACTAATACAGATGCATAATTCTCACTGAATTCAATATTTTTAATTTCGGTACTATAAACAATGTCAGGATAAGTTTTCCAGGTTTCATCAATCAGCTTAAAATAAATATCCTTTGTAAATCCGTCAGAGTTTACAAAGTTGGGAGAATAAAGTGTTTTCAGCCCTTTAAGATCATATTTGTTAGCAAAAATTGTCTGTTGGTTTATTACATTTTTTACAGAATTTAAAATAGATTTATTGATTCTGTTCTGTTCAATTCGTGCTTTTTGTGCCGATAATATACCGGCTTCACATTGAAGATAGGCATTGCCTGATAATAATAAAGCTGCAACTAATAAAACGGATAACTTTTTCATATCTTTATTATACATAAAAACTTTTTTTTGTGCTAATATTTTTAACGTAGATTAGGAGAGAAGAAAAAGAATGAAAGATGCATATTTTCCACAGGAAATAGAAAAAAAATGGCAAAAAATATGGGAAGAAAAAGGTGCCTTTAAAACCACTGACACAAGCGATAAACCGAAATATTATGCTTTGTCAATGTTTCCATACCCGTCAGGCAAGCTTCACATGGGGCATGTCAGAAATTATACGATAACGGATGTTATTGCGCGTTTTAAAAAGATGAACGGCTATAATGTGCTTCACCCGATGGGTTGGGACAGCTTCGGACTTCCTGCCGAAAATGCGGCAATGAAACACGGTGCAAACCCTGAAACGTGGACTGATGAAAATATTGCATATATGACAAAACAGTTAAAAATGCTCGGGCTTTCTTACGACTGGGACAGGGAAGTGACGACCTGCAAACCTGATTATTACAAATGGACGCAGTGGCTGTTTTTACAGTTATATAAAAAAGGTCTTGCATATAAAAAAGAAGCTGCTGTTAACTGGTGCGAAGAATGCGGGACAGTACTTGCAAATGAACAGGTTATCGACGGTAAGTGCTGGAGATGCGATCATGTTGTTGAGAAAAAGTATCTTTCACAGTGGTTTTTAAAGATTACTGATTATGCGGAAGTTCTTCTTGAAGATTTGGATAAGTTATCAGGCTGGGGAGATAACGTTAAAACAATGCAGGCAAACTGGATTGGCAAATCAGAAGGTGCAATTTTTAAATTTAAAGTTGTTGAAAATGATTTGGAAGTTCCTGTCTATACTACAAGACCTGATACGGTGCACGGTATTACGTATCTTGTTGTCGCTCCCGAATACAAAGATATTGAGAAATTAACTACACCCGAAAATAAAGAGGCAGTTGAAGCTTATCGTGCCAACGCAAGAAAAATGACAGAAATTGAAAGACTTTCAACGGATAGGGTAAAAACGGGTGTGCCTTTAGGAACTCACTGTATTAACCCGTTTACGGGAGAAAAATTCCCTCTTTGGACTGCAGATTATGCGCTTGTTGAATACGGAACAGGTGCAGTAATGGCTGTTCCTGCCCATGATACTCGTGATTTCGATTTCGCGAAAAAGTATAATCTACCGATCAAGATTGTAATTATTCCTGATGACAAAAAAGATGATAAAGACCTGCCCTCCTGCCCTCCTGACCTCTTGTCTTCCATAACTGAAGCATATACAGAACCGGGTGTTCTTGTTAATTCAAACGAATTTGACGGAATGAATAACGAAGATGCTAAAAAAGCAATTACTCAAAAAGCAGTTGACGGCGGATTTGGAGAATTTAAAACACAATACAGATTGCGTGATTGGCTTGTTTCACGCCAGAGATACTGGGGAGCGCCAATTCCTGTAGTATATTGTGACAAATGCGGAATTCAACCGGTTCCTGAAGATCAATTGCCGGTGTTATTGCCGAAAGATGTAGATTTTACCGTTGTTGGAAAATCCCCGATTACAACTTCTAAAACATTTGTTAATACTACCTGCCCGTGTTGCGGCGGTCCAGCAAAGCGTGAAACAGATACTATGGATACATTCGTATGCTCAAGCTGGTATTATTTAAGATATTCTGATGCTAAAAATGATACAATGCCGTTTGCTAAAGATAAAGTTAATAAATGGCTTCCGGTTGACCAGTATGTCGGCGGTATTGAGCATGCTATTTTACACCTGTTGTATTCCAGATTTTTTACAAAAGCTTTAAGGGATTTAGGACTTCTTGACTTTGACGAACCGTTTAAAAATCTCTTAACTCAGGGTATGGTTTTGAAAGACGGATCAAAAATGTCCAAATCAAAAGGAAACACAGTAGATCCCGATGAAATATTTGAAAATTACGGCGCAGATACCGCAAGATTGTTTATTCTTTCTGATTCCCCGCCGGCACGCGACTTTGACTGGTCGGATGCCGGAGTTGAAGGATGTTATAAATTTTTGAACAGAGTTTGGAGATTAATTTCTTCTAACGCGGAATATATTACCGTTTCACCCTTCACTCTTCACTCTTCACTCAAAAAAGAAAATGACGATATGGTTCGTCTTGTCCATATTGCAATCAAAGGAATTACCAATGATATTTCCAATGACTTCCAGTTCAACACTGTAATTTCAAAATACAGAGAACTTGTTAATGCAATTTATGACTGGAGAAGCAAAAAGTCTGAACTTGATGATGAAGATAAAGCAGTATTGAGTTTTGCAATATTAACATTAATCAAATTAATGTCACCTGTCGCAGTTCATCTGACAGAGGAAGCATGGCATGATTTAGGCGGTCAGGGCTCTATACACGATATAGAATGGCCAAAATGGGATGAAAATCTTGCTAAAGCAAGTTCAATTACGCTTGTTGTTCAGATTAACGGAAAACTTAAAGATAAAATAGAGGCAGATGAAGGTTTATCAGAAGATGAACTGAAAGAACTTGCTCTTAACAGTGACAAAGTAAAGGAACTAATCTCCGGTAAAACAATTGTAAAAACAATTGTTGTGCCCAAAAAGTTAGTGAATATAGTAGTTAAGTAAATTATTTAAATAATTTGTTTAACCATTGTGAAAACCCTGATAATATATGTCGGGGTTTTTCTTCTACTGGCAAGTACATTAAAAGATTGTCAGCATATTCAATATCAAGATTTTTCCCTTGAGCAATACAATCGTCCATAATTTTGTTTAGTTTTTTATCAACAGAAGTAAAGCCTTTTTTCCTGTAAAATATATGGCTGGGATGCTCGCGATCATAAAGCCGGCTTGCACATAAAAAAATTCTTCCGTTACAATTGGTTTTACGGCTTTCAATCTTTGCAAGCTCTATAAATTTTGACCCGTATCCCATTCTGCGTTTATTTAACTTTAATTCTATAATTTCAAGGGCATTACAGGTTGTTTTTTCAGGGTAAATATATGTACAGTCTGCATTTTTAACGGTTCTTGTAATCATTTCACCTAAATAAACTCCGTTTTTAGGATCAAACATACGATGAACATTTACACCATAGGATTTCCAGTTTGTTAAATTTGTTGCATTGGTCCTAAATGTGTATATTAACTCCTCCGGCAAATTTTTTATTATTTTTCTGTTAAAAATTGAACTGTAACAATTTAATTTAACATTCATAACAAAAAATTTAAAACCGATAAAGAAAAATTTTTGCTAAAATATTAAACTTATTTTAGTAATTAATATTTACAAATAGTAAAAAACAGACATATTACAGTTTTATGTATTATAATAGAAGATGTAAAAACAGATTATAGGGATAGAAATTTGAAAAATAAAAAATATTATTTCATCGCAATTGGCGGTGTAGGAATGAGCGGGCTTGCTAAATATTTGTTGGAAAACGGATGCAATGTTTCTGGCTCTGATATAGTTGACAGTAAATATATTCAAAAATTAAGAGATTTAGGCGCTGAAGTTTTTATAGGACAAAAAGCTGAAAATGTACCGTCAGATGCCGTAGTTGTTGCTAGTACGGCAATTCGGGAAAATAACCCCGAAATGATAAGAGCGCGTGAATTAGGGTTAACAATTTACCATCGTTCTGATATTCTGGCAGAAATTTCTAAATGGGGAAAATTTTTTATAGGATATTCAGGAACTCACGGAAAAACAACAACAAGCGGACTTTCATCTTATGTGCTTGAAAAAGCAGGTTTGACACCTTCTTTTGTTGTTGGCGGTATTATTCCTGAGCTCGGTATAAATGCACATTCTCAGGATGGGAAATTTTTCTGTGCAGAATTAGATGAAAGTGACGGTACTATTGTGAAGTATTGTCCTAATGTGTGTGTTATTAATAATCTTGAGGCGGATCATCTGGATTTTTATAAAGATGGTTTAAAATCAATCTTAGAAACATTTGAAAAATTTATTTCAAATATGCCTGAAAATTCGGTCGTTCTTGTAAATAAAGACTGTCCTGCGACTATGAGCCTGCACAGCCACAAGACATTGACATTTGGAATGCAAAATGCGGATTACGCTGCAAAAAATATTGAATTTAAACCTGATTGTACAACATTTGAGGTTTATTACAAGGGTGAATTTTTAACTGATTTAAAAATTATTCTGCGCGGAAAACATAATGTTTATAATGCGTTGTCTGTTCTGGCAAGCCTTCATCAAGCAGGTGTCGATATTAATGCTGTAAAACCGCATTTCTCGACTTTTTCAGGTATGGGAAGAAGATTTCAGAAAACAGCAGAATTTGACGGTATAACTGTTTATGATGACTATGCTCATCACCCCACGGAAATTAAAGCAACCCTTTCATCCGCGGAAGGTATGGACGGGAAACATATTATTGCGGTTTTTCAACCACACAGATACACAAGATTGAAAAATCTTTGGGATGAATTTCTTGGAGCATTTTCAGGCGTTGATAAAGTTATAGTAACAGATGTTTATGCGGCATCAGAAGATGAAATTGAAGGTATAAATTCAGAAAATTTTGTTAAAGCATTGTCGCAGCATACTGACATTCCATGTGAGTATATTAAAGGTTCCATTGCTGACGTTGCCAAACAACTTTATCCGGAACTAAAAAAAGATGATGTAGTGATAGGTCTGGGAGCCGGAACTATCACAAATCTCTCAAAAGAGCTTTTGAATGCGAGAAAAGAGGCTGTCAGTGTTGGAAACTGATTATGATATAAAACAAATGACATCTTTTAAAATCGGTGGAAATATTTCTAAGATGTATTTCCCTGAATCGGTTGAAGAATTTGTTGAAATAAAAGAAAAAGAACCTGATGCATTTGTTGCAGGAAACTTTTCGAACATTCTTGTTTCTTCTGACGGTTTTGAAGGAACTGTTATCTGTACAAAAAAGATTGATGGGATAAAGATTGACGGCAACAGGGTTTTGGCAGGCGCAGGCGTCAGAGGTACAAAATTATCCAAACTAGCTTTAGAAAACGAATTAAGCGGGCTTGAATTTATGATAGCTTTCCCCGGTTCTGTGGGAGGTGAAGTATTTATGAATGCAGGAGCACACGGACAGATGATTGCGGATGTCCTCAGCTCCGCAAAAGTATATTGCCCTGAACTTGGTGTAATAACCCTTAAAAATGCTGATATGCAGTTTAGTTACAGAACATCTATCTGTCAGAAAATGCCTTATTCCGTTTTAGAGGCTGAATTTGTGTTGACCCCTTCAACAAAGGATAAAATTAAGCAAAAAATGGATGAAAATTTATCATTCAGGCAGAATAAACAACCATCTTTGACTTTACCGAACTGTGGAAGTACTTTTAGAAATCCCGAAGGTGATTCTGCAGGGCGTCTTTTAGATGAAGCCGGCGTTAAAGGTCTTAAAATCGGCGGTGCACATGTTTGGGAAAATCACGCGAATTTTATTATAAATGACGGAAATGCTACATCTCTTGATATATTAATACTTATGCATGAGATGTATAAAAGAGTAAAAGAGAAATTTAATGTTGAATTGAAGCCTGAAGTTAGATATTTGGGCGGAAAGAATGAAAAAGAGGCGGAATTATGCAAAATATTGTATCAAAAATAGATAAAAATGCTAAAATTGCTGTACTTTGCGGCGGTATGTCATCTGAAGCGGAAGTTTCGATGCGCTCAGGACAGGGATGTTTTGACGCTTTGCAAAGACTGGGCTTTAAAAATGCTGAGAAAGTTATTGTAGATAAAGATATTGCTCTAAAACTTAAAAACGGGAATTATGACTGCGCATTTAATGCTCTTCATGGAAAATACGGCGAAGATGGCTGCATTCAAGGGTTGTTAGAAATTCTTCAAATCCCTTATACCGGATGCGGCGTTATGGCAAGTTCCCTTTGTATGAATAAAGAATTTACAAAGCGAATCCTCTCTACAAATCCTGATATACCTATGGCAAAATCGGCATTTGTAAGAAAAGGGGACGATTTATTTGAGAAAACAAAAGATTTAACATACCCTCTGTTTGTTAAACCTGTTTGTGAAGGATCAAGCTTCGGAATGACAAAAGTTGATAAAAAAGAGGATTTAAAAGCTGCTTATGAGGTTGCTGTAAAATACAATGATGATGTTTTAATTGAAGAATTTATAGACGGATTTTTTGTAACAGTAGGTGTTTTGGAATGTGAAGACGAACCGTTTGCAACTGAAATTCTTGAAATAAGACCAAAAACTGAATGGTACGACTTTGAGGCAAAATACACTAAAGGAATGTCGGATTTTATATGCCCTGCAAATTTGTCTGAAAATGTTACAAAACATGTTAAAGAAGTTGCCGTTAAAGCTTTTGAAACAGCCGGCTGTAGAGGTCTTGCTAGAATTGACTTTATGATGAAAGATAATATACCGTATCTTCTCGAAATCAATACAATTCCCGGCATGACTGTCATAAGCGATTTGCCTGCTCAGGCAGCCGCAATGGGTATAAATTACGATGAATTGGTTCTGTTAATATTAAACAGCGCAGGATTAAATAAATAATGGATGAAGAAAATACAACAGAAATATCGACACAGGATGAATATATTGATGAGTCTGATATTATAAATCAGCCTCCGATAGATGACGGGAAACATCTTGTAAAGAAAAAACGCAGAGAGCGTCTGGTTAGAAAAGGACGTATCAAACAAGAACGTTTCCGTGCATTTATGCGTTTCTTTCTTTCGGTATTTTTTATATTTCTTCTTGTATATTGTTCAAAATGCAGCGGTTGGTATATGGATAAAACGGCATTCAATCGTGTAGGCGGAAATTCTGTTGAAATTATAAATAATAACATTGTGCCTTCTCATAAAATTCTTTCACTCCTAAAAAACAGCGATGTTCCAAATGTCCCTTTATATATGGCAGGAACTGATTCAATAAAAAATGAATTGATGAAGCTTGCACCTGTCGAAAATGTTTATATAAGACGTTATGCATTTCCTGCTAGAATACAGATTATTGTGAGAGAACGTATCCCTTCAATTACTGTTTCCCCTGATGCAAAAGTTCCTCCGGTTGCCTTTTTTACGACTGACGGGAAACTTATTGGAAGAGAATTTCTACCCTTAAAATCGAATTATAAGACAATCAAAGTTTTGTCATACGGTAATAAAGGCGATGATTACAGAAAATGGGATATCAATAAAATCAGGCAAATTGAAAAAATAGCAAAATATGTTGAAACTTATTCTAAAGAATCTATAGAATATATTGATTGCAGAAATCCAAATGACATTTATGTAAAAATAAAAACCGTTAATATCAGATTAGGAAAACTTGATGAAAATGTATTTAAACGCATAGAAAGAATTCCGTCTATTTTACTGCAGGTAAAACTAGTGGATTCAAAAGTTAAATATTTGGATTTAAGCTGGGAAAAGGTTAACTATCTGAAATTACAATAGCAGGGAGAATATTTATGAAAATTTTATTAGTGCAAACAAGATTAAAAACAGCTGATTTTATTTTTAATTTAAAAAATATTGTGGATAAAGTAACAGAAGATGCGGATTTAATTGTTTTTCCGTGTTCAGATATAGAAAATCTTGGCGGAAAGGATTTAATTCTGGATGAGAACTGCAGAAATGCGCAGATTGAGTTTTATAATCAAATTGCTTCAAAAAATTTCAAACCTGCACTATTGATTGGAGATATTTTAATTAGAAACGGTGCAGTTGAACTATCTCAGGACGGTTATTTTGATATCTGCGGACAAAAAGTTTTTGTTTCGGACACTTTTATGGAAGATGCTGCATGTGACTTATATATTCTTGCTCATAACCGATATTTTGCAATGAATACTTATAGAGATTTTGTTGAAAGTATTGAACCTAAAAGTGATTTTATATATGTAAATGCTGTCGGGATGGCAGATGAAAATATTTATGCAGGGGGGAGTTTTGCTAAAAATTGTAAAAATGAACTTGTTTTTCAGGCTCCTGTCTGTGAAGAATGTGTTTCTTTGATTGATTTTTCTGCATCTGTAGATTTTAATGATGAACCGATGGAAGAACAGGTTTTAAAAGTTACAACTTTTGCCCTGAAAGAATATTGTGAAAATACCGGATTTAATAAAGTTGTACTTGGCTTGTCAGGGGGTATAGACAGCGCCTTGACAGCCGTACTTGCTGTTAGAGCAATCGGGGCTGAAAATGTTCTCGGAATTTTAATGCCAAGTATGTTTTCATCGGAAGGAAGCATAAAAGACAGTCTAGAACTTGCAAAAAATCTCGGAATGAAGACAGTTAAAGAACCGATAACACCGTTATTTAACGCTTTTATGCAAGACAGACAAAGGCTTCATGATTTAGCTGAAGAAAATCTGCAAGCGCGTTTGCGGGCGTTGATTTTAATGTTTTATTCAAACAGAGAAAACAGACTTCTTTTGTCTACCGGCAATAAATCTGAAAGTGCGATGGGTTTTGGCACTCTATACGGCGACCTTGCAGGCGGATTGAATTTAATTTGTGATTTGACGAAAACAAATGTATACAAACTTTCAAATTATCTCAACAAAGATAAAGAAGTTATCCCTCAGGCAATTATAGATAAAGCCCCGTCGGCAGAGCTTCACCCTGGGCAGAAAGATCAGGACAGGCTGCCTGAATATGCAATTTTGGATGACATCATTGAAATGTATATTGAACAGAATATATCTGTGGAACAGATTTATAAAAAATATGACAAAAAAATTGTTGATGAAGTTGTCCGAAAAATATACAGAATGCAGTTTAAGCGTTATCAGGGATGTCTCGGGGTCAGGTTAACAGAGCATTCTTTCTGTAATGGCGTGAATTTGCCGGTTATGCAAAAATTTTATTAATCTGATATTGCAATTAGTGAAAAATATTGTTATAATGGGTATATATATGTATGAGAGGATTTAATGAATTTCACGGTATTAGTTGACAACAATGCAGGATGTAATATTAATATGCTGGCCGAACCCGGGCTTTCGTTTCTGCTGGAAAACGATTACCAGAAAATTTTGTTTGACTGCGGTTATAGTGACATCTTTATAAAAAATGCTTATAAGATGGGACTTGATCTTACTGAAGTTACAGAAATAATTTTATCTCACGGTCATAATGATCATACTGCAGGGCTTATCCGGCTTGACATTCTTTACCGTAAAATGCTTGCGGCAGGCATAAGTTTAACTCATAAGAGTATCTATGCTCATCCTGACGTGTTTGAGCCTAAACTTGATTCTCAAAAACGTAACATCGGTTTTCCGGGAAATGCAGGGGATTTGTGTGATGTTTTTGATCTGGAACTGTCTTATGAACCTGTTTGGCTCAGTTCAAAACTTGTTTTTCTTGGAGAAATTCCTATAAAATATAAAAGTGATTACAAATATGCTGATGAATCCGCTGTTGTTTATAAAGGTGTTGACGGTCTGGTTATTATGGCAGGCTGTTCACATATCGGGCTGCCCAACATAATTGAACATGCAAAATTAATTACCAGAGAAGAACGTATTAATACTCTCATTGGCGGTGTTTGGCTTAGAGATAAAACTGAATATAAGGTCAGAGAGCTGGGGATTTATTTACGAACATTGAATATTAAAAACTTCTATCCCGGTCACTGCTGTGATTTGAACTCGAAAATAGTGTTATCTGAATATTTGAAAGTTAAAGAAGTTTATTCAGGGCTTAAACTTTCTTTTGATTAAGATATATAAACATTATGCTTGCAAATAAATATTCTGCATAATATAATTATTTTGCAGAAGTTTTATGGCTTTGGTATGCCAAAAGCTTCTTTAGTACACTTACCTCGGACAAAGCCGGAATATATTATTATGGTTTATTTGTCTTGAGGTTACAAAAAAGGAGGACAAAATGCCAAAAATGAAAACACACAAGTCTGCTGCAAAGCGCTACAAAGTTACTGCAACAGGCAAAATTGTAAGAAGACAAGCCGGTATTGGACACTTGCTTCAACACAAATCTGCTTCAAGAAAACGCAGAATTTTCAAAACGATTTCAATTTCTAAGTCACATTTCAAATTGATTTCAAATGAGTTACCTTACAGAAAGTATGCGAGATAGGAGGCAGTAAATGAGAGTAAAACGCGGTAATGTATTACGTAAAAGACATAAAAAAATATTAAAATTAGCTAAAGGCTTCATAGGTGCAAGAAGCAGAATATTCAAAGTTGCTAATATTGCAGTAATGAAAGCTTTAAAATATGCTTACAGAGATAGAAGAACCACAAAACGCAATATGCGTCGTTTGTGGATTGTAAGAATTAATGCTGCTGTTAGAGAACGCGGTATGAGCTATTCAAGATTTGTAAATGCTTGTAAAAAAGCAAACATTGTTGTAAACAGAAAAATGCTTGCTGATATGGCAGTAAAAGATCCTGAAGCTTTTTCAGTTGTTTTTGAAGCTGCAAAATCTGCTAAATAATTAGTTTTTTACAAATAATATTTTTAAAGACCTTGAAATTTTCAAGGTCTTTTTTAATATTTCTTAACAAAAAAGTAAATTTATTTTGATAAAAATACTTTATATAAATAGGTTAGTTTTTAATCTGGAGAAAATGGTTATGATTGGTAGTAATTTCGATACCCCTGTAATGTATCAGGATTTGGCAAACAGTACAATGGGTCCTATGTATATGCCGTTTGGCGGGATGTACGGTTTGGGATTATACGGCGGATATCCGGGTTATTTGGGTAGTGTTCGACTACCAAGGCAGCTTGATCAAGACAAATTTCAAACTATGCAGAACAAAGAAAAGGACAGTAAGAACACTATGAAAAAAGTCGGAATTGCGCTTGCACTCATTTTGGCTTTGGGCAGTTTCGGCAGAATTCGTAAAGGAATAAAATCAGCCGGCGGTATTACTAAATATTTGGGTAATAAATGGGATGATTTAGTAAATTGGGTGAAAGGAAACAAGAAACCAAAAATTTCTAGATGGCAAAGTTTTAAAAATATTTTTAAAAAAACGCCAACAACCGTTAGTAATCCATAATAATTATCCATCCCCCCATCCAAACAAAATGCAAGGTAGTTTCTATCTTGCATTTTCCATGTTATAATAACCAATAATAAAAAGAAGGGGGTTCAAATGGCAAAAGATTGTAGTTTTGATATTGTTTCAGAATTTGACAGACAAGAACTTGTAAATGCTGTTGATCAGGTAAAACGTGATGTCGCATCACGATTTGATTTAAAAGATTCCGGTTCGACAGTTGAACTTGATTCTGATAAATCTGTTACAATTACAACAAGTGATGAGATGAAATTGCGTAATATTTATGATATTGTGCAATCAAAACTTGTAAAAAGAAATTTAAGTATAAAAATTCTTGATCCTCAGCCTGTTGAAAATGCTCTGGGAGGAAAGGTCAGACAAATCATAAACTTGAGAAAGGGGTTGAATCAAGAACTTGCTAAAAAAATTGTGGCTGATATAAAAGAAACAAAAAAGAAAGTTCAGGCATCAATTCAGGGAGATCAGGTACGAGTTTCAGGAAAAGATAAAGATGATTTGCAGGATATCATAAAGCTTCTTCGTTCAAATGAAGAAAAATATGACTATCCGTTGCAATTTACAAATTATAGATAAAAAAAGAGCCTTATGGCTCTTTTTTTTAATGTTGTTCTGTAATCTTATTATTGTCATCAACAATTACAATTTGCGGTTTGTAATTGTCCATTTCCTCTGGGTTATAAAGCCCGTATGCAATAATTATAACTTTATCTCCAGGTTGAACTTTTCTTGCGGCAGCTCCGTTAAGACATATCATCCCCGAGTCAGCTTTACCTTTAATTACATATGTGTGAAATCGTTCGCCATTATTTACATCAAGTATATCTACTTTTTGCCATTCTTTTATTTTTGAAGCTTTCATTAAAGTTTCATCAATAGTAATTGAGCCTACATAATTCAAGTTGGCATCAGTAACCGTTGCTCTGTGTATTTTTGAACTTATAAATTCTTGCAGCATTTTTTATCCTTTATGACAATTTTTTATAATTTTTTCTCGTTTGGGTAAAGTTTTATACCTCGCCTGAATATTTTACTTCAAACACTAAAAAAAATCAAAAATAAAGATGTAACTATTTTTTAATAGTTACATCTGTTTGTTTATTTAATGTGCCTAATTTAAATATTTTGTTTATAGATTTTTTTACAGTAGTTTTCTATATTAGGAGTATCTATTTCAAAGACATGTACTCGTGCAGGTCCTAAATCAACGCATAATTCATTGTCATGAACCTGAAATCTGCTTTCTTTTCCATAAGACGGTAACAGATTATTTAACTCCTGAGCCGCTTTTAATGTTGGAACTTTTACTTTGCAGGCTATTGAACGATTTACGTTTTTGTTTGCTAAAACAAGAAGTGTTTTACCGTTAAGATGTCTTGCATAAGCTATAATCTGGTCAGTTTGATCATCTTCTTTATCCAATTCAATAAAAGTACCTTTTGTTATAACATCAAGATATTTATCCCTCATTTCAAAAGCTTTTGTCATAAACTGCCCGATTTCAGGCTGTGTACCGCCGGGTTTTCTGGAAAGATTAAAAATATCGAGTTTCCCTCTGTGGACGGTCATTTCATGATTATCTGTCTGTGTTACGGGGTTATATTTATCTTCGTAAGGATAAACATAATCATCTCCTGATTGATAACCATCTACAATATAAGGATTAAGCATCGGAAGAGTTGCCTGTAATCCCATAGTCAGGTTACAATAGTCTGCTCCGCCATGGAACATAGGTGATATATCATCATGTGTCGCAAAAGAGCCGATTAATGATTTCCCTTTCGGTAATTTATATGACATATCAAGCATTTCTTTTACGTAATTCATAAATGTTTTAGCATCCGGCCATTCATGAAATATATGATACTGTCCGTAAATCATGTCATATCCGGCTCTTAAAGAATCTTCCGGTCTGTCAAATGCCATATTTGCCTGTGGCGATGCATCTTCATAAGTATATGATTCCGCAAGCCATGCAAATTCAGGATCCCTCATGCGTGAATAAGGTATAATTATATCCCAGAATTCAACAGGTTTCGCTCTTGCAACATCTGATCTTATACCGTCAATACCTAAATCAATACACATATCAACATATTGTTTATGGAGTTCAAGGAGTTTCGGGTTTAAAGTTCTTTTGCCTTCATCTTCCCATGGTTGAAACATTCTAATATCATTCCATCCTTGAGGTGTTTTGGCTAATCCGTCACGTTCTTTTGCCATCCATTCAGGATGCTCAAGAAACATATCGTAAGATGCACAGCTTGGCATATCAAGCATTACTTTAATACCGCGTTTGTGACATTCGTCTATGAATGCTTTAAATTGTTCTTTATCGCTTCTGGGATCATTTTTGTCAACAAGGTTAGGATCTATTGCAAGCATATCTTTAGGGGCGTAAATAGAACCTGCAGTTCCCATTGCTTTCATTTTTCCGGGTGGGTGTATAGGCAGTATATGGAGTGTGTTAAAACCTTGAGCCTTTACTTCATCCAATCTGTCAATAGCGTTTAAAAAAGTTCCATTAGGTTCATTTCCGTCTATATATCCGTTGCCGTTAGTATCTTTTGCGTTAAAAGTTCGCATGACTATAGCAAGGATTTTTGCTTGATTATTGCGCACCATGGTTTTAAAATTGTTATGATATTCAACCGGTGTGGTTGTTTCTGCTGTTTTAACTACAGGAGTATTTATTAGTGCAAGATTATTTAAATAAGTATTAAGTAAGCCGGAATTAGTTGTTGCTGCAGGTTTAGATTCTGCATTTTTGTTACTTTCAAATGCTGCAGGATGTATTTGTTGAATTTTTGCAATTAAATTTGTTGTATTTATCATTTTTTCTCACCTGTTCTTGCCGGTGTTTTCATTTTTCCGAAGAAAAATTGGGCTAATACTGTTACGCCTAATAATGCAGCGCCAAAACCGCCGAATATTTTGAGCCATTTTTTATTATTATAAACTTGTTGTCCTGTTTTAAAGATTAGTTCATCAGGAGCAATACCTGTCAATAAAAATTTAATGTCAGAACCGGTAGTGTTTGCTTTCCTAATCAAATGATACGGTTTATCAAAATATTTTTCACCGCCTAATTTATTAAGAACTACATCTCTGTATTTTAGAACTTCATCTTTTATGCTTGATTCTTTAAGTATTTCCATTGTATCAGAATGCATATTACCTTCATACATAAATCTCATTGCATCCTGATAGAAATATTTATCTTTTGGAATATCTGTCAGTTCTGATGTTTTTCCGAAATATTTATTTACAACTTTTCCGTTTTTAACTTCTACAGGTCCCTTATCTCTGTTAGGTTCAATATTTCTCATCATATAAAATTTTGTGGCATGATCAGATGAGTGTCCTTCAAGAGTAATTATTTTACAAAGTTCTATTAATTCTTCCTTAACTTCTGTGTATTTACCGTTCAATGCAGGGATTGAATTTACATCAGAAGCAATTCGTCTGTACATATCAAGTGTATTGATTATTCGGTAGAAAGAACTCTTGACGCCTAACAGCCTGTCCTGAACATAAGTTTTTTGAAGTTGTTTTGCAGTACCTACAATATCATTTTTATCAATGCCTGCAATTGCTTTTGCAGTTCTGTCAAACCCAAGATCCTCTTTTCTTATCCGATTTGCAAATCCGTCAAATACACCGTCTACAATATTGTCATAAGAACCGGTGTTATTTTTAGTCAATAAAGATGTGGTCATATCACTGGTTTTTATTTTATCATTAATTTCGGCTATCTTTTTGACAAGTTTGTCCATTACTCTGGTATACTTATTTTTATCAGAAACTAAATGTTCAATTTTTTCTCTGAGAAGCGAACTCATAAGAGATCTGTCTAATCGTGCTTTTGTAATTTCTTCATTTGTAAAACCTAATGTTTTCATCAACTCTTTTGAAACATCATTCCAGTAGTTTGCGATTACTGTTTCAGGAGCTGCACCGACTTTTTTCAGAGCATACTCATCAAGCGAAAAACTTTCCATGTTAAATTTATCTAATAATTTTACAAATGATTTTAATTTATCTGAAATGGCTGTATTCAAAACATTAGAACGTGTTTTTGAAAGAACAATTTTTACAGGATTTGAATTCCTTTCACCTGTCATATTATTCATAATTAATTTTCTTATAAATCTAAGATCTTTTTGTTTATCAGGATATGTTTTGTTATAATTTATGGAATTCTCCTCAATCTGTTTTTTTATAACATCTAATATAGTGCTAAAGTCCACTGATGTTATATTACTTCCGAATAGATTATTATTTTTTAATGCTTCAATCAATCCTTTTTCATCAGGAATAACAGCTTTGAAAAATTCTTCATCCGCTCCTGGAACTTTTTTAAATACTGTATGCAGATTATTTAAGATTTCTTTTATGTTTTTATCCTGTAATGTATAAGTTTTTTTGCCAAAAACTTTTTCCTGTAAATCTTTTTTGAGACTTTCTGCAATGACAGGATCCATATATTTTGTTAGAGTGGAAGTAATTTGTTCTTCCAATTCATTTGAGAAAGATTTATTTATATTAGAATCAAGTATTTTAATTAAATCTTGTTCTACAGAAATATTTTTATATTTTTGAGAATATTCACCTAAATTATTGAGAATTTTATCTGTTGCTTTATTGTTTCGTTTGTCAAGATATTTATTAAGATAAGGTTCAACAGTATTACATATTAATCCGCTCATTATCGGGGTTGCAAATCCTGCTGTCAGCATCCATAATGTATTATTTTGAATACCGATTTTTTTCATTTTTTCCTGTATGAATTCGCGTCTGTTCGGAATGTCTTTAGGAACTCCCATTCTGTCGCCCATTTTTTGAATTTCTTTGTCTGTGTACAAATCCCAAGGCAGGAATTGAGGATCTTGATAGAATGGTTTCTTTCTTCCGAAACTGTCTTCATACTGTTTTTGAACATTTACACCATGAATTAAATAAGCAGGAAGTTGAATTGCAATTTTGGGCCATATAGCCATTGCCCCTAGGAATGAAGCTAAACCTACGAATTCCATTCCTTTTGTCATAGGGGTCTGTTTTCTGGTGAATAAGTAGCTTGCAATGGCAAGTCCGCCCAGAAACAACCCGAAATCATTTAATTTACCTAATTCATGGTCGTTTGCTTTCCCGCTTACAGCATGTTTCAGAGCTTTGGCATCATAAATCATATCTTTGACCATGATAGCAGGAGCATTAAAAATATTGCCGTTTAATAATCTGCCTTTGCCTTCAAGAGGTTTGATAAATGTTCTGTTATCAAGTTCTTTTTGAATATCAAAATCGGGCATCGGTTTTTTCGGTGCTATGGCAACACTTTGTTTCTGCTGTACAGGTTGGTTTACAGCAGGTCTGTTAGATATGTAATTTTGTATTAGATTTGATGTCATATTAGTTTACCACATGCTTTTCATTTGATTTAATGATATTTGATTTTGATTTAGGGGATTTTTTAGAACCGGCAACAGTGTTTATTACCCCCAGCGCAGAAGAAAGCACAGCTAGACCTATCAGCATTTTCCCTGCATGTTTTGTTAAACCTGTCCCTTCACCTTTATATAAATTAACAGCGCTTTTTACAAAGCTTTTGCCAAAAACTTTTAAAGATTTTAAGAATTTTTCGGGTTTCCAAAATTTAAAGGTCATTGCATTAAAGTAATCTTCCCAAGGTTTCTGGAATGCCAGAGCAACTCCTGTTGCTGCCCACAGATATGATGATATACTTTTTGCAAGACTTGATTTTACAATAATTTCTTTGATACGAGGTTTTGTTTCCTGATCGGAATCATTAAGGTTTTCTCCCATATTCAATTTTTTTGCAATTTTGTCGTATCTGAAATTCCTTTTTTGTCCTTTTGCCGGATCTCCATAAAGCAAATCCCAACGCGGGAATTCTACACTCTCAAATACTTTGTGGTATTCAATGCTTGTTA
This sequence comes from Candidatus Gastranaerophilales bacterium, assembly GCA_944322705.1. GTDB lineage: Bacteria > Cyanobacteriota > Vampirovibrionia > Gastranaerophilales > Gastranaerophilaceae > Stercorousia. The sequence goes on from CALUPR010000017.1 coordinate 19,213, forward strand.
TATCTGTGTCATATATGTTATCAGGAAGTTCATAAATAACTTTTGCATAAGGACGATCCGTATCAACACCTGTAAGCATATTTACCGGACGGCTGATAAATTGTTTTGACAGAGTCTTTAAAACACCGTAAAATAAAACCCCCAGAGCCATTTTTTGACCGATTTTTGATGCCTGCATTTTATCAAAAGGGGAAAAATATTTATTCGCAAAGTTAAATACAGCCATTAACCCTGCACTGCCTATTAAATAAGGAACAGTGCCCATTGTTAAAAATTCATAAAAATTAGCATTTTTACTCCCTTTTAATCCTTTGGCAGGATACAGAGTAAAAGCATTTGTAAATTTATCCAGACCTATACGTGTATACGTAAAAGGATTATTAGGGAGCAGGGTGTCATGGTCATAGTCCAAACTCTTTTTTTCTGTATTGTTGCCGGAAGAAAAATTTATGGAATTTTTAAAGTTGTTTACAGGTTGTATCATCTTTACTCCACACAGATATAGACGTATTATTAGAATACTTGTAAATATTATTTTTTGTTAGCTGTATTCAAAATTTTACAAATTTTAACAATCATTTTAGCCGTATACAGCAAAGAAAACAGCCGTTGCAAGACCTGTTATTATACAATAATAACCAAAGATCGCAAGCGAGAACTTTGATATAAATTTCATAAAATATTTAATACAAATATAACCTACAACGGCAGAAACTAAAGTCCCTGCGATTATTGCCTCCCAGTTGTATGTAAGGGCTTCATGGATATCAATTTTAACAAGCGGATAGACCATAGAAGCTCCGAGAATAATAGGAATACTTAACAGGAAAGAATATCTCGCAGCAGTAATTCTGTCTAAACCGCAAAATAAACCTGTTGCAATTGTCCAGCCAGAACGGGAAAAACCTGGCAGTGCAGCCAGACCTTGAGCAAGCCCGATAAATATTGAAGTCTTTAAATCTACCTCATCTTTTTTGGTTTCAATTTTTTTTGATTTATATTCACTGTATAAAAGTGTAAAACCTGTGATAAATAATAAAATTCCCACAATTGAAGGAGCATATACAAGTCTTTCCGCTACTTCATTAATCGGGAGAGCAAGTGCAATCGTAACTATTGTACCTAAAATTATAAAAAGTCCGAGTTTAGCTTCTCTATCCGACCAGTCTTTCGTTTTTAGAGCATGCAGCATTGCTTTTATAATGTTAATTACGTCTTTTCTGAAAAATATCAGCACGGCAATTAATGTACCCAGATGCACCATTATATCAAAGAATACCTCTTCATTTGAAGTTTGAACAATTTCAATTCCTTTATAAACTTTATAAAAATTTGATGTAAAAACAAGATGTGCTGAACTTGAAATCGGCAAGAATTCACTTAAGCCCTGTACTATCCCCATTAATATTGCCTGTATAAAATTCATTTTTTATTCCTCTTCAGATTATTCTTCTTCGTAGTAACTGCAGCATGATGTCTGGGTTTCCCAAACTGTTACCTTGTTTAATTGTACAACTCTTTCTTTTAATTTGTTGTAAATGAACATTGATATCATTTCGCTTGAAGGACTCTCTCCATTAAATTCGGGTAATGCATTCAAATCCTTATGGTCAAGAAGATCCAAAACGGCTTTTAATTCTCTTTTTAAAAGTTTGTAATCTATTAGAATATTACTTTTATCCAGAGAATCACCTTTTACAAATACTTCAACCATCCAGTTATGTCCATGCTGGTTTTCACATTCGCCTTCATAGTTTAAAAGATGATGTGCTGCGGCGAAAAACGCCTGTGTTTTAATCTCAAACATTTTTATATCCCCTTAGTATATAATCACAAAATTCTCTCACAGCTCCGCATCCGCCGTTTTTTGTTGAAATAAAGTTTGCAACAGCTTTGACTTCGTCAACGGCATCATTCGGGCAGCCTTTTAATTTAACTTTTTCTAAGATACATATATCAGGCAGGTCATCTCCCATATATGCTATTTCTTCAAATGTAATATTGTATTTTTTCATTATTCCTTCAAGAGTTTCTATTTTATTTTTTGAACCTTGATGTAACTCTTTAATATTTAAATTTTTTGCTCTGTGTTCAACAGTTCCGTTTTTTCTGGCTGTAATAATTGCCGTAATAATTCCTGCATTATTCAAGTTGACAATTCCCTGACCGTCTTTGGCATTAAAAACTTTATACTCATGTCCGTTTTCATCAAAAATCAGTCCGCCATCAGTTAAAACACCGTCTACATCAAAAGCTGCAAGTTTTATTCCCATTTAAGCCACTCCCGCCTTTAAAAGGTCATGAATATGTATAACACCAATTGGTTTGTTATTTTCATTTACAACGGCAAGTGCTGTAATTGAATATTTTTCCATTAAATTCAGTGCACTTGCACCGTAATCAGTTTTTGAAATACGTTTAGGATTTTGAGACATTACATCTTTTGCAAGAAGCGGTCTTATATTTTGATATTTAATAAGGGTTCTGCGTATGTCACCGTCTGTTAAAACACCGGTAAGTTCACCTGATTCATTTACAATCATTGCCATACCCAATTTCTTCTCAGAAATAAGCTCAATAACTTCTGCAAACGAATTGGATTCTTTAGCAATCGGGAGTTTGTCAGGTTCTGTGAGCATAAGATCTGCAACTTTGTAAGTAAATCCTTTGCCGAGAGCTCCTGAGGGATGAAATATAAGGAAATCTTCTTCTGAAAATCCTCTTTTTTCAAGCAAACATACAGCCAGAGCATCCCCCATCGCTAATGTCGCTGTAGTACTGGCTGTTGGAGCTTTATTTAGAGGACATGCTTCTTTTTCAACAGAAATATCCAGTGTTACATCTGATGAATGTGCTAATGTTGAGTTCATTTTTCCTGTCATACCTATCATCGTAACACCGAAACGTTTAATTAAAGGCAGAAGATTTAAAAGTTCCTGTGTTTCTCCGCTGTTTGATATTGCAATAACCACATCATTTCGTGTTATAATTCCTGAATCTCCGTGCGTACTTTCTGCCGGATGAAGGAAATAGGATGGTGTTCCTGTTGAAGTAAGTGTTGCAGCTATTTTTCTTCCAATAAGACCGGATTTCCCCATTCCGGTAATAATTACACGACCTTTACAATTAAAAAGTATATCTATTGCCTTATCAAATTCTGCACCAATGTTATTTTTTAGGCGTAAAATAGAATTTGCCTCAATGTCAAGAACGTTTTTGGCAAGTTCATTAATTTTATTGTTATTCATAGTAACTGTTTCCATTTCCTAATCCCCCATCAATAATGAAATTATATAATAAATATCATTTAAAAGTATTAAATTATGCTGAAATATTTAATTTTTGTAAAAAAATGACGAAATTTTCAATATGGCTAAATATTTTGACTGTAGTAAGTATTCTTGTAATATTATAACAGAACAATTTAAGGAGTATGTTAAAAAGCATAATTGTCCTGAAATTTTTGTTGATTTGTCAAACTTAAATATTATAGATGCCATGAAATTTATTTTACTTTCTTCGGCGTATCATTACAGCAAATACCCCTTTGGAAAATTAAAGTGTCATGTCGCATCTGATGATTTAAAAGACTATATAAGAACGTTTACAACTTCAAATTTGGAGTTAGTTTAAAAATCAATGGCAAAAAAAATAATTTAGAAGTTTTGTATTTTACATGCTAAAAATAGGAGAGTTGGATAAGAGGATTATAATTCAATCTGTCAGTAATATTGAAAAAGAACCTAAATCCAATAAAAATCAGAATACAAAAAATAACCTGCATGTGAATACAAAAATATTTGCAGGTGCCGCAGCATTTGCGGCAATAGCAATCGCTGGGATATATTTAACAAATGGACGTCTTAAAACTCCTAAAAAAACGAATATCCCGCTTTCATCTCATGCAAATGACAATAAAATTAATGAACCTGCAAAAATTATATCTGAGGACGCAAAAAAATTAAAAAAGCAGGTTTTTGACAGGTTTATTGCTTTCAGGGACAAGTATCAAAATGACTCTGAATTCGTCCAGCGTATAAAAACGGTTACGAATAACATTAAATCTACTGTAAAATCCGACAGAAGAATTTTAGAACAGGATGATTTTAATGCTGTAATGGCACTCTTGAAATACGACCAAAAAGGAGCGCATTCTCCGGTTGACACTGAAATAAAAAGATTGGATATTCTTATAAATAATTCTAAACCGTTGGAAGACGATACTGTTTTATATTTCGGGCTTAATAATTCAAAAAATTTGTATAGTTTTAATCCGTTTGAGAGTGTAAAAGATTTTAAGATGAATAATTTGGTTAAAAATGACAATTATTTAATAGTATCACGTGTTTACGACGATTATATCGCTCAACTTGATCCGTTAAATTATAAAGGACATGAAAATTGCGGATATATTGTTCGTTTGAATGTTCCTAAAGGCGAAAGAGGAATTGACTGCAGAAGATGCAGCGGTGTTGAATCTGATAAGGGAATTAATGCCCTTTACATTTTACCGCGGCAAGCTCAATATAAGATTCGAAGTATTGACAGTGATTTAAAAATTATAGATGCGGATTATATTATTTAAAAATTTATCTTGTGTTATAATTAGCCCATGATAGCAATATAAGGGAGAATTTATGATAGAACATTTACATTCTTTTGTTCAAATGCACAGTGTTGCAATATCGGCATCTGTACTTTTGATTGCTTATATATTTATAGCACTGGAAAAAATTCCTAAAGTTACTATTGCATTATTAGGTGCCGGAATAACTATTTTGCTGGGACTTGTGAGCCAGACAAAAATATTAAACGGGGTATTTGACCCTCATTACTTCATAAATTTTGTTGATTTTAATGTTATATTTTTACTTGTTTCAATGATGATAATAGTTAATATTGCGGCGAGAAGCGGTATGTTTAACTGGGCTGCAAACAGGCTGTTAAAACTTACCAAAGGTCATCCTGTAGGAATTTTAGTTACACTCGGTTTATTTACCGCAATTGCATCTGCATTTTTGGACAATGTAACAACTGTAATTTTAGTCATGCCTGTTACATTTTTTATTGCAGAAAAACTTGATATTAATCCGGTTCCTTATCTTATGACAGAAATTTTTGCATCAAATATAGGAGGCACTGCAACACTTATCGGAGATCCGCCTAATATAATTATCGGTAGTGCAGCAGGTTTATCTTTTATGGATTTTGTAAATGAATTAACACCGATAATTACAGTGATTTTAGCAGTTGTACTTTTTGTTATGTGGCTATTTTTCAAAAGCGAACTTCATACAACTCCTGAAAAAATGGAAGCTGTTGCAAATATGGATAATTCAAAAACAATTACGGATTTCCCTTTAATGGTGAGAAGTGCTGTTGTTTTATTCCTTGTTATTCTCGGATTTATTTTACATGACATAACTCATATTGAAACCTGCGTTACGGCAATGCTCGGCGCAAGTGCTCTTTTATTGTTTGAAAAACCGAAAGATATTTTTTGCGATGTTGAATGGAATACAATTTTCTTTTTTATCGGTTTATTTATTATTATAGGTGGTCTGGAAGCATCCGGCGGTATTGCATTAATGGCAAAATGGATTTTAAACGTCACTCAAGGTTCCGAATCAGCAACTGCAATGATTATTCTCTGGGCATCCGGTCTTATTTCGGGAGTAATTGATAACATTCCTTACACTGCAACAATGACACCGATGCTTCTTGAAATCAAGAATGTAATGGGTGCTGAATATACTCTGCCGCTTTGGTGGTGTCTGTCTCTCGGCGCATGTCTAGGCGGGAACATGACAATAATCGGAGCAGCTGCAAATGTTATTGTATCGGAAACTTCGGCACATCACGGACATAAAATTGAATTTATGAACTTTTTAAAATACGGATTTATTGTAATGTTTATATCACTGGCATTGAGTTCCGTATATATATGGATTAGATTTTTGCGTTAAAGTTAATTATTAGTTTTTTGTTTTTTATACTTAATAAGCAGTAACAAAGGGATAACGGCAATAGCCATAAACGCAAGAACCGTAAACGCATCAAAAAACGATGCCAGTTTTGACTGCTGTAAAAGTTGATTATATAGTGTTCCGCTTGCTTTTTTCGCGGCAATAACATCAGGGTAATGTATTAA
>CALUPR010000018.1 GCA_944322705.1 Candidatus Gastranaerophilales bacterium
AAAAAGACGGGATAAAACCCGTCCTTTTTTATTTACCCTGGATGCGATTCGAACGCATGACCTACCGCTTAGAAGGCGGTTGCTCTATCCAGCTGAGCTACCAGGGCTTGGATCCAGAGGGCTTAGACAAGTGTTTGGTTTCGTGGGGTACCTGCATAATCCCTCATAAAATTTATGTTATCACAAACATTTTTCTTTGCAAGATAAATTATTTTTTCTGCTATTGTTAAGAATTATGAACGCAAATTTCTCCTCAAAAGCCTCTGAAATCAACACTTTCATTTTTTAATATAAATTTAATCCTCAGTTTTGTTAAAGTTTTTAATTCCATTAACCGTAATATGGAACATACAGTGTGGTACTTTAAGTTAAAGGAGATTAGAACATGGACAATTACGTATCAAATGTAGGAGGCGTTCATAATGCCGCAGGAAATTATGAATTGAAAAAAACGGAAGACCAAAAAATTGGTATAATTCCAATGACTTCGCGGGGGGGGGCAATCTGAGCAAGTAAACAAGCCCCAGGATTTTAATGTTTATGGCAAAGATATTGCAAATTTTGGCAAATTTAAAGGAAATGATAAAAACGATGCTATGCGTATGACAAATGAGGCTGCTAATGATGTAAAAAAAGCTTATATGCAGTTACAGCATGAGTTTCCTGATGTTGTCCTTCAATTTGAACCGATGCCCGATCCGCAAAAATGCGGCAAAAAAAGAGAAGGTTTCTTCAACTATCAACAGCAATTAAGTGATTGGAAAGATATGGCATTAACCCAGATTGCGAATGAAAGAGAAATAAGTACTACAGAACTTATTAAAGACAGTACTGGTAGAATTGTAGCAAATAATGATTCGAATACTCAGTTATTAGTACAAGAAATGACAGAACTTCAACAACAAATTGCTGATGGTACAGCGCAAATTATAGACGAATTTACAACTAAAACTGGTGAAGTAATCGTCACAATTAAAAATGCTAAAGGTGAAATTATTAATGCCGTCAAATCTGCAGAAGGTCAATTGATGAAAGAGGTTCAATTTCAGGGTTGGTATGGTCGTCGCATGACTAAGTTTGAAAATGGACAAACTCGTGAGACCGTTATGGAGACAGCAGAGAAAACGCAGAGGGTAGTGCGTAACTCTGCTCAAGAAACGCAGGAATTAGATGCATTGTCACAGAAAATATCTGATGTTTTGACTAATCCAAAACAATCTCATACTAATGGAGCAGTAAAGGCGGTCGGTGCAATGCGTGATAAAATTATGGCCTCTGATCTTTCTTTTGAAGACAAGAAACAACTTTTAAATGATCTTGCGGATTTCTCTGATCAAGTTGTGTTGAGTGATAGAGAATTGATGGAAAAACAAATAGAAATAGATGATAAAATCAGAGGATATTAAAGATAAATATACAATTATACTGTAATAGAAGTATAAAAGAATTTAAAAACTGCAACATTGTTGCAGTTTTTTTTATTGTATAATTTTTTTATAAATACATAAAATTATAAAGGAAATTAATTATGCTAACCGGAAATCAAATAAGAAAATTATACTTAGATTATTTTAAAGATAAACATCAGCACACTGTTGTTGAAAGTTCCAGCCTTGTGCCTGATAACCCGACGGTTTTGTTGACTACTGCCGGCATGTTGCAGTTTTTGCCGATATTTTTGGGGATTGTGAAGTCACCTTATAATCCTCCAAGAGCTACTTCCTGTCAGAAATGTGCAAGAGCAGGCGGAAAAGATTCCGATATTGAAAATGTCGGAAGAACCCCGCGCCATCATACCTTCTTTGAAATGTTAGGGAACTTCTCTTTCGGTGATTATTACAAAAAAGAAGTTATTCCCTGGGCATGGGAATTTGTTACCGAAGTTTTGAAACTTGATAAAGACAGATTATGGATTACGATTTTTGAAACTGATGATGAAGCTTATGAAATCTGGAGAAGTGTCGGAGTTCCGGCTGAACGTATTAAACGCAAAGGCAAAAAAGATAATTTCTGGGGACCACCGGGGGCATCAGGGTCTTGCGGACCATGTTCTGAAATCCATTACGACTTAGGTGAACAGTATAAATGTAATGACACGAGAGGCTGCGGTATCGATACTTGCGAATGCGACAGATGGGTTGAAATTTGGAACCTTGTGTTTACAGAACTTTATCAGGATGAAGAAGGCAACCAGTCGCCTCTTGAAAGTAAAAACGTTGATACAGGCATGGGTTTGGAACGTATTACAATGGTTTGTCAGGGAGTGGCATCAACCTTTGAAACCGACCTTTTAAGACCTATTATGGACAAGGTTTCCGAGATGAGCGGTGTACCTTACACAAAATCCGAAAAAACCGATATTTCTTTGAGAATTATTACAGACCATGCAAGGTGTGTTACATTCTTGATTTCTGACGGTGTAATTCCGGGTAACGAAGGAAGAAGCTATGTGTTGAGAATGATTTTGCGCCGCGCGCTGCGCCACGGAAAAATTCTCGGAATGGATTTGCCGTTCTTATACAAACTTGTTGACGTTGTTGTTGATAATTACGGCGAAGCTTATCCTGATTTAGTCAAGAACAAAGCAAAAATTATTGACACAATTAAAAAGGAAGAAGAACGGTTTGCAAAGACACTTGACCGCGGATATAAAATGCTTGATGAATTTATCTCAGCTAAAAAAGACATTGACGGCGAAAGTGCTTTTAAACTGTATGATACTTACGGTTTCCCGTTTGAATTGACAAAGGAAATTGCTTCTGAAAACGGTTTGAATGTTGATGAAGAAGGCTATAAGAAAGCAATGCAGGAACAAAAAGACCGTGCAAAAGCTGCCGCAGAAAAAATCAGCGTTACAGGTGATATTAAATATGCAAAAGTTGAAGAAAGAGTCGGCTCTACAGAATTTACAGGCTACACAGAAAACGAATGTGATGCTAAAATTCTTGCAGTAATAGAAGGCGACGGCTATGTAGATGTTGTTCTTGACAAAACTCCTTTCTATGCTGAATGCGGCGGTCAGACAGGCGATAGCGGTATTATAGAAGACAGTAAGACAGGAGGTCAGGAAGTCAAGCTTGAAGTTTTGACAACCTTTAAGGTTAACAAACTTTTTGTACATAGATGTAAAGTTATAAACGGCGATGAATTAGTCGGTGTTGACGTTCATGCAAAAATTAATGTAGAACGCCGTGAAAATATCAGAATACATCATACATCAGCGCATTTACTTCAGGCTGCGTTGATTAAAGTTTTAGGTGATGAAGTTCATCAGGCAGGTTCGCAGGTAGAAGAAAACAGAATGCGTTTTGACTTTACATTCTCGCGTGCTATGACGCCTGAAGAAATTTTCAAAGTTGAAGAAATTATGAACAACTGGATTTCAAAAGGCTATGATGTTGTCACTGACGTTATGGATATTGAACAAGCAAAATTGACGGGCGCAACAGCGCTTTTCGGTGAGAAGTATGATGATATTGTAAGAGTTGTTTCAATAACCGACGGCAAAACTTGCATTTCTAAAGAATTTTGTGCAGGTACCCATGCAAAAAACATCCGTGATTTAAGACTTGTCAAAATAGTTACGGAAGGCGCAATTGCAGCAGGCACAAGACGTATAGAACTCTGTGTCGGACGTTCTGCTTTTGACTTTATGAATGCTAAAGTTAAAGAAATTGACAAACTTTCTTTAATGTTTAAAGTTCATTATGACGGTATTGTTGATCGTATAGAAAAACTTTTAGATGAAAATAAAGAGCTTCAAAAAGAACTTACGCACGCAAAGGAAGAAAATGCAAGAGCAAAATTTGCAAGCTTCCTGTCAAAAGCTCAGGATATTGAGGGCGGAAAACTATTTATTTCAAAGGTCGAAAACTTTGACGGCAATGCAATCAAAACAGGTATTGAATTTATGGCTAATAAATTCGGAGAAAGTATCATTGTACTTGCTTCTGAAAGAACTGTTGCCGCAAAAGTTTCTGACAGTTTTGTAAAAAAAGGTGTTAATGCCGGAAAAATTGTCGGCGAAATAGCAAGAGCAACAGGCGCAAACGGCGGCGGACGTCCGAATTTTGCTCAGGGCGGAGTAAAAGACGCTTCAAAACTTGATGAAATTCTTGCTAAAATCGAAGATGAATTGAAGTCCGTTAAAGTTTAGTATTGGTTCATGATAGATTAAGAACCGGCAGCATTAACTAAGAATGCCTGTCGGTTTTTGTATTGTTTAAATTTTGTATATCTGTTTCTTTTTTTGTTTTTGAATGCTATAATATTTTTCAAAGAATAGCATCGGGTAAAATATTATGATGAGCCAAACAAAAAAGTTGTCTATAGCATTCTACTGGCATATGCATCAGCCTGTTTATCAACTTTCACCGGCAGGTGATTATTTGATGCCATGGGTACGGCTGCACGCAGTTAAAGATTATCTTGACATGCTGCTTATTATTGACAAATTTAAAAATTTAAAATTGAATTTTAATCTTGTTCCTGTGTTGCTGGATGCTCTTATTGATTACGGGGAAAATGAATTGCATGATATTCATTCCCGTCTTACTATTACGGATATTGATGATTTGACGGGTGATGATAAAGAGTTTATTATCAATAACTTTTTTGATGCAAATTTTCATTCTATGATTTTGCCAAATGCGGAATATAACAGACTTTTTCAAAAATATCAGTCAGGTGAAGAAAACGATATTAATATTTTTTCTTCTCAGGAATATTCTGATTTAATGGCGCTTTTTAATCTTGTCTGGATAGATCCGAGTTTTAAAAATGAGTATCCCGAACTTAAAAAACTTGTTAAAAAAGGCAAAAATTATTCACTTTCAGACAGGATTAAGATTATTGATATCCATCGAGATATAATAAGAAAAATTATTCCGGCATATAAAAAATACGCGGATGAAGGCAAAATTGAAATTAGTACAAGTCCTTATTATCATCCTATTATTCCTATTATGCTCGACATAAAAGATATTAAAAAGTCGTCAAGTACAGATTTACCCAGAAATTTAAAAATGGAACTGGATGCAAAAATGCAGACCGAAATGGCACTTGACAAGATAGAGAAAATTTTTGGCAGGCGCCCTAAAGGGATTTGGCCGTCAGAACAGTGTATAAGCGCAAAAGAACTTGATTTATTCAGAAATTTAGGTGTAAAGTGGACTATAGCTGATGAAGGAATACTTTCAAACACTATAAACTTTGAGTTTGTCAGAGATTTTAGAGGATATTTGGAAGATCCTTATCATCTTTTAAAATCATATAAATATAAAAACGGCATTGATATAATCTTTAGAGATTCTGTTATTCCTAATTTAATTGGTTTTGAATATCCTAATCATGACCCTGAAAGTGCTGCGAATGATTTGTATGACAGGATAAAATCAGAACAAAGCAAGCTTCTTTCATCGCCGGATGAAAACCATCTGCTTACTATTGCAATGGATGGCGAAAATTGTTGGGAAAACTACACAAATGACGGTGAAACTTTTTTAGAAACTATATATGGTTTGATCGAAAATGATCCTACACTGGAAACTGTTTTGATAAGCGACTATCTGGCTAAAGATACTCCAAAGCCGTTAAATAAAATAAGCTCAGGCTCCTGGGTTAACAGGAATTTTAAATTATGGATAGATGAACCGTTAAAAAATCTTGCCTGGACATATTTGAAACAGGTAAGGGATGATTTTTCAAATTACGTCAAAAAAAACCCGATAAATCCGAATATTGAAGCCGCTCGAAAAGAATTGTTTATTTGTGAAGGAAGTGATTGGTTCTGGTGGTATGGAGAACCTAACAATTCAGGACGCGATAATATATTTGATTATTTATTCAGAGAACATTTAAAAAATATATATTTATATCTTGGGCTTGAACCGCCTGAATACCTTGATACTCCGCTTCTATCGGCTATAACAAAACCTTCCAGATATCCTAAAGGAGAATTTACTCCCGTAATTGACGGTAAAGAAAAAGATGATGAAAGCTGGCTCAATGCAGGCTGTATAAGTATTCCTGACGGTCCGGTGCTTAAAGAAGATAAATTCTATGACAAAATTTGCTTTGGATACGATAAAGATAATTTGTATCTGCGATTTTATATAAATGAGTACAATAAAAATATTCCGTCTATGGCAAAACGTGTTAATCAGATGTATATTTATATGCGAAATCAGAGTAAAAAACAGTCGCTTTCTCCTATAAGAATTATTCAAAAAACAGAAAGTCTTCTCCCGATTACAAAAGAAAAATTCCATAATGAAATGCAAATTTCTATCTATGACGGGGAAATAAATCTTGTAAGACTTGTCGAAGCAATTCCTAATAACCTCTGGGCTATTGCAAATTCAAAGAATATCAAGGCTGTTTATGACAAAGTGGCAGATATAAGTATTCCGTTTGATGATATTGGCATTGAAAAAGGTGATACGCTTGAATTTGTTTTTGTTAATGCAAATTTCGGAGTAAAAGATTTTTATATTCCTAACGAAATGTTATTAACTATTAAAAGGTTGTAACAAATTATTAACACGATAATTAAAATATTCAAGTTTTTTTATTTAGTGTCGTTAAGAAAAATAAGCAAAGGGAAATTCAAATGGTTGATTTTAATAGTGATATTCCTAAAGGGAAACCAAAACTTGATCCGGAATACTGGAAAAATTTCAATAACTCCAATAACGAAGGAGTCCAGAATTCTCCTTTATTTAAATTTAATGAATTAAATACAGATAGTGCATTAAAAGATATGAAAAATAATAATAGTATTTTTAATGACACTAAAAAATAAAGATTTATTTCCTCAAATTTCTTCGTGTAAAGTTTAAAAAAGAACCTCTTTGAAGGTTCTTTTTTTGTTTATTTTCCTGTGGAACCGAAACCGCCTTCACCTCTAGCTGTATCGGTCAATTCTATTGCAACCTTAATTTCTGCTTGTTCAACACGGGCAATAATCATCTGAGCAATTCTTTCATCAGGCTGAATTGTATAAGTTTCATTTGAAAGATTTACAACAGGTACGCAGACTTCTCCTCTGTAATCTTCATCAATTGTTCCGACACAGTTTATTAATGTAATTCCGTGTTTGATTGACAGACCAGAGCGAGGACGTATTTGGGCTTCGTATCCGTGTTCAAGTTCAATTTTTAAACCTGTCGGAATTAATGCTCTTTCTAACGGTTTCAATGTGACAGGTTCTGAAATTGCGGCACACAAGTCCATTCCTGCAGCACCTTCTGTTTTATATTCCGGTAAAAATTTATTATGCGCTAATCGTTCTATTTTTAATACTGTCATATTACCTCTTTCAGTTAAATATTATGCATATTGTCAAAAATTTCTTTTCTCTGAACCCAGATTTCCATCCCGAGTTCTTCGCCGGTTTTTATTAAAGCATGTTTAATCTCTTTAAAAGAAAATTTTGATTTTCCAATATTGCCGAGCATAAACATTACAAAATGTCCCTGCATAAGAGTTTGTTTAATATCTTCAATATTTACTTCATATTCAGCTAATACTGCTGCAACTTTTGCAACAATACCGACTTTATCTACGCCTGAAACTGTTATGATAATTTGTTGATCTGACATTCTACCTCATCTTCTTCATCACTCTCAACAGGAACAGCTGCAGGTTTCAGCCAGTCACGATTGATTAATTTGCCGAGCTGATGTATTCTGCAGTATTCTTTTAAATCTTTTTTAACTTCCGGTGCAAGAATGTACATTGCAATAATATTAGGTAAAGACATTGCAATCATCATTGCATCCGTGATATTAATTACTGATGTAACGTTCAAAACAGATCCGATTACAATAAATGCGCAGTATAAAAACTGGAATGTTAAAGTTCTTTTTTTGCCTTCTCCAAACAAGAAATTCCAGGATTTTTGACCGTAATACGCCCAGCTTATAATTGTAGAAAGTGCATACAAAAGAACGATACCTGCAAGAAGTGTAGGGAAGAAAGGCATAACCGAAGAAATTGCATCAGATGTCATTTCAATACCTGATGTTTCGCCGGCATGAGTTTTGTAAACTCCTGTTATAACAATTGCAAAAGCTGTCAATGTACACATAAAACCTGTTAAGAAAGGATCAAGCAGTGCAACAAACCCCTGTGATAACGGTTCGTCAGTTTTAACCGTTGCATAAACAATCGGTGCAGATCCGGTTCCTGCTTCATTGGATTGAACAGAGCGTCTTAACCCCATAATCATTGCAACAAACATACCGCCGTATACGGATTCAGGTTTGAAAGCTTCTTTAACAATTACCCATGCTGCATGCGGGATAAGCTTAAAGTTACAAACTATAACAGCCATTGCAGCAAAAAGATAAACAAATATTTTCAAAGGAACAATTTTTTCCGTAACTTTAACGATATTTTTAATACCGCCGATAACAATTAATCCTACTACAATTGCCATTCCAAGACCGACAACCCAGTGGAAATTGTGCATAAATCCGTTTTCTCCGCCGCATACATTAACAAACTGGTTTGCAGCTTGATTTATTTGAATCATATTGCCGCCTGTGATACCGCCGCAGATACAAAGTATTGCAAATATTACAGACAAGGGCTGACCGAGCCATCTGAGTTTTTTACGTGTAAGTCCGTGTGCCATATAATGCATAGGACCGCCGGATATTGAACCGTCAAGATTAAACCGTCTGTATTTAACAGCTAAAGCAGCTTCTACAAACTTTAATGACATTCCTAAAAGCGCACCCACGATAATCCAGAATGCAGCACCGGGTCCTCCCATAGAAATCGCAATTGCAACACCTGCAATACTGCCGAGTCCTATTGTACCTGAAAGTGCTGTCATAAGTGCCT
The DNA here is from genome assembly GCA_944322705.1 of Candidatus Gastranaerophilales bacterium. GTDB lineage: Bacteria > Cyanobacteriota > Vampirovibrionia > Gastranaerophilales > Gastranaerophilaceae > Stercorousia. Next base: position 8,851 of record CALUPR010000018.1, read on the forward strand.
GAAATGACGAAACTTCACCCGAGCCGTCTTCTGATTTTTTAGGCTTAAATACTAAATCAATTGCATGTTTAAATCCCCAGACTGCAATACCTCTGAGGTAAAATGTAAAAAATATACCCGCAAATAAAATCCAGAAAATAATTATTGGAACATCCGTACCAAACACATTTATCGGGTGGAAAATAATTGCTGCAATCTTATCAGATACAGGTGCAATATTTTTATCCATAAAAGCATCAATACTGAATGCTTTTGCCTGTTGAATGTTAAATAAAAGTGTCAAAAGTACGATTAAAAATTTGTTCATTAAGTTTATTTCCTTTCGGGGTATTTTGGAAAATTTCGGCTAAATGCTACCAACCCTCAAATTTTATACTACCAGAAACATGCTTTTATGATGTCAAATCTTTACAAAATCTTAAAAATTTGTTGCAAATATTCACGCGCGCATTTGTCTGACGTATACTCTCTGATTGTCTGTAAACTATTGTAGCGCAATGTTTTTAGACTGTCATTATCCATGTTTTTTATATTAAGTAGTAATTTTTTTATTTCACTTGAAATCGGAAGGGTTAAAAAACCGTTTTCCCCGTTTTTAATAATTCCTGCAATCCCGTCATCTTTTGTACAGATTGTTATACAACCGCAAGCCATGGCTTCTAAATATACCATTCCAAAAGTTTCACCTACACTCGGAAGTATAAAAATATCACTCTCACTCATTTTTTCAAGGACTTTATTATGTGGAAGCCATCCCGTAAATTTTACATTTTTGTCCAGTTTTTCAAGCCGTTTACGTTCATAACCATCACCTATTACAGTCAGTTCAAAACTTTCAAGCCCTTTGCATGCTTCAATAACTTTATCTACATTTTTCCTTTTTTTTAAATTCGCGCAGGTCAAAACTTTTATGGGCGAAGGGTGACGAGTGAAGGGAGAAGGGTGAATTATATTTTCATCAATCCCTGAAGGTGCTGTAAATGTCTTACTTTCAAATTCAGGATAGAGTTTTAATAGTTTGTCTTTTATAACAAAAGAGCGGCAGGCAATGGCTTTTGCATTATCAAGTGCTTTTTTTAAGCGTTTTTTGAAATGGAATTCGTACAGAGGATTTGTGAGAACCTCCAGGTCAGAATTGTGCACCCCTGCAACAAAAGGCACCCCGAGTTTGTCAGCGTATAAAATTCCTGATGGCATATGAGCGATTGTGAGGATGTCAGGAAGACAAGAGGGCAGGAGGGCAAGCTGTTTTCGTTTAATATCAAACCAGAACGGTGTCCAATAATTTATGTTTAAGACATTACCGTGTTGTCCTGTCTTGTAAAACGGCTTTCCTCTCAAAAATGAGTTCAAAATAAAATTTGGTTTTATTACATCAACTTTATGCCCTTGTTTCTCCCACTCTTTAACAAAATTTAAAAGAGTTTTGGGCGTAGTTTCTTCATTATTTTTTACGGGATATAAGTCTGTTATAAAAAGAATTCTCATAAACAAATTATACCATACAATTGTACAAATATTTCATTTCTGCACTTGTAAATCAAAGCAAAATGAGTTATAATGGTTAAAAAGGTGCTTTATGGTACAGGAAAACGGTTATAATTTTTATATTGATAAAGGAATTTCAGAAACAAATGAGGGCAAATTTGAAGAAGCTCTTGACTCTCTTGACAGGGCTATTGCTCTTGATGCAAAAAGACCTCTTGCGTATTTTTCAAAAGGTATTGTTTTTCAGTACCTCAATGATCCGCAATCTGCTTACGATAACTACTCAACAGCAATTGACCTTGACAGCAGAATGACTGATGCTTACTATAACAGAGCTCAGGTGCTTCTTACAGACAAAGATGCGGATAATGAAAAATTGAAATCAGCTTTAGAAGATTTGAATAAAGCAATAAAACTGGATCCGAAATTTGTTGATGCTCTTTATTACAAAGCTGCTCTTCAGAAAAAATTTGAAGATTACAAAGGGGCATTGGAAACTCTGGATAAGGTTTTAGAAATTGAACCAAATGCGGTTTACTCACGTGCTCTGAAAAAATTGATCTTACAAAAATATTTAAAGTAACAAGCATTATGTTTTAAGCACTTATAAAACTTGAAAGGTTTTGTTTTATAAATATCAGGTTAGTGTTTTTAAACCAATAATATTGATGCCAGACTGATGAAGTATGTCCATCCTGCACTCTGTTGTATAGTTTAAAATATTTTAATAATATTGCATTTTATAAATATTTTCCTTATAATATAAAAGGGTAAGTTCCAAAAACCTCTCCGGCACACACTGGTTACGAAGAAATCGGCCGAAGGAGGTGAGAGTATGAGAAAAGAGATAATAAAAAATGCCCTGTCTATGGCAGGACATCTTTTACAAATTATTTCAATTTTCTTATAGGGAACGAAGAAAGGTTTTAAGAGGTAGAGACTCTTAAAGCCTTTTCCCTATATTTTTATTATAACATATTTTTTTTCTTTTTCAAGTCATGAATTTTTTTATAAGAATATTCGATATTTTGTCTTAATTCTTCATCTTGCAAAGCTCTTTGTGCAATTGATTCTATTATTTCAATAGTTTCGGGGGCGGAATTTCTGTAAATAAACATATTTAAGCCTGCGCGGATACCTCTTTCGCAAGCCTGTACAGGTTCAAAACCCGCAGCACCCGCCATAATCATATCGTCGGAAATTATTACGCCGTCAAAGCCTAATTTATTTCTCAGATAAGAGATTGCATTTTTGCTTAAAGATGTCGGAATTGCTTCACGTTCAAAGCAGGTGCAGTGAAGATGAGCTACCATAACCATTTCTATTGTTTTTGCGCAGGCTGCAAAGGGTTTTATATGCGTGTGCTCCATTTCGGAAAGCGGTAAATCAATCTCCGGTAGTGTCAGATGGCTGTCAGCATTTGCATCACCGTGCCCCGGAAAGTGCTTTACACAAGGTATAATCCCGTTTTCTCTATATGTTTGTGAAACTATTTTTTCACCTTTTATAACCTCATCGGGATTATTTGAAAAAGCACGTTCGCCGATAATCGGGTTATCGGGGTTTGTGTTTACGTCAATACAGGGGGCAAAGTTAAGGTTTATACCGTAACTTTTTAGTTCTTCTGCAATCTCGCGGGTTTGTGTCTGCAGGAAATCTTGCCCTTTTTCAAAAGCAAACTTTGCAGACAAATATTTTTTGCCGTTATGAATATTTTCGGTACGCTCAACCCTTCCGCCCTCCTGATCTATTGAGAGAAAAGGAGGAATTAAGGCTTTTGATTTTATATCTGAAACAAGTTTGCGAAACTCCTCTGAGGATTGAATGTCTTTTGTAAAAAAAATTATTCCGCCTAAACCTTGTGCAAGCGCTTTTTCATACCCGTGCCCTTCTGTTCCGAGTATGAACATTTGATAAAGTTTTGTTTTTAAATCCGTCATTATATTACCTTTGTAACCAGCGGCAGCAATTCTTTTAATCTTCCTGTGTCATTAACTTCATATATTTTATTGAATATTTCATCAAGTTCTTCTTCGTCCGGTGTTTTGAAAGATTGCGGAATAACTATATCATCTGTAGTTTTAGCATTAACAAAACCTTTATTTTCTTTTAAAAATTCTTTGTATGCATCAAGAATTGTTAAATACTGCGGGTCGTATGTAAAATCTTGCCCCATATAATATTTAACATCTTTTTTAAGTTGGTCGAGGTAGTTCCTTACAAAATCAACTTCAGAAAGTATTTCATCTTCGTTATATTCTCCGCCATAGCAGATATTGTTTAAAAGAGGGGTATTCTTGAGGGTTTTGATATAAACTGCCCATAGTATTGAACCTGCATAAAAACTCATATATGTTTCCAGAAGTGTCAATATTTTAGGATAAAACATTTTAAACTGCTGTTTTTTCTGATTAAAACTTTTTATTCTGTTTAATGCACCATACGCGTATTCAATATTCGGGACAATTGCGCTCATGTGTTTTATAAATCCAGGATCAAATTGTACTCCGTCTTCAAGTTCTACTCGTTTATCCATTTTTATTCCCTTTCATATGTTTATAACATTTCAAATTTTATTTTTTTCTTATTATTTTTCAAAACTTTTTCTTGAAATTCTTTATCATATTGCAGTCTGTATCCGTTTGTAAAGGCTTTTACAACAGCTTTTGAAAAAGTCCCTCTTGCACTCCAGTATGATGTATGGGCAAATAGTACGGATCGTTTTGACCATACACTTGAATTGTCATAAATAAATCCCTTAGGATTATTAATCTCTATGTTGGCAAGTTGTTCCATCTCATCAATTGTGAGATTTCTGCTTGAAGGAAAACCCAGAGGGTCTTCTCTGTAATTTACTGTCAGAAAAAACAGACCTTTTTCCATTATATATTTTAGCATAAGTTTATTGTAATAATTCAGTTCATAATCCGGGTTTGCAAGATCCGAGTAAAATAAAACCAGCGGACTTGCGAAGTTTACGACTCCTTTTAATGTATCTTCCGGAGCGCAGTAAGCTTTTGTGGCATCTTTCAATGCAAGATAATTTTCTTCATTTATACTATCTGCCGGTCTGAAAAGCAGGTTGCCGTTTTCTGATACCACACCGATTTTTGCTTTTGACAATGCGGAAATACACGTATTATCAACAGGTTGTTCTTTGATAAGTTTTTTGATATTTTCTCTGAAATCAAGTGCTGCAGAAAGATTTTCAAGATTTATATAGGGAAGTTTATTAAACATATATTCGTAAGTTACAAAACTTCCTGCCGAATAACCGTATAGAATTACTTTATTGCCTTTTTCATTTTCTGCTTTAATAGTTTCATTTAAATCATCAAGAATAGGAAGCATATTGTGTTGTTTCTGCACCCAGATAGCATCGTGGAGATAGGCAGCAAGCATTGAGCGGACTTTATAAGCAAGTGTCGGACTGAATGCTTTTGACAAATCCAGCTGGTTTTGGACAAACTCAAGGTCGTTTTTACTTTTATCGCCCCAGAAAAATATAACTGGGTCTTCATTGATTTTATATTGCGGTTTGTCCAGAAAAACTTCTTTGATCTCTTTATTTTTTTCAAACTTTTCTTTTAAGACCGGATGAAGTTTTTGAACACCTTCAATATACCAGTTTGTCATTTTTTCATCATTGTTGTTGGAACCGTTAATATATACAAAGCTTACACCCGTTTCTGCAAAACAGATGTTCTGCAGTAATAATAAACCTAAAATAAGCCCTAAAATCTTTTTCATGTTAATATAATAGCACAAAATATTGTAATATTGTTTGTCATAAATAGTAAGTTGGGCTGAAAGCCCAACTTACTATTTATTCATTTGAAGTTAATTTGTAAACTCCTGCAGCGGCTGCACCTGCAACAAAGTTTGTCAACAGAGTTATTGCAATTAGTTTAGCCTGCGTAATTCCCATTACAAAAATTCCGAGAGCTACTGCCGGATTAAACGCTCCGTAACATGTTCCTGCTGTTGCAAGCAGACCTGTAAGCACGGTTGCACCGATTGCAAGACCGTAATAAGAATTACCTTTTGTGTCATCTGATGTCGCAGTATGTAAAACCACATAACATAATGCAAAAGTGAATAAAAATTCGCATATTATCATAGGTAGAATACTGTATGTTGTTTCATTTGAATATGGCGGTACTGCAACAAGATAGCCTGTAGTTAAAGCTGCAAGAGCTGCGCCGATAAATTGTGAAATAATATAAGGTGTAAAGTCTTTCCAGCCTAATGCACCTCTGATGGCGGCAGCAAATGATACGGCAGGGTTGTAGTGCCCGCCGGATATGTGACCGCCTGCATATACCATAACCATTAAAATAAATCCTATTGCCATAGGCGGAAAACTTTGACCGGAATTAGGAAATAGAGAACATCCTATTGTTAATACAAGAAAGAATGTTCCGATAAATTCTACAAAACATTTTTTTAATAATTCTTTCATATAACTCTCCTTATTTCGTGAGAAATTTTAACATATTTGTCAAATTTGTGCAATTAATCTTTTATGTTATAAAATATCTTATGTTTTATTTTGAAAAAATTAATGGAAAAAGAGTTTTAAAAAGCAGTATTTTATCAGGACTAACTCATTTTTTTACGACAAGAGAAAGCGTTATAAAAACTAAAGAACCTGACTTTGAAAAACTAGTTGAAGAAAATAAAAAAGATATTTGTAAATATTTGAAAATTGATGAAAAAGATTTAATTTATCCTTCGCAAACACATACTGCAAATGTAGATGTTGCCAAAGCCGGAGTTTCCTCTTATCCTGATACCGACGGGCTGATTTTGACAAATAAATTTCAGGCGGTTTTCTTAAATTTTGCTGACTGTACACCTGTAATTGTTTATGATCCTTTAAATAAAATTGCAGCGGTTTCTCATGCAGGCTGGCGCGGGACGGCGGGCATGATTACCGCAAAAACAGTGCAAAAAATGAAAGAGGATTTTGGAAGCAATCCTGTTAATTTAAAAGCTGCGATAGGTCCTGCGATATCTTTTTGCTGCTATAATGTAGGCGAAGATGTTTATAGACAGCTTATGGTATCTGTTAGAAACTTTGAAAATTTATCTGAAATTCGCCAGGGTAGTATATTTGTGGATTTGAAAGGAATAAATAAAAGGCAGCTGATTGAAGCTGGTTTGAAGTATGAAAATATAGACGTATGCCCTTTCTGTACGGTTTGTAACAATGAACTTTTCTTTTCATACAGAAAAGAAAATGGTACAACGAACAGGCACAGCGCTGTTGTCAGATTATAATGTCAGATGTACGTAAATCCGGAAGGCAAGCCTATTTTTAAGATAGGAAGATAATAAGATATGAGGACACGCAAGTTTTCTAATATCCCATAAACATATTCTGCATTCCGCCCTGTATGCCCTGCATCATCATCATACTGTTAGAGCTGTCCATATATTGCGGAAATTGGCTGTATGTCATAGGAGCCTGTTTATTTGTTGAAGGTGTTATATTCCCCATCTGTTTGACGGATTTCGGTCCCATAATATCATCAACGGCTTCTTCTTCAACTATATCGGATGCAGAGAGCGGCTTTTTCAAATGAGGGTATGCAGGATGGGTTGTATTAAATGTCCCTGAAAATGTCGCATGCGGTGTCATATTTATTTCCTCGGCAAAAACCGGTGTTACAAATCCCAATAGCAACAAAGCAAAAACTATTTTTTTTAACATACATATCCCTCCGTATTGATATTATTATACCAAAAAATTTTTAATAAACAACTTTGCCAGTTTTAATGATTTCTGCTATAATAATGGGTATAATTATGGACTTAACTGTAGAAATTAAAGGATCAAAGATATATTTAAGCTGGCTCGATATTAAAGCTGATTGTTATAAGCTTTTTATGAAGCAAGACGATATTTTCTATGAATGTGCATCAGTTTACGGTCAGACATCTTTACGGTTGTCGCTTTTGCCGTATGGAATGCATGAGTGCTTTATTCAAGCAATAAAAGACGGCAGACTTATAGCTGAATCAGGCAGACATCAGTTTCTTTTTGATGAAGTGGATATGGAAGTTATACATGAAAGTGAAAATGAATTGAAGTTTGTCTACAGTAAATATGATCAGGCAGACGGTTACAGATTATACAGAGATGAATCAGGCATCGGATTTAACGGATGTAAAAATTCTGATACTGACTATATAAAAATTGAAGCTGGTTCAGAAAAAGAATTTAAAATTAAACCTTTTGTTAAAAACGGCGATAAACGGGAATTTATTGCTTCTTCTTCTGCTGTAAATATTAACTCAAACAGATTTGTGTCACTTTCTGTATATAAGTCATTAAATTATAATCTTTTTCTTTCGTGGGATTTTGATGGTATAGCAGACGGTTTTCTTGTTTATACTTCTAATTCAAAAACACCTATTTTTGAAACAACCGACGGATTATGTCATTGTTTATCCTTGTTTGATTATAAAGGAAGTACTCATTTTATTGTAAAAGCTTTTGTAAACACAATAAACGGACGTATGATAATTGCCGAATCAGCTAAAGTTTCACTCGGAATAAGAAGATATAAAAAGCCTGAGGTTTCTTTAATTATTCCTGCTTATAATGCAGAGGATTATATTGCAAGAAGTATAGACAGCGCACTTGCATCAGACTTTTCGAATCTTGAAATTATAATTGTGAATGACGGAAGCACTGATGATACTCAAAAAATTATTGATTGGTATGCCAAAAATTATCCTAATGTTGTTTCAATAGTTAAGGAAAACGGCGGCGTTGCGGATGCAAGAAATACCGGCATAAAAGCCGCAAAAGGCAAATACATTGCTTTTATGGATAATGATGATCTTATCCGTCCGAATATGATTAGTAAACTTTATAATTCTGCTGAAAAAAATAATTGTGATATTGCAATTGCTCCTCTTTACAGAATAACTGATAAAGGATATACGATTCATTGTGACCTTCCGTTTGCGGATGATGTTCCGGTTGATATTGATAAATACCTTGATATTATGTACACACCCGGATATTATAATTGTGCTATCTGGAATAAACTCTATAAAGCCTCAATGGTAAAAGAACATCCGCTCGGAAAACTGAAATACGAAGATGTATCATGGACGCCATGTATACTGTCTTATGCTGAAAGTATCTGTTTTTTAAAAACTCCGCTTTATGAATGGGACAGAAAAACCAGACCCGAAACATTCGGTGATGTGCTTGCGCGTCAGAGCGATGAAGATTTATTTGAACACAGGAAACAGGCAATGTTGTTTTTTATAAAGAACGGTAATCCTGACAAAAAAGACTATTTAAGAACTATAGCAAAACGGCGTCTGAAGCGTTACGCAAAAAATTCTTCTAATACGGCTTATAAAGACTTAATTGAAAAAATTGACGCAGGAAAATACTAAATGAGTCTTGAAAATTATATTATATATATCAGTTATTTGAATAAAAAATTAAACGGTTTTTTTGAAAAACAATACCCTTATATATGCTGTAAAAAAGGCTGCGCGAAATGCTGTAAAAACGGGGAATATCCGTTTTCGGCTCTGGAGTTTGATTTTTTGATGATAGGTTTTTCAAGATTGCCTTCAGGATTGCAGGATGAAATTCTCTCTAAAATAAGACATTTGAAAGAAGAAAAACAAAAACAGAATAAAGAAACTTTTATTTATGAATGTCCTTTTTTACTTGAGGATGAATGCTGTGTGTATGATTTTCGCGGGATAATATGCAGAAGCTTCGGACTGATAGCAATTAACGAGCATGGCAATTCAAAAATACCTTTTTGTGCTTTTGAGGGGCTAAATTATGCAAATGTTTTAGATGTTAATACAAAAATTATCTCATCGGAAAAATATAAAAAACTCGGGGATGTTCCGCAGCCTCTTGCATTTAATGTAAGTTATGATTTTTTGACAAGTGAAACTATTGCAAATAATTTTAAACTTGACTTTGGAGAGAAAAAGCCGCTCATTGATTGGTTTAAGTAAGAATAAACCGTAATAAAATATAACCGGCAGGATAAAAATTTGATTTATTTTCTATGCTTGTAGTATACTCAAAAGTACAATTTACATGTATATACAAATAAAGGCTGTATCACAGGTGATGAATAAAGCTTACAAACATAAAGTCGGTATTCCCCGTGCAATGTCATATTATAATAACTATCCTTTTTACTTAGGATTTTTTAATTCACTAGGGATTGAGGTTGTTTTATCAGATAAAACTACAACAAAAATTATTAATGAGGGTTCAAAATATGTTGTGTCTGATACCTGTCTGCCTGTAAAGGTTTATGTCGGGCATGTAGTTAATCTTCTGGATAAAGGGTGCGAATATATTTTTGTACCGTCTATTCAGTCAACCGATTATAAAATTAATAATTGCAGCAAAATAAGAGGATTGCCCGAGATTATCAGGAATGTAATTAATCGTGAATTTACAATGGTTGAGCCGACTTTAGACAAGACAGAAAATATCGGATTGTATGATTTTTGTTTTGAAACAGCCGAGGCTTTCGGCATAACTGATAAAAAAGAAATAAAAAATGCCATGAAGCATGGATTTGCTGTGTATAACAATTTCTTTAAGATGGCTCAATCTGGTCTTTCATATAAAGAAGCTCTTGAAAATGCAATTAATGACAGGTTTGTTACACAAACTGTCGATGTTATAAAGCCGCTTTCCGTTGTAATTATGGGGCACGGGTATAATCTTTTTGATGAGAGAATTTCTTTGAATATAATTAAAAAACTTGAAAATATGGATGTAAAGGTTTATACGTCTTTGAATGTTTCGCATGAAGATTCAATTAATGCAATAGAAAATCTCGGAGAAATTCAATACTGGGCAAATGAGCTGGAATTAACAGGTACTGCTGCATATTTTCTTAACAATCATAAAGTTGACGGGATTATTGCACTTTCTGCATTCGGCTGCGGTCCTGATTCATTGATGGTTGATGAAATTTCTTATCACTGTAAAGAAAATGGCATGCCGTTAATTCATTTAACAATAGACGAACATACCGGAGAGGCGGGTTTTATAACGCGTCTTGAGGCTTTTGTTGATATGCTTATGCGTAAGAAACGAGCATTAATTTCTAAAAAATCTAAACCTGTATCGCAAAATGCCGAAATTGTTACACCTGAAAAAGAAAAAATTTTTGCAAGTAGTGTGAAATAATGAAAGACAAATTGTTTTATTATAAAGGTGCAATACATATTCACACAAAGTTTTCAGACGGGACAGGCAATATTGATGAGATATCAAAGGCTGCAAAAAATGCCGGTCTTGACTGGATTGTTATAACCGATCATAATTCTTTGGAAGTTGAAGAAGGAATTTTTAACGGAGTTTGTGTAATCAAAGGTGAAGAAATTTCACCTGAAAAGTCCGATCATTATATTGCATTTGGAATTAAAAATCTCATATTGCCGGATAATGACCCGCAAAAATATATTGATGAAGTTCGCCAACAGGGAGGTTTCGGATTTGCAGCTCATCCTGATGAATCAAATTCCAGAAAAAACATTGCAAAACCTATAAAATGGACGGATAAATCAATTGTTCCCGACGGTGTTGAAATTTGGAACTGGTTTTCCGACTGGGCTGATAACTATGATGAAACAAATATTTTTAAAATTGTATACGGATATTTATTCAGACATAATCTTATAAAAGGTCCGCATCTTGAAACTCTTAAATGGTGGGATAATCTGAATAAAAATTCTACAAAAATTATACCTGCAGTCGCCGGTGTGGATGCGCATGCACTGAAAATTTTCAAATATCTTGTGCCTGTTACAATTTTTCCTTATAAAATGTCATTCAAAACTCTTACAAATATAATTACTCTAAACGAAAAATTGCCTGAAGGTTTTGAAAATCAAAAAAGAGTTATTTTAAATTCTTTGCGTGAAGGAAACAATTTGATTATAAACAGGCATGTCAAAGATGAAATTCCAGTCATTAAAATAAAAGAAAAAACTATTTTTATAAAACTGTCACAAACATCAAATATCAAAATTCTTCGTTACGGCGAATATGTGTATGACGGTACTTCTAAGGATTTGGAGTTTAAAATTCCCGAAAGCGGCAAGTACAGAATAGAAATTTATCTGAAAGGCAAACCCTGGATTTATTCAAATCCAATTATGGTTATTTAGATTTGTGCTAGTATTATGTATATGAAAGCTGCGGAAAAATTTGAAAAAAATAAAATGGAAAATAAAATTCCCGCAAAGGAACGTATAATTGCATGGCCGAGAATGGGAAGAATTGATATACCTTTGAAGGCACTTCTTGTATCTCTTGGCGCAAATGTTGTTATACCGCCGGCTAACAGTAATGAAGCTCTGGAATTGGGAGTAAGAAATAGTATTGAAGGGATTTGCCTGCCTTATAAACTTAACCTTGCAAATTATATAATGGCGCTTGACAAGGGCGCAAATACCCTGATGATGTTTCAGGCGCCGGGGTCTTGCCGTCTTGGAAATTACACTAAAATGGCACAAAAAACTTTAAAATCAATGGGTTATGATTTTGATATGGTAATTTTTGATATGTACAAAAGCAAGATGAAGCAGACACTTCAGGCTTTCTGGCATGTAACTCACTGCATAAATCCATTCAGGTATTATAAAGGCTTTAGCCTGGGGTTTAACAAATTTTTTGCCATAGACACAGCGGAACGGCTTTTGTTCTACACAAGACCGCGTGAACTTCATAAAGGTGATGCGGAAGCGTGTTATGAAAAGTGGCTTAAAATCACTGACGAAACAAATTCTGTATGGAAAGCTAAAGGTTTAAAAAAACGAATAATTGAAGATTTTAAAAAAATTCCTATAGATAAAAATAAAGAAGTTCCCGTCATATATTTAATAGGAGAATTTTTTGTACTTCTTGATCCTTATACAAATCAAAATATAGAAAAAGAACTCGGAGAAATGGGAGTTGAGGTGCAGCGGCAGATAATGTTCGGTGATTGGCTGGAGCATGTTTTGAAGCCTTCTCTTTTTTACCGTAAAGAATCTCATCGCGAGCGCAGTGTGAGATATTCCAAAGACTATATGAAGCGTGCGATAGGCGGTGAATGCATTGAAACAATCGGTGATACGGTTTATGCGGCAAAACATGGTGTTGACGGGATTATACATATTTCTCCGTTTTCGTGTATGCCGGAAATTGTTGCACAAAATATTTTGCCTAAAGTCAGCCGTGAAGAAGATATCCCTGTTATGTCGCTCGTTCTTGATGAACAAACCGGGAAAGCCGGCTACATAACTCGTATTGAGGCTTTTGTTGATCTTGTAAAAAGAAAAAAACGGCAAAGAAATAAATTGTTAAGTTATACTACTTATTAATATCCGATTGTCTAATTTTTCTTGATTACCTTTTTTATTCATGTTAGGGTCAAAAAGTAATATTTTTAAATCTGAGGAGTAAAAGTAAGAGGATAGAGATGATTACTAAAGAAAAGTCCGAAATTAAACATGAATCAAGAAATAAAATGACGTTTGAACGTTTGAAATACTACAGACATTTAGGCGGCGGAGCTCTTGAATGTATTGCAAGCAGACTTTCTAAAACCCCGAAACCGTTGTGTTTTTCATTGATGGTTACAAGTATGTGCAACTGTGACTGTGATTTTTGTTTCTGGAAATCTAAAAAAGGTACTGATGATATGCCGACTGATGAAATTGTCAGACTTTTGACCGAAGCAGGACAAATCGGGTATATGGATAGTATTTTATGGGGCGGAGAACCACTTTTAAGACAGGATTTTGCAGAAATTTGCAAGGCTTCGCATGATGCAGGTTTGTATACAAAAATTGCAACAAACGGCTGGTATCTTGAAACTAATCCTGATTTTGCAAAATATACTGATTTGATGTTTGTATCATTGGACGCAATAGGGAAAGCCCATGATGACATCCGTCATCTGCCCGGAATTTGCGACAAAGTTATGTCAGGGATTGAATACCATAAAATTCATTCTCCTAAGATGAGAATTTATGTTTGCTGTACGGTATCAACTCAAACCAACTTTGAACAAATTAAAGAGGTTGCTCAATACTGTAAAGACGCTGATATTTTATTATACTTTACCGTTAATAAAGCAGCTTCAAGACCTGATGAAGCTGAAAATGTTGTTGAAACCGAACTTGAAAACGACCAGTTATCACAAATGTTTATAAAAATTAAAGAATTGAAAAAACAGGGTTATCCGATTAGAAATTCTTATTATTTCATGGATTACATTATCAATAAGAAAACATACTATGAATGCCACTGGCCGAGAATTGCAACAGTAATTTATTCAAACGGTGAAATGCTTCGCTGTTATGACCGCAAACCTTTTATAAGTGTTAGAAACAGACCTTTGAAAGATGTTATCAAAGATCCTCTGTTTATTGATACGGTCAATAAATGCAAAGACTGCAAACTTGCCTGTGTGGGCAACTATGCACTTGATGCATCAGGTTTGTGGAAACTTGAATGGCCTGCCATTAAATCTTTGATGGAGATTGCTATTACATAAAAAATTATTTATCAAACACCGGAGTACATTAAAAAACTAAAAGGGATTATATGAAAAAAATATTTGCTTTATTATTGTTAACTATCTTTTGCTTTGAACCGGCAGCTTTTGCGGTTGTAAATAATACTAATTCCCAAATACAAAATCAGCCGCAGATGAATGCGCAGGTTCAGATGACTAATGGAGTGCAGCAAACTTCAATATCAGCACCTCAATCTCAGTCTGTATCTTCAAGATTAAGACAGGTGCAGAATGAAGAGGTCGAGTTGAATACAAATGCATTCAGCAATAATTATCAGACTTCTTTGCAAACAAATTCTCAAACTTCGCTGCTTAGCCCTATTGAAAAGTTGTTTAACGGTAAAGAAAGTGAAATTACAGGTACCCCGCTGCAACAGGTCGGCTATGATTTATTTACATCAACGACTTCATCAATGTCAGGCACAACAGGCAAATTTGATAACAACTATAAATTAAATATAGGTGAAAGGGTAAATGTTTACCTGTATGGTGATTCACTTGATGTAATGGCAATATCAGGAGCAAATCTTCTTAACCCGACAACAAAAACGGAAGTTGATTCAAAAGGCTCAATATTTATACAGGGTGTTGGCTTAGTAAAGGCTGAAAACCGAACAATAAGCGAAGTTGAAAATGAGGCTAACCGTCTTGCCTCTCAAAAATATAAAAGTTTGAGAGTTAAATTGACCGTTGCATCAGGTCAAGAATTTTCAGTATTTGTTTACGGTCAGGTTACAAGACCCGGTAAAATTCTTGTGGGCAACAACTCATCAGTCATGGATGCTTTGAATGCTGCAGGCGGTGTCAAAAAAACAGGTACATTGAGAAATATTACTTATACCTCAAACGGTAAATCAAAATCTGTAGACCTTTATAAAGCACTGTTTTCAGGAAACGATGACGGTATCATTTTGCGTCCCAACGACAAAATTTTTGTTGATAAAATCGGTGATGTTGTTGCGATTAAAAACGGTGTAACAGTTCCGGGTATTTATGAAATAAAAGAGGGCGAAAACCTTCAAAAAATAATCTCTTTTGCAGGCGGACTTTTACCTGCAACTCAGGTAACGGAAGTTACTTTGACAGGTCTTGATGCAAACTCTAAACAGAGAGTTGCTCAAAATGTTGCCTGGAACGAAGCAAAAAATACAAAACTTAAAAGCGGTGATGCCGTAGAATTCAGAGAACTCTACAACACTGCAGAAAATGTTGTAACGATTCAGGGTAACGTAAAACATCCTGCAACTTATGCATACAAAGAGGGCATGAGATTATCCGATATCTTGAAAAGTGAAGATGAATTACTTGAAGAAACATTTATAAATCAGGCTGTTATCAGAAGAATTTCAGGCAAAGACAATTCTATTGAGACAATTCCTATTTTCTTAAAAGAATTTTTTGCCGGTATGAACGATCCTGTTTTACAGCCAAAGGATGTAATTAACGTTTATAAAAATACAAATTCAATGTTCGTAGATGTATATGGCTGTATAAATCTTCCAAAACACCTGACTTATACGACCGGCATGACATTGAATGATGTTATGACTGATATTCAGTTTTTAGAATCCGATGTTGATACAAAAACGACTGAAGAAACAAAAGAACCTGAAGTTTCATATAAAGGCTCGGTAGAAAAAGATGATGTTCAGCTTGCTGGCGGAACGGCAAATTCCAACAAACTCATTCCTGCAGAAAACGTTGCGGTTGAAATTACAAGTTCTAACGGCGCAACTCAAGTTTATTACCTTTATGATATTATGATTAATTCAGACAGAATTAAATCAATTTCTATTATGCCTGATGACAAAATCTTTTTCAGAACTCTTCGCGGAAACGAAGTTATGAAAACCGTTAAAGTTTCAGGT
>CALUPR010000019.1 GCA_944322705.1 Candidatus Gastranaerophilales bacterium
ATACCCCGTTTACGGACGAAACGTTAATAAATGTAAAATCTACAATTGACAAATTAACATGTACCGTAAATAATGTGAAAGAATTGATTGAACAGCTGTATACAGCATTCGTCGAAAACCCGGAAGTACAAAGCATTATCACGGATTTAATAACGACTTCCGAAACTTTCCAAAACCTGGATGACAAGGATTTTATAACGGCAATCAGAGAAAATATAAACAAAATCAATGAATGCCAAAAACGAAAAGAACAGGAACAAATAAGGAATTTATATAAAAGCGCAAATGATAATGATGCGGAAGCCCTAAAAATTCAGATGCAGCTTAGAGATAAGATAAATAAACAAATAAAAATCGGAGAAAATGAATGAGTAAAAAAAGACAATCAAACTCCTCTATTGTCAGCATTATGGACGAAGATAACATTGATTTAAACAATATTGATGATGACAGTACCCTTTCCGCCGATGCAGACGGCGTGAATTATATGAATATGGATATCAGCACAGACAATATTGAAGATATTGTAACCGAAAAAATCGGCAAAAAAGTAAATCTTGAAGATATCTATATGACACATAATCATGAAGAAGAATCAGAAACGGATTTGGAAGTTCCAAAGGGAATAGCTGTTGATGATCCGGTAAGACTATATTTAAGAGAAATCGGAAGAATTAAACTTTTATCAGCTAACGAAGAAATTGAACTTGCAAGAAAAATTCTTGAAGGTGGAACTCCCGGAGCTATTGCAAAAAGAAAACTTGTTCAGGCAAACTTGCGTCTGGTTGTTTCAATCGCAAAAAAATACGTAGGACGCGGAATGCTTTTCTTAGATCTAATTCAGGAAGGCAACTTAGGTTTAATCCGTGCCGCTGAAAAATTTGACCATGAAAGAGGTTTTAAATTTTCAACTTACGCAACCTGGTGGATAAGACAGGCTATCACAAGAGCAATCGCTGATCAGGCAAGAACAATCAGAATTCCTGTTCACATGGTTGAAACAATCAATAAACTGAAAAAAGTTACAAGACGTCTTGCTCAGGAACTTTCAAGAAAACCGACCGAAGACGAACTCGCAATAGAAATGAACGTTTCTATCCCGAAACTCCGTGAAATCATTAAAATTGCCCAAGAACCTTTATCTTTGGAAACTCCTATCGGAAAAGAAGAAGATTCAAGACTTGGCGACTTTATTGAAGATAAAGAAGCTGACGCACCTATTAAAACAGTCGCATCAGAACTTTTAAGAGAAGATTTAGCAGAAGTTTTATGCACACTGTCACCTAGAGAACGTGATGTTTTAAGACTCCGTTTCGGTATGGACGACGGACGCCAGAGAACTCTGGAAGAAGTCGGACAATTGTTCGGCGTAACACGTGAACGTATCAGACAAATTGAAGCAAAAGCTTTAAGAAAATTACGCCACCCGAACAGATCCAAACGTTTAAGAGAATATGTAGAATCATAAGTTAATAAAAAAAGCTCCTTGAATAAGGAGCTTTTTTATTATGCATCTGTGTTTTCCGGCATATCAGTTTGTATAGGCTCTTTACTTCCTGTTTCTGTATTTTTCACTTTTCTGTTACTTTGTTACATTTATTAATGAATCATTAATTTTAATAATATTTATTCTTTTTGCTAAAATATACTTTTGTCTATTTTTCTTTATTTACGTTTTAATTTATGTATAATAATAATTATGAAATATTTTATAATATTAACAATTCTCATATCAGTCTGGGCAATTTTGATTGAACCTAATATCCTGACAGTCAAGCGTATTGCAATAAATGATTCTGAACTCAAAGGTTTAAAAATTGTTTTTGCCAGCGATTTTCATATAAAACCATATGAAATATACAGACTAAAACGCATAATCAGAGCAATAAACAAACAAAACGCAGACATAATAATTCTGGGCGGCGATTATGTTAACGGACATAAAAAAGGCTCATCAATGACTATTGAAGAGATAGCAAAACAATTTTCATATCTTAGAGCAGATTATGGAGTTTACGCTGTAATAGGAAACCATGACGGCTGGCAGGGCAAAGAAGAAATTATAAAAGAACTTGAGAAAAATAAGATAAATGTACTTTTTAACAGCAACAAATGTTTTGACAAGTTTTGTTTAGCCGGAGTTGATGATCTTCAAACCGGCAATCCTGATATCAATAAGGCTCTAACCGGTACAAAACAACCGGTAATTCTTGTCACACATACGCCTGATATTATGCCGGATGTACCTGATTCGGTTAATTTAACTCTTGCCGGGCACCTCCATGGGGGACAAATTCGACTACAACAAGCTTTAATAACTCCTTCAGCATACGGGAAAAAATATGCAAACGGTTACCTTGAAGACAAAGGCAAAAAAATTTACACAACCAAAGGACTCGGAACAAGCATTTTACCGGTAAGATTTAACTGTCTGCCGGAAATTGCAGTAATCTCATTTTATTAATCAAAATCCAGCAGTTCTTTTAAATTAACTCCAAGAACATCTGCAATAATTTTTAATTTTGAAAGAGTGATATCTGTTTTTGCTGTTTCAACCATTGCAATTGTTGAGCGGGAAATTCCGTCAACATCAAGAAAATCATCCTGTTTAATATTTTTTTCTTTTCTAATCTTTTTCAAGTGTCGAGCAAATTTTTTCAGATATTCATTATCCATATAATTTATTATCAACTTTATTGACAAATCTGAAAATCAGCCATATTGACATTTATTTTTAAATATTTTTAATATTATTTCCATTTTTTATTGATTTTTTAAAAATTCTGTTGTACAATTATCCCTGTTAAAAATATAAGGATAAATATATGGAAAAAAATTTAAAAAAAGAAATGCTCGCCTCTATTGAAATTACACGCGAAAGTATTAAAAATTCTCTGGACATCACCCTTGAAAGCTGCACAGAAGCTTTTTCAAGACTGGACCTTTTAACCTACCTGCTGCTCAGTGAAGAAAGAAAATAAGATTAAATCTCATAATGTGGCATTTTTAAAGAATTATGTTATTATGTTATTAAAAACACTTTTAATCAAAAATTTTTCGGAAACTTTTTTTGAAAAATAACATCTTATACAGTAGGTTGTGAAGTAAAAAGGTTAAAAGTATTTGGAGGAAACAGTTTAAGAATGAGAAACATTATGAAGAAAAGCATTATATTTTTCGGAGCATTTTTGTTCCTTTCAGGCTGGGTAATCAGAGATAACGTGTTTGCTTACAGCCCTGTCGACCTGTACGACAATGTCTGGAGGTTAATTAACACAAAATTTGTTGACCAGTCAAATAACTCACAAAATTGGGCAAAATGGCGTCATAAATATGACAACCAGATTAAAACAAATGAAGATGCATACGTCGCAATCAACACAATGGTCGCAAGTTTGAATGACCCTTACACAAAATTTTTAGATCCTAAAGAATTTGCGGAAGAAACAAGTTCTATCAAAGGTTCATTAAAAGGTATCGGTATTCAAATAGGTGTTAAAGACGGTAAATTAATGGTTATTGCTCCTATTGAAGACACTCCCGCCGAAAAAGCCGGATTAAAAGCTGATGACGAAATTTTGGAAATCGACGGTGTGAGCACAAAAGGGATTACAGTCGACAAAGCGGCTGACAAAATCAGAGGTAAAGAAGGTACACAGGTTACATTACTTGTAAAACGTGCGGGAATGGAACCGAAATCTTATACAATTACTCGTGCTGAAATTGAAGTGAAATCTATTTCACAAAAAATCCCAACAGAAAATATAAAAGTTCCTGATGATTTGTGCTACATCAGATTAAGCTCTTTTATCAGCAGAAATGCAACAAGTGAATTCGGAACAATTTTGAACAACAACAAAGATAAAAAAGGATTTATTATAGACCTTCGTTCAAACCCCGGCGGACTTTTGACAAACGCAATTTACATCTCGGATATGTTCCTTGACGGCGGGACAATTGTCAGCACAGTTGACAGAGATGGCTATAAAGAAACTCAAAGAGCCTCGGCAGGCGTTTATACAAATAAACCGGTAGTTGTTCTTATCAACAAAGGTTCAGCATCAGCTTCCGAAATTTTCTCAGGAGCAATGAAAGATAACCATAGAGCTATTATTATCGGTGAACAGTCTTTCGGTAAAGGCCTTGTTCAGGAAATCAACAAACTCCCCTATGAATCGGGAATCAATATCACAATCCAAAAATATCTGACACCGAACGGAACAGATATTAACAAAAAAGGGATTACACCAGATATAGAAGTTAAATTGACGGAAGAAGACGTAAAAAATAAAAACGATGTTCAATTGAAAAAAGCAATCGAAGTGTTGAGCAAAATGACAAACGGACAAGAAATTGCCGCTCAATAAAAACAAAAAGTAAAAGATAAAAAATAAACAGCCGGTTTTAAATTAAAAACCGGCTGTTTAAATTTACATGTTTAAAAATCACATTATATTATAGCCTGATTTTACAATTGTTTCACCTTTACTGTTTTGTGTTACAGCGATTTCATGATTATTGAATAATGATCTCTGTTTAACAGTATTTGTAAAAGGATCAAGGTACGTTTTCCTGCCAAACTCTCCGGTAACTAAAGAACCATTGGGCATTTTATAACCATTCAATACCAACATTTTTTCTGTGTAATCAGCTGTTTTATTTGTAGATGAATGATAATAAGGAATTCCGTTATTAAAACGTTGGACTGTTTCATTAGTAAAAAAGTCCGGCGATGAAACTTTGCTGTAACTATAAATATCTTTACCATTTGCTCCTATTTTTGAAACAGAAAATTCATTCCTTACTCCAGGAGTAAAATATACATTATATTGTTCAAATTTACGCTTATAATCGGCTTTAACATTTTTTACATTAGTTGTAATACCTGTTTCAGAATTTTTAACAACTGTTTTGTATCCGGTATTTATATGAGGGTTATAATGTGCACTAAAATCCTCTTTTAAAGGAGTTTTTTCAATTGATTTGAACAATTTTCCATCCTTGTAAGATTTTGTTACTACAGTCCCGTCTTTAGCCGTTTTTCTAAAAACTTGAATATTATTTGTTGAAGTTCCAATTAATTTGCCCTTACCGGATGTTTTGGCAAATAAACCATACAGCTTAGCGCCGATTTTACCAATTCCCATTTTATTTCCCCTTTCAGTAATGTGTGTAAACTTACAAACATATAAAAAATTTTGTGTTAAAATTTTTGACTGTTTATTAAGAGTTTTTAACATTATTTTACAATGTGTTTATTGTAAAATATTCTTATGAACAAAAACATAATCCTGATTGGCATGATGGGCAGCGGAAAAACAACTATCAGCAGAGAGCTTTCAAAAGAATTGCCGCAATATACGCTAATTGATATTGACAGTGAAATTGAAAAAAGCACCCAGAAAAAAATTTCAGAAATTTTTCTGAAACACGGCGAGCCTTTTTTCAGAATGCTTGAATCAGACAAAATAAAAAAGTTCTGTACCGGAAATAAAAAAATAATCAGCGCAGGCGGAGGTGCTTTTGAAAATGAGAATAACCGTAAAATTATGCTTGAAAACGGCGTTGTAATTTATCTCAAAGCAACGGCTGAAGAAATTTTTAACAGAATTAAAAACGAAACACACAGACCGCTTTTAAAACGAAATTTTTCACTCGAAAAAATCCAAACAATAATGGAAAAACGTGCAAAAAACTACAGTAAAGCCGATTACACAATTGACACAACAGGCAAAACTCCTTATAATATCGTCAAAGAAATTCTCGGAGCAATCAATGATTAATCTATCTGTAAATATTAAATCACAGGATAAAAGCTATCCTATTTTTATAGAAAATCAAACGATTTCTGCATTAAAAGAGAAAATTTTGTCTTTTCTTAACGGCAAAAACTATCTTGTTGTGATATCTGAAAAAGTTGAAAAACTTTACGGAAAAGAACTCGGCTTTGACAAATCTCAAAAATTCGTATTAAAAGACGGCGAAAAAGAAAAGAATTTCAAAAATTATAAAAAAATTCTTGAAAAAGCTTTGAAAATGAAGCTTACACGCAATGACGCAATTGTCGCAATCGGAGGCGGAGTAGTCGGCGATATTGCAGGTTTTGCGGCTTCGACTTATATGAGAGGAATAGGTTACATTCAGATGCCGACAACACTTCTTGCCTGCACTGACAGCTCGGTTGGAGGCAAAACTGCCATTGATACAAAATTCGGAAAAAATCTTGTCGGAACATTTTATCAACCTGATGCTGTTTTTATTAATCCTGTTTTCTTAAAAACGCTTGATGAAAGACAGTTTAAAAGCGGACTTGGCGAAGTTGTAAAATATTCATTTATTGAAAAAAGCTGCAAATGCGAAGAAGACTTAAATCTAACAAATTTTTTAAGCGAAAAAACTGCAGACATTTTAAACCGTGATGAAAAAACTCTTTCAAAACTTATAGAAATCTGCATAAAACTTAAAATCTCCGTAGTTGAAAAAGATGAAACAGAAAACGGTTTAAGAAAAATTTTAAACTTAGGTCACACTTACGGTCACGCAATTGAAAAAATTACCAATTACAAAAAATACACCCATGGGGAAGCTGTTGTTGAAGGTATAAAATTTGCATTTAATCTGGCTGTTAAAAGGAATCTGATTGATAAAAACTACAAATTTTTTGCGGACGATGTAATAAAGAAATTCAATTTCCGTGAAATTCCGTCCTTCAATCAAGAAAAAATGATTGAAATAATGCAAATGGATAAAAAAGCAACATCCAAAAACATTGTATTCATTCTTCCGACAGACTATTCAACCGTAAACCAATTTGAAATTCCACCTTCAGAAATATCTTTTACGGTTTCTTCTTAAAAAGTCCTGCCAGTTTTTTCCAACCGTTTGAAACGAAGTTTGAAACTTTTGACGGAATTTGTTTTGCAAACGGAAGCAGTCTTGATCTAAATTTAAATCCCGTAAAAATCAATGCTCCTGTTGTAATCAGACCGAACAGCCATTTTTTCCACGCAGGAGTTTTTACAAGATTATTGTTTTGTGACGGTTTAAATTCATCTGCTTTAGGCTGTTCAAATCCGGGAACTCTCGGCGGATTATCATACAAAGGATTAACAGGTCCAGGGTTTCCTACATATCTTGCCGGCTGCCCGAGAACATATGCGGGAGCATCAAAATCCAACACTCCGCTCTGTGCCAGTAAATCCAAATTGTTTGCCCAACCAATTGCCATAGTACCACCTTTTTACCTTATACACTTATTTATATAAAATATTTTTTTATTCAAAAATTGCTTTTTAATTTTGTATTTGTTAAATTTTGTAATATGAAACAAATTTTAAAAGAGAACAAATATCTTATAACACTATGGATATTGAGTATTTTAGGGCTAATCTTTTTTTGCGGGCATTATTCAGGAATTTTGATAGATTTCGGACGTGAAGTTTATTATCCTGAAAGGATTTTAGAAGGGAAAGTTTTATATAAAGACCTTTTTAATATTTACGGTCCGCTCGCGTATCAGATTAATGCAGTATTGTATGCAGTATTCGGGGCAAAATTTTCTACCCTTTACGCAGCAGGAGCTGTTTGTTCTTTGTTAACAATCAGCGGAATTTATTTAATTGCCCAAAAATTCCTGTCAAAATTTTTGAGTTTTGCGCTCGTTTTTTTTACCATTGCAATAGGTGTCACAACAACCTCCATTTTTAACCTTCACTTTCCGTATTCATGGGCTGTTTTGTACGGACTTACTGCGTTTTTGTTTTCGCTTTATCTCCTTTTAAAGTTTGTTGACAGTAAAAAAACATCAGACCTATGTATCAGCTCTTTTTTAGCGGGAATTTGTATTACATGCAAGTATGATTTTCTTTTATACGGGCTAATAGTTTTATTTTTTATTATAAAAGAGAAAAACTACAAGGCTCTTTTGAATTTCATTTGCGCGCCAGTAATCAGCTACGGAATTTTATTTATTCAAGGATTGAGGTTGTCGGATTTAACAAATTTTTTTGCAGTTGTAAAATCTATGGCTAAAAGTAAGACTCTGACATACTTTTACCAGAACAGCGGAATTTATTTCCACCCGAAAGCATTGTTGACGGATTTTGTACTGTTTTTGAAATGTGCGGTTCCTTTTTCAGCAATTCTTGGCGGGGCTTATGTTTTCGACAAAAACAAAGCCGGATCAATCATGCTTTCTCTCATCGGCTGGCTTTCTTTTTTGTGGATTTTTACAGGAAATACAAAAATAGCGTTCGGCTTTTTACCTTTAATACTGTTAATATTTGCTTTATGCAGTTATAAAAAATTTGAGCCGAAACTTTTAATACTGGTACTTTCCGCTCTTGCTGCGGGAGCAAAAGTTTTTTGGATTTTACTCTTACAAAGTTACGGAACATATTATATATCAATACTTTTGACTGCTTTTCTGGCGCTTCTTTTTATATACGTTCCTCAAAAACTTGAAAAAACGGTCGGTATATATCTTATAATAACCGCACTGATTATTTTTCTACAAAATTATAACACCCTTGCACTTGTGCAGCATAAAATATCTACAGATAAAGGAACAATCCATACTCAAAAAGTTTATGCAGAAAGCACAAATCAGCTTATTAAATACCTTCAAAATTCAAAAGAAAACGCTGTCATCTTCCCTGAAGGAATGACCGTAAACTTTCTTGCAGGGGTAAAATCCGATGATTATTACAATTCCCTGCTTCCTTTGTATATTGAAACTTTCGGGGAAGAAAAAATTATTGAACACTACAGAAAAAATCCGCCTGAATATATTATTTTCAACAATCTCAATATGAAAGATTATTATTTTAATTATATTTGTACTGATTATGCTCTTGATTTTTGCGGATTTGTAAAAGAAAATTACACACCTGAAAAAATTATTGACACAGGTTTCAGGTACATAATCTTTAAACACAAATAATTTTTATGATAAAATAATTTGTGAAGCATCGCAAATTCGCGACAAAATTGCGATCCTTCGCTCCTCTCAGGATGACAAAATGTAAGGATAAACAATGGAAAAATACTATATTACAACGGCTATAGACTACGTTAACGGTGCTCCGCATATCGGGCACGCTTATGAAAAAATATTGACAGATATTATTGCAAGACACTACACACAGAGATGTGATGATGTATATTTTCTTACGGGAACTGACGAACACGGGATTAAAATCCAAAAAACAGCAGCTTCTCAAGGTATTAGCCCCAAAGAACTCTGCGATATGAATTCTCAAAAATTCAAAGACGCATGGAAAGCTTTAGATATTGATTATACAAAATTTATCAGAACAACGGACGAAGACCATGAAAAAATTGTTCAAAAAATATTCGATAAACTTCTGAAACAGGGAGATATTTATAAACATTCTTACGAAGGTTTATACTGTCAGGGGTGCGAATGCTTTTTAAATCCAAAAGATTTGACAGAAGACGGTCTTTGCCCTGACCACTTGAAAAAACCGGAAGTTGTAAAAGAAGAAAACTATTTCTTCAAACTTACAAAATACAAAGACGCAATAATTAAATATATTAAATCAAATCCGACTTTTATTGTACCGGAATTCAGGGCAAATGAGGTTTTAAACCAGTTAGAAGATATTCAGGACATATCCGTTTCCCGCGCAAAATCAAATGTCCAGTGGGGAATTGATGTATTAAGCGACAGCGAACAGTCAATTTATGTCTGGATTGATGCTCTGTCAAATTATATTACGGCACTCGGGTTTGACACAGAAAACCCGTCTGAAACCTTCAAAAAATACTGGCCGGCTGATGTACATGTAATCGGAAAAGATATTCTAAAATTCCACAGCATTTACTGGCCTGCGTTTTTGATGGCGCTTGATCTGCCGCTTCCAAAACACATTTTTGCTCACGGATGGATTACTATAGACGAATCAAAAATGTCAAAATCTTTAGGCAACGTAATTTCACCGACATCAGTACTCGAAAGCTTTAATCTGGAACATCCTGACGCTTTCAGATACTACATGGCATCCTCCGCTCCCTGCGGACGCGACGGAAACTATTCAGATGACGACTTTAAAGAAAAAGTTAATGCACACCTCGCAAACAGTATGGGAAATCTATTAAACAGAACCCTTTCAATGCTTGTAAAATATTTTGACGGAGAGGTAAAACCTGAATTCAAAGGAGAAAATCCGCTTGCTAAAAAAGCTCTCGGAACCGTCCAAATCGTAAAAAATCACTTTGACAACTTTGAAATAGCAGAGGCTTCGCAAGAAATTATTTCTCTTGTCGATGCAGCAAACAAATACGTTCAGGACAATGCTCCCTGGACACTTGCTAAAGAAGAAAAAATGATTGAATGCGGACAGGTGCTGACAAACGTTCTTGATATTATGTGCATAATCAGTGCATTAATTTATCCATACTGTCCGAATATTGCTCAAGACATGGCACGTCAGCTTTCTTTTGATTTGAAAACAAAGCTTGATAATCTAACAGCAGATAATATAAAATGCGGCAAACTAATCTCAAAAGAAGATATCAAACCTGTATTTTTGAGAGTTGACTCAGAGTTGGCAGATAAATCAGTAAAAAAATAATAATGTTGACAAAAATAAGAAAAAATAGCGGACAAAACAAAATATGTCCGCTATTTTTACCATTCTAAAAATGTTATTTGCCGGAAGCCCCCGACGTTATTTACATTATTTACTCCTGACATTCTAACTTCCTTTCTGATTATATATGTCCGCAAAAACCTGTAAAAGACAAATGTCTTTTACAGGCTGCTATAATTTTTACTCATCTTCTTGAGGTTTAATCAAACTTCCGACAGCTGCATACATTGCCGCTGAAATTTCTGATGTTGAAGTAAACGGACCGTAATCTTTAATAAATTTTGCAACATCAAAAGTATTCAAATAATTTTGTAGGGCTGCGGTTGATGCATCTGTCAAACCGCCTACAAAAAGAAGATTTTTCAAATAATTTTCAGCTTTTTCTTCAACATCAGCTTCATCATAAGCTGAAGAAGAAAATTCCGCTCTGTCTTTTTCATCTTTTTTTACTGTTGAAACATTTTGTTCTTTTGTTTCTTCTTGCTGTTCTTGCAATTCTTCATCTTCTTCAAATGCTGCGGCTGCCGATGTGTAAGCTTTTGAATTAACTCCTGTAATTTCCATATATCTATCCTTTCTTTTTATTATTTCACATATCGTATAACGGACACTTATTAAAAAATCTTTAGATTTTTGTAAAGAGATGTAAATATTCCTCTGTTTGAATGATTTAATTAAAGATTTTTTATTTAAATCCGTATAAAATTATACAAATTAGCAACTTTGAGGCATCCTATGTTCAATAATGTAAACAACCCGTTCGGAAACCGAGCCGTTTCCTCTTCAACATCATCAGACAGCCATGGAAGACGGCAAAAAGAAGACCCGAAAGAAGAATTAAAAAAATATATTGATGAAGATGAACCGGATGAAGTTTTAATAGGCGGTCAGCCGA
The DNA here is from genome assembly GCA_944322705.1 of Candidatus Gastranaerophilales bacterium. Classification (GTDB taxonomy): domain Bacteria; phylum Cyanobacteriota; class Vampirovibrionia; order Gastranaerophilales; family Gastranaerophilaceae; genus Stercorousia. Next base: position 11,509 of record CALUPR010000019.1, read on the forward strand.
TTTTAACAGAAGACGAAATTCTTTATATGACAAATCAGTATATTGCCAAACTGAAATCCGAACATGAAGATAACGAAAAAATTCAAAAAAAACTCGACAAATATCTTGAAAACTTTGATGTTAAAAAGTTTATGAAAAAAAATCCGAATATGACAAGCCCCGATTTCTATATGATTATGTACAATGAAACAGAAGGACTTGTAAAATAAAAATTTTTGCGTCCGCCGTTCACTAAAACATGTTTTGTGCTATCATGTAATTATGGCAATGAAAGAGTGGATATTTAACAAATACGACGGACATGAGAAAAGTTTAATTAAAAGACTTTTGCACTCCAGAGGAATTACGTCGGATGAAGATATAAAAGAATTTTTAAACCCGCTTGAGATGAAACTGACACACCCGAAAGCATTTTCGGATATGGAAAAATGTGTTGAAAGATTGTCAAAAGCTATTGATAACAGTGAAAAAATAGTTATCCACGGAGATTTTGATGCTGACGGTGTTACTTCAACATCGCTTTTATACAGAACTTTTAAATACCTCGGGGCTGATGTCAATTACTTTATTCCTGACAGAGAAAAAGAAGGACATGGGTTTGATACAAAAGCTCTTGTACAGATAATGACAAAAGTAAAACCCAAGGTTATAATCTCTTGTGACTGCGGAATTTCTGACGTTGATGCGGTTAACTTCTTAAACAGTTTTAAAATAGATGTGATAATAACAGACCATCACGAAGCGCCGGATATTTTGCCGAAAGCTTACGGAATAATTAATCCGAAAGCTCCAAATGCACTGGATGAAAATTTATCTGCAAAACAGATAAATTCCCTTGCAGCTCTTGCCGGTGTCGGAGTAGCTTTTAAGGTGGCACAGGGGCTGCTTGAAAAATACAACAAACTTGAATTTATACCGGAAATTCTACCCTACGTTGCAGTCGGAACTGTTGCCGATTTAGTTCCGCTGATTGGAGAAAACAGATATTATGTAACAAAAGGGTTGGATTTAATTTCTAACGGAAAACATTACGGTTTATCAAGACTTCTTGAAAGCGCCGGATACAAAGGTCAAATTACATCCGAACAGATAGCTTTCGGTATTGCTCCAAGAATTAATGCTTCCGGTCGCCTTGACACTGTTGATGCCGCAATAAAAGTTCTCATATCCGACAACAAACAGGAAATTGAAATGGCAATTCAGACACTGAATGAGTTTAATAAAATTCGTCAGGAGCTTTGCCAGAATATTTTTGCACAGGCAGATGAAATGGTGAAACAAGAAGGAAACAGAACTCCTGCTATTGTACTTTTTAATAAAGAGTGGCACATCGGGATAATTGGTATTGTTGCATCAATGCTTGTTGAAAAATATTATAAACCAACATTTTTGATGACATATTCCGATGAAACTAAACAGTACAGGTGTTCTGCAAGAAGTGTAGAAGGTATAAATCTTTATGATGTAATATCAGCTAACGCAGAACTTTTTGACGGGTTTGGCGGTCATGCAATGGCGGCAGGACTTGCATTCAGCGAAGAAAAATCGTCATTTGATACGGTAAAATCAGCTCTTTGTAAAACCGTTAAAGAAATGTCGCAGGGAAAAGATTTAAAACCTTTTATAAATATTGATTTAGAGCTAATGCCCGATGATATTACACTTGATCTGGTTGATCAGATTTCTCTGCTTGAACCTTTCGGAGCAAATAATCCAAGTCCTGTGTTTGCCATGAAAAATTTGCAGATAAAAGAAAAACGCTTGATGGGAGAAAATAAAAATCACCTTCGTCTGACATGTCAGGCTGGAACCTCCGAATTTAACTGCATCAGATGGAAAGATGGTGATATTTCTCTTGTTAAAGGGGACACACTCGACATTGCTTTTCATCCGCAAAAAAATGAGTTTAACGGTGTTACCAGCATTCAGCTTATTATTGATGATATTCATTCGCCATTTTTGAAAGAAGAAGAAGCGCTTCCAAAACAGAAACTCTATGACCATCGTAAAAAAACTGATATTTTGCCACAGGTTAATGATTACGTAAAAAATTCAAAACAAAATATTTTGATTTTTGCGGAAAGTAAATCTATTTTGGATAAACTAAAACCGTTCTCTGAACTTGTTGCTCGTACAATAACCCGTGACAATCTTCGTCCATGCGACTCTTTAATGTTTTTTGATTATCCTGCAGACAAAGAAACTTTTGACTGCATTCTAAATCATACAAATCCGCTTGCACTGCACTTTATGAATTATGAAATAAAATATATGGATGAAGAAGAATTTTTGAAAACGGTATGGGGAATGTTAAAATTTGCCTGTCACAATAACGGAGGAAAAGTCGAACTCCGCAGATGTGCAAGTTTCTTAGGTAAATCTTACAAGGTTTTTGAACTTTTATTTTCTATATTGGAGGATACAAATTTAATAAAAATAAAAGAAAAAACAAAAGATTATTTCATTATTGACTTTACCGGAGAAGGAGATATCTCCCGCGTTCTTCATTCTCCAAAATATACAATTTTAACTGATACAATAACCGAATGCGAAGATTTCCAAAAAACGCTGATGGAAGATGATGTTTATACTCTGGTGTAAAAAAATTAATTAGGTAAAAGAAAAATGAGAAAATTTGACACACTAAATTTTATAACAGCCGGAATGCCTTTAAGAACAGGAAAAGGCAGTTATCCGCAAGCTTTTGATATTTTAAAAGAAATGAACCTTGACGGAATGGAGCTTGAATTTGTCCACGGCGTAAGAATGAGTGATGAGTCAAGAGCTTTTGTTAAAGAACAGGCAAAAGATTTTATAATAACTGCTCACGGACCGTTTTACATAAATTTAAATTCTAAAGAAGAAGAAAAAATTGACGCAAGTGTTCAAAGAATAATAGACACTGCCTCGGTTGCCTCGCAGGCAGGAGCTTTCAGTATAACTTATCACGCTGCATTTTATATGGGCGGTGATAAACAAACTGTTTATAATCAGGTAAAAACTCAAACTAAACGCATTATAGACGTTCTGGAGCATGAAAATATAAAAGTCTGGGTTCGTCCGGAAACAACAGGAAAAGCTACACAATGGGGAGATTTGGATGAAATAATCAATCTTTCAAAAGAATTTGAACAGGTTCTTCCTTGTGTGGATTTTTCACACCTTCATGCAAGAACTGCCGGTGAATATAATACATACGATGAATTTTCACGTGTTCTTGAAAAAATGGGAAATGAAATCGGACAGTATGCACTCGAAAACTTCCACGGGCATCTTGCAGGAATTGAGTACACGGCAAAAGGAGAACGCCAGCACCTTAATCTTGAACAGTCTGATATGAATTATAAAGATTTGCTCAAAGCTCTAAAAGCTTTCAATGTAAAAGGTGCAATAGTATGTGAAAGCCCGAATATTGAAGATGATTGCCTGCTGCTTAAAAAGTTTTATACAGCACTATAAATAAACTGTGGTCATTTTTTATTATTCCCCAAAAAAACAACTACGCCCCTTGAATAGCGAAGTATACTTCTTTTAGACGTTTTTTGCTTATATGAGTGTAAAGCTGTGTGGTTGAAACATTGCTGTGTCCTAAAAGTTCCTGCACAACTCTTAAATCAGCTCCGTTTTCTAACAAATGAGTTGCAAAAGTATGACGCAGCGTGTGCGGAGAAATTGATTTATGTAACCTTTTTCCTTGTTCGTGAATAAATGTATAAACTTCCTGACGATTTACTTTTTTACCTTTATCATTTATCAAAAATCTGTTTGTTTTAAGATTATATTTTTGTAAAAAATAATCTCTTTCCGGCAAATAATTTTTTATTGCTTCAATTGCTTTTTTACCGAGAGGAATAATTCTGTCTTTTGACCCTTTACCGGTACATTCAAGATATTTTGCTTTCAAATCATAATCCGCTATCTTTAAATTTACGAGTTCCGAAACCCGAAGCCCGCATCCGTATAAAAGTTCGACTATTACCCTGTGCAGCTTTGTTAAATCCTGACTTAAAAGATTATTTATTTCATCAACAGTCATTACTTTAGGAAGTTTTTGCGGAACTTTCGGCTGTTCAAGAGTAAGAGCCGGATTTGTTTTCAAAATATCATTTGTACATGCCCATTTAAAAAATCCGCGTATTGAGGCAATTTTTCTCATTACGCTTGTCGCGGAATAACGCTTTTCATGAAGCTCTCTGACATAAGAATTTATTCTGTTACGTTGAATATCTTTAACATTAATATTTCCGCAAAAATCAAAAAAATTTTCTAAATCTCTTCTGTATGCCTCAAGAGTATTTTCGGCAAGCCCTTTTTCTATTTCAAGATAATCCAGATATTCCGATAAAATTTGCAAATTCATATATTAATTTATACTACATATTTTGTATAATGACATCAGGGGTTTATATGATATAATTAAAATGAACAAATCTAATTTTGTTTCGTTATATTATCGTGTAGAGTAAGTAAGGATATAAAATATGAAAAAATTATTATCTATAATGTTTGTATTCGCAATGTTTTTTACATGTTCTTTAAAAGCTTCTGCAGACGATTCACAAGAAGCATTAAACTTTTTTAACAGTTATGTAAATGCCGCAAATACATACAGTCCGACAGTTGCAACAATGTATTCACCAAACGCAAAAATAATAAGACAGGTTGTAAAACCTGACGGCGGACTTGTTGATGTAAATACAGATACTGCAACTTATATCAAACAGATGAAAATCGGTCAGGCCGGAGCTAAATTAAGAGGGTACAAAAATACTTATACTAATATTTCTGTTAAACCTCTCGGAAACGGCGCTTATAAGGTAAGTTCTTTAAGACAGCCAAAAGGAGAAACTTACAAACTTAAAACCTATATGATAGTAAAGAAAATTAACGGAAAATGGCAAATAACAGAAGAATTAATGCAGACAAAAGAGCAAATTTTTCTAAAATATGCAAACAAAAAATAAATTATGTTGGATAAATTCAGATTTTTAACAGCGGGCGAAAGTCATGGAAAATGCTTAACCGCAATAATAGAAGGAATACCTGCAGGGTTTGAGATTGACATAAATTTAATAAATGAAGATCTCAAACGCCGCCAGAGAGGTTACGGGCGCGGCGGCAGAATGAATATTGAAACAGACACTGTTGAAATTACATCCGGCGTGCGTTTTGGAAAAACCATTGGTTCGCCGGTTACTCTTGTTATTCAAAACAGAGATTTTGAAAACTGGCAAAAAATTATGAGTGTTTATCCGCAAGATTACACGGAGGAAAAAGCCTTCACTCAATGCCGGCCGGGACACGCAGATTATGCCGGAAGTATAAAATATAATCAGACTGATTTAAGAAACATTCTTGAGCGTTCCAGCGCACGCAAAACCGCAATTGAAACTGCCGTAGGTTCAGTTGCAAAACAAATGCTGAAACAATTCGGAATAATATGTTCTTCAAAAATCATACAAATCGGAACAGCAAAAGAAGATTTTAATTCAGAAATAGACAGAGCAAGAGAAGAAGGCGACAGTTTAGGCGGAAAGTTTGAAGTTGTTTTTGAAAACCTTCCTGTCGGATTAGGTTCTTACGTTCACTGGGACAGAATGATTGACGGAAAAATTGCACAGGCTGTTATGAGTATTCCGGCTGTCAAAACCGTCACAATCGGCAATCACCATTGTTATAAAATGCGCGGAAGCGAATACCATGATGAAATGTTTATAAAAAATGATAAAATAATAAGGAATTCCAACAATGCCGGCGGAATAGAAGGCGGAATGACAAACGGTGAACCCCTTGTTGTTACAGCATCCATGAAACCTATTCCCACGATGCCAAAACCTTTAAAAACAGTAGATTTAAAGACAATGCAGGAATGTGAAGCTCATTTTGAACGTTCCGATACCTGTGCTGTTGAAGCTTGTTCAGTCATTGCAGAAAGCAGAATTGCCTGTGTTTTAATCGACGAATTTTTAATGAAATACGGCGGTGATTCAAAAGAAGAAATCTGTAGAAAAAATAGTAGAAAACAGTAGAAAATTCATGAGTTTTCTACATTGTTTTCTTTTGTTTTAATGTTTTCTACATAAAATAATTTTTTTATACTTTTTTCTACAATATTATCTACAACAAAAAATATTACTATTATTACTATTTTAACCTGTTTTCTACAAATAATTTGAGCTTATTATTACTATTATATTTATATATATTATTATTAATATAATATATAATAGAAAAATTTTTGTTCAAAAATACAAAACAAAAAACGCTTAACTTTTGTTTAACTATTCTTTTAATTGAGTTTTTATTCAGATATAATTTTTTTATAAAAAGGGATAATTTAAGGAGTAAGGATATGAAATTTGTTGTAAAAAAAGAAGATTTATATAACGGTATAAAAATTGTTGAAAGAGCAACATCAATGAAAGCTCTCCAACCGGTGCTTTTGAATATTTTAATTGAAACTATTGACAACAGCACAATAAAACTAATTGCAACAGATTTGGATTTTACCGTAACTGCTCTTGTTGATGCACAGGTTGAAGAAACCGGTAAAATAACACTTCCGTCAAAAACATTGAATGAAATTGTTTCAAAACTCGGTGATAAACTAATAACTTTTGAAATGGCAGAAGGACAAACAACAGTTAATATAACCTGCCAGAATTCAAAATTTGATATTATCGGTATTTCAGCTTCAGAATTTCCGCCGGAATTTACTAATATTCAGGTAAATGAAGAAGAAGGGTTTGAAATAGAAATCAGACCGTTTGTAAAAGCTGTTAAGCAGGCAGGTTTTGCCGCTGCAAGTTATGAATCAAGCAGCCTTTTATCAGGTATTGTCTGTGATATTTCAGGTAATATTCTGGAGATTGCATCAACTGACGGTAACCGCCTTGCAAGAGTAAGAGAATCAATAGATAATAAAGATAATCATTCAAAACAACTTATAATTCCGTCAAAAACTCTAAATGAATTTATAAAAATGAGCGGATTTATAGATGAGGATTCTGTTAAAATCTATACGGAAAAATCGAAAATAATAATTAAATCAGAAAGAACAACAACAATTTCTAGACTTTTAGAAGGTCAATTCCCTAAATACAATCAGTTAATACCTAAAGAAAGCCCGAAGGAAGCTCTGGTTAACGTTCAGCAAATGATATCTGCGCTTGAACGTGTATCTATTATGGTTAATGAAAAAACAAGCATTGTAAAACTGGAATTTAGTCATAATAATTTAAAATTGACAGCAGATACTCCGGATTCAGGTAAATCTGAAGAAAGCATTGATATTGATTATACAGGTGAAGAACTTACAATCGCATTTAATTACAAGTTTGTTCTAGAAGCATTAAAAAATATAGATTCAGATGAAGTTAAAATAGGTTTAAATACCCCGCTTTCAGCAACAATGTTTAAGCCGAACAATGATGAAGACTATGTATGCCTGATAATGCCTGTTCAGATAAGATAATTATAAAAACAGATTTTTGTGTTATAATGCCCTTATGAGAAAACCGATTGTAGCCATTGTCGGACGACCGAATGTAGGAAAATCAACTTTTGTAAATCGTCTTATAGGTTCAAGAAACTCTATTGTTGATGATTTGCCCGGTGTTACGCGTGATCGAATTTATTTTGATGTAGAATGGCAAAATAAAATATTTACTGTTATTGATACAGGCGGAATTGTTCCCGGTGATGAAGATGAAATAATGATATCAATTTTTGATCAGGCAAAAATTGCCTGTGAAGAAGCAGATAAAATTATTTTTATTGTTGATGGAAAAGAAGGGGTCAACCCTGTAGATTATGATATTGCAAATATTTTAAGACAATCCGGAAAACCGGTATTTCTTGCGGTTAATAAATCAGACAACCCGGACTCTTTAATGATGGTAAATGATTTTTATTCGCTGGCTATAGGTGATCCGATAGGAATTTCAGCACTTCATGGTTCCGGTGGAGTTGGTGATTTACTGGATTTGGTAACGGAAGATTTTTCGCGCGAAATTGAAGAAAAAGACGATAATACAATAAGAATAGCCATTGTTGGGCGCCCCAATGCCGGTAAATCTTCTATTGTAAACGCTCTTTTGAATGAAAACAGAGTCATTGTTTCTGATGTATCAGGTACAACCCGTGACAGTATAGACAGTACTATAACTTATAACAACAGAAATTTTATAATTGTTGATACCGCAGGAATAAGAAAAAAATCAAAAGTTGACTGGGGTGTTGAAAAGTTTGCGGTTGACAGAGCAATTCGCTCAATAAGAGATTGTGATGTGGCACTTTTGGTAATTGATGCTCAGCAAGGAATTTCCGATCAAGATAAAAAAATTGCCTCAATAATAACAGAAGCCGGTAAAGGTTTGATTATCGCAATTAACAAATGGGATTTGATAGAGGATAAAAAATCAAATACAATAAATATTTTTAATAAAAAATTGTCAAATGATATTCCGTTTCTGGAATATGCTCCAAAAATTTATATTTCGGCAGTTACAAAGCAGCGATTAAACAGTATATTTATTGAAGCCGAAAAAGTTTATGCGGAATGTACAAAACGTATTTCTACAGGCTTGTTGAATAAGATAATAAAAGAAGCATACATGCTAAATCCGCCGGCATCTTCAAAAGGCAAGAGGCTTAAAATTATGTATGTAACTCAAACCGGTGTTCAACCTCCGCATATTGTTATATTTGCAAACAATTCCGATTTAATGAAAGACCATTACAAACGTTATATTGAAAATAAACTCAGAGAATCGTTTGGTTTTTTTGGCACCCCGATAAAACTGTCCGTCAGAGAACGTTCGGACAAAGAAAAGAAATAAAAAAGAGGATTTTGAAATCCTCTTTTTTTATTTAAAACTTGCTTACGAAACATAAAACATCATCAAATAAATTCTTAATAGGTTCTGTCACATCATATGAAAGAATTTTTCTTACATATTCAAGTTTTTCTTCAAATGTTAATGTGTGACGTTGTTCTTCAGGAATTTCTGCAATGATTTGTTCAATTTTGCTTTCGTCAATAACAATTTTGTACTTTTCTAACAACTCCTCTGATAACAAAACATTTTCACATACATCATTAATAGGTGTGATTTTGGAAAAATCAATTTCCAGCTCCATGGGGTCATGTAATTTTTTCATCTTTCTGTTGCTCCTTATATTTTTATTTTAAATGAATGCTTCAGATACATAATTTGTCATTTCATCAAACATTTTTTGAAGTGGCATTGTGATATCAATCATTGCTTCTTGTTGAATATCTGTCATTGCTGTTTCGAAAGATTTAGGCGGTTTAGCTGTTACAGCTTCAAATTTGCCTTCTTCCAACTGTTTGAGTAAATCCCTTGAAAAATCGGTAGTGTTCCTTAAAGATGATAAAATAGCACAATCTATTTTAAACAAGTCTGCCGAACTCAATTCACTGCTAAGCATTCTCTCCATTTTGTCAATGTCATTAATATCACGCATAATGCCATTGGCAATAGTGTTACAGTCTGCGACCATAACGTTTTCAGTTTTTGAATTCATTAAAATTTTACCTCCAATTAACTATTGCTCTGCTTGTAATTTTTATCTCGGAAAATTTCATGAAAAACTTTAATAAAAAGAAAGAATTGTTACATTATGTTTACAAAAGAATAAAAATTAAAGAAAATAGACAGATTATACACCCCTTGATTTGGTGTTCAATAGTTAACTAATCAGAAAGTAAGTAGCGAAAAAGAAAGTCTCGTCAATTGACAAGACTTATAAATATACATTTACCCCACACTTTTTATAACATAAAAGAAATTTTTTGTCAATATATATTGATAAAAAATATTTAAATAAAATAATTATAATCCAATAAAAAATATTAATGAGCTTCTTTTATTACAACAATTGTATCTTCTATTTCAGTTTTTAAATATTCTAGCTGTTGATTTATAACGTTATCGTTATATAAATATCCAGCGCCGGTATAGGCAAGATATGGTCTGTATTTTTCAGCTTCAGCACGAAGATTTGCAACAGCCTGCGTATGGGTACAGAGTTCCATAAGTTTTTGAAATGATATATAGCTGCTTTCAGGTGTGCCTTCATATTTGTTGCGTAAGAATTCTACAGTTTTGGTAAAGAAATATGCTTTTGCATTAAAAAGTTGTACACTGTCTTGATTTTCAATACATAAAAGAAGGTTTTCCAGCTGGGGTAAAAGTTCATTTATATCATTTAAATACGGTGACATTTTATTATCTTTTAAAATAATATTTACGAAAGCCGGATTGTCCCGAGGGACAGGTTTTATTTCTTCCGAAGAATTAAATTCTTTAGATTCTTCAAAAAGCGGTTTTGTATTTTTAGGTTCATTTGTATTGAAACTTTTTGAAATATCAGGTAATGTTCCGACATATCCTCTGCCTTCAGTGTCAGGAGTATCCTTTTTGAACCCCCATCCAAATCCGGCTCCGGTACTAAAAATTATTACAAAACACAAAACAGCAAATTTCTTCATACCATAATTATAATGATTTAGCCCTAAAAATCATCCTTTGTTTAATTTATTTGTTCAATTATTCAATCACCGAACCGGTTGCCGGTTCAATCATCGGTGTTTCAGGCATTTTTTGAGGACTCTGTTCCGGTTTGTGTTTAACACCGAACAAATGCCATTTTTTATGAACCGGACAAAGTACATTATTTTGTTCTCCGTAATACATTTTTTGTCCAAAAGGTCTGAGTTTGGGGTCGCGCTCATAAAAAGCTTTATTGTTCATACAATATTTAATTTCTTTCCGTTTCATTTTTGTAACAGAATTATATTTTGCTTTTTGTTCGGAATTTAATATTGATTTAAATTCTTTATCATATTTATCAGCAGTTTTTTGCATTTCTTCTTTTATTTTTTTTATAACTTTTTCTTGTTTTTTTACGGCAGATTCTGAAGCACCGCTGTGTTCACACATTTTTGAAAGGACATATTCTTCCTGCTGGTATTCTTTAAAAAGTTTACCCAACTCTTCATAACGTTTTTGGTCAATCACATCTTTGCATTTTTGCTGATCATTAGAGAGATTTAAAACATTGTAGAGTGTTGCTCTTTCATTGTACATTGAAGTCATTAAATCAAGACACTTAGTACTTTGATTACATTCACAGGTCTGCTGATTATTTTGCATCATTCCAATTTCTTGTGACAGAGCAACAGAACAGCATAATAAACAGCAAATACCAAGCGTAAAAATTTTTTTAGACATTTTATCTCTCCCTTATAAAAAAATTATTGCATAATTATAGGTTAAAAACAATATTTTGTAGTAAACTCTTCTTATGGAAGAAATGAATTTACGAAATTATGCATACTTAGGTGATGCCGTGTGGGAACTTTATATTCGTGAAAAAACAATAAAGTTGACAAACAATTCACGACACCTGCATAAAATAACAACAGATAAAGTAAAAATGGGATTTCAGGCAGAACTGTTGCATAAACTGGACGAGTTTTTAACGGAAGAAGAGCAAGAATTGGCTCGTCGTGGAAGAAATTTACCAATTCCTGTAGGCAGAAGGCAGAGCCAGAATGAATACAGACAGGCAACAGCATTTGAAACATTGATAGGATGGTGGTATTTGGCTGATCAGAGAAGACTTTCGGAGATATATGAGATATTGGCAGACAGTTTAGAGATTTAAAAAGTCAAACAAGGTACTTTACAAAAAAAAATCAGCATGTAGAATATTTCTTGTGACAACAAAATAAAAGTCGCAAGAAATTGCGGGGGTTTAGCTCAGCTGGTAGAGCACCTGCTTTGCACGCAGGGGGTCAGGAGTTCGA
>CALUPR010000020.1 GCA_944322705.1 Candidatus Gastranaerophilales bacterium
GGGATAGGAGGATAGTTGTATTTTTTAAGATAAGCTTGCTTAATTGCAAGCTTTTTTATATCATGCAGTTTATGGAAGAGTTGGAAACAAAACTTGTTATTGGACTTATGTCCGGAACCTCCTGCGACAGTATTGATGCAGGGTTATGTGAAGTTCATCCTGATATGTCGGTAAAACTTATTTCAGGAATTAATTATAAATATCCAGAGCATATAAAAGCAAAAATTTTCCAGCTTTTTTCCGGAAATGTATCTGTAAAGGATATTTGCCAGATGAACTTTGCGATAGGACATTGTTTTGCTGATGCTTGTAAAGTCTTGATTGAGGAACACGGAAAACCTGATTTTATCGCGAGTCACGGACAGACGATTTTTCATTTCCCTTTTGATGAGAAATTAGACAAAATCTCTCTTAAAAGCACTTTACAGATAGGAGAAAGTTCTGTAATTGCTCAAGAAACCGGCTGTCTGACAATATCAAATTTCCGCGAAGCAGATATTGCTGCCGGTGGCGAGGGGGCTCCTTTAGTTTGTTTTGCTGATGAAAAATGGTTTAAACCTCTAAATAAAAATATTCTAGTTCAAAATATCGGCGGTATATCAAATGTTACCGTTATATCAAATGAATTTCCCACATACGGTTTTGACACGGGATTGGGAAATATAATGATTGATTATTGTGTAAATAAATTTTTTAATCTTTCTTATGATAAAGACGGTAAAATCGCTGATTCAGGCAAGGTTTCGGAAAGCTGGCTTGAATGTTTAATGCAGGATGATTACTATTTTAAAAATCCTCCTAAAACAACTGGCCGTGAGTATTTTTCGGCTCAGTATATAGAAAATGCTTTACGTTTTGCACCTAAAAGCCCCGAAGACATTATTGCAACTGTCACGGCTTTAACTGCAAAATCAATAACAACAGCTTATGAACGTTTTATTTATCCTGATATTGATGTTAAAGAAGTTATTATAGGCGGCGGAGGTGCATATAATCCGACTTTAATGAAATATTTAAGGCATTATCTGCCAAAGCATGTTGATTTAAAAACGCATGAAGCTTACGGTATTTCAAATAATTTTAAAGAAGTTATGGCTTTTGCACTTTTGGGATACTGTACTTATTATAATATTCCTAATAATCTGCCTTCTTGCACGGGTGCTTTAAAAAGAGTTGTATTAGGTAAGGTGGCTAATTGCTAATCTGATTTAATTTATTATTATAATTATATTAACAATTGTAAATATTATTTGTTTCGGATGGCAATTTACAAACTTTAGGAGTATTAATAAGGTTGTAAATTGTTACCCCAATCAAAAACAAAAAGGAGAAAATTATGATTAATAAAATTGCATTCACCGGCAGAGAAGCAATGTTAACAAAGGGATTAAGTGAAGTTATTAATAACGCTCAAGTAATTAAAGCTTCTTCAATTTTACCGGAATTGAAAACTAATATTGTTATGTCTAAACCTGTTAAAGCTGAATATTCCAGCCCGTTTGCGCCGATTGTTTCTGGAATTAAAAAAGAAGTAGAAATGCCGAAAATTACAGGATTAGATATTTTTGGTTAATAAAAATTTTATAGCATAAGGAATGTACCTGACTGTATCAGTGGCAAGAACACTATAAGCGGTCAGGTCTTCTTTTGCAAAATCGCCTGCAAGTCCGTGTAAATATACACCCAAAACCGCGGCGTCAAAATTATTCATTTTTTGTGCTAAAAGCCCTGCTATTATTCCGGCAAGTACATCTCCGCTTCCGGCTTTTGCAAGAGCACTATTTCCTGTTTTGTTGTAATATATTTGTCCATCTTGTGATGTTACAATTGTGTTGTGTGATTTTAAAACGGTTACACAGTTATATTTTTCACTAATTTTTTTTGCTGATTGTTCCATATCTGATAAAACTTCATCCAAACTACAATTTAGTAATCTTGAGGCTTCTTTAGGATGTGGCGTTAATATCGTATTTGTTGGTAATTCTACATTATTTTCAGATAAAATATTTAATCCGTCAGCATCAATTACTGTAGGCAAATCCTTTGCTAATTTGATTGTATTTTTAAACAAGTTTACGGCTTTACTTGTAGTAGATAGTCCGCAGCCGATTAACAATACAGTTGAATTTTTTATTATTTCAGGTATTTGGCTGACCGGTGCAAGTACAATTTCAGGTGTTAGTGATGCAGTTACTTTTAGGGCGTTTTCATGACTTGCTAATTCTACATATCCTGCCCCGATTTTCAATGCAGAAAGAGATGATAGGTATGCAGCTCCTGTCATATATTCAGAACCTGATACATTAAGTATTTTCCCGAAAGTGCCTTTGTTTGAATTTTCAGATCTTTCAGGAAGTTTTGGTAGTGTTTTATAGTCCATTTTGTCTGATTGCCTCATATGCTACGATTGCAACGGAGTTTGATAAATTAAGGCTTCTTTGACCTTCTTTCATAGGAATTGTGACGGCATTTTTGTCTTTTACATAAACGTCTGGCAATCCTCTTGTTTCCGGTCCAAATACTATGAAATCCCCATCTATAAATTTGATATCTGTATATAATTTTTTTGCTTTAGTTGTCAGATAATAAAAATTAGCATCTTTATTTGTTTGAAACAATTCCTCCATTGTGTCAATCTTGTGCAAATCAACACTGTCCCAGTAGTCTAATCCTGCTCGTTTTGTATATTTACTTGAAAGCGAAAATCCGAGTTTCCCGACAAGATACAGACTTGCACCTGTGCAAGCGCATAGCCTTGCAATATTACCTGTATTTTGCGGAATTTCAGGTTCATATAAAACTATATTAATTTTAGCCATTTCAGTTAATCCTTATTGAACAGCTTAGGACTTTCCACAATTACCGGAATTGCTCTTACAACACAGAATATAATTGCAGCCCAGGCAAAAATCATAGTGATTAAATGTAAGGTTGGCGTGCCATCCCATAATTCCATTCCCGGAGTATTTACAGCTATTAATAGTAAAAATGCAAGAACTTTTGCTACAGCATAACTTATTCTCATAAAGCGGGAGGCACAAATAAATTTTCCCCATGAGGTTGATTGCATTGATTTATCTCCGAATGCAGTCATCCCTTGAGAAAGAGCAACACTTCTGATTCCGTCTGTCGTAAAGGCTCTTGCAACACAAACAAGCGGAAACAATATATTTATCCAACCCATTACGGCAAATACTGTCCAGTAGGAAACTTCAACGATTCTGTCCCCTAAAATATCTAAAACAGAACCCCATTCTGATGACTGATTAAGTTTCCTGGCAATATACCCGTCAAGTCCGTCCATAGAAAATGCAATTATTGTCAGAATAAATGCAATTAAATATGCCCAGGTGGTTTTTTCATACAGAAGTGCTATTGCAGCGTAAGCTACAAAAATCCTTGATATTGAAACTATATTTGCGAGATTATTTTTTATATTCATTGATGTCTCTCCGATATTATTATTTTTTAGTTCTTGACAGAGCAAAATTCACTTCATCAAGTTTTTTTACTTTATCACCAAGCATAATTTTTTCAGCTTCTTCAAGAATTTGAGTTACCATACATCCGTTATCCCCGTCTGAACGGGCTTTTTTGCCTGTTGAACAACAGCTTATAAAATGCTGGCATTCAAGTTTTAAAGGTTCTATTTCAAGATAATCAAGTTTGATATTTTGAGAATTATCTTTTACAAAATTGTCGTAAATAACAAGTTTGTTTTCTGCAACTGTATCATCTAATATTGCTGTTGCTTTTGTCCCTCTAACAAGAAGCTGTACATGTTTGCGCGGTGTAATCCAGCTTTCCGAAATATGACCTATTACACCATCTTCAAATTGGATTCCTATATGAGTTATATCCATTATTTCGTTTTGATCGGAAGAACATCCTAAAGCTGATACAACATGGACAGGTGCTTTCCCTGTTACGTAGCTAATCATTGAAACATCATGCGGTGCTAAATCCCACATAACACTTCTGTCATTTTTGAAATAATTAACGTTTAATCTGTCACTTTGTGCGTAAATAATTTTGCCGAGAGCTCCATCTTCAATAAGCATCTTTAATCTGTTTACGGCAGGATGATAAAGCAAAAGGTGTCCAACCATAAGAACAAGACCTTTATCATGCGCAAGCTGTGTTAAATCTCTGGCTTCTGCAGCAACTGTTGAAATTGGTTTTTCAACATAGACATTTTTGCCTGCTTCAAGCATTGCTTTAACCATTTTATAGTGTGTATGACTCGGGGTTACTACGCATACACCTGTAATTTCTTTGTTATTAATTATTTCGTGAAAATCTCTGGTAACCTTAACACCCGGATATTGTTCGGTTACTTTTTTTAAGTTTTCTTCATCTATATCACAGACCGTGTCCAAAACATTTAAGTTATAAAAATTACGGACTATATTTCTTCCCCATACACCGCATCCTATTACTGCAACTTTTTGTTCACTCATTTTTAATTCCCTAATTCTTATCTAATACCAATAATATCATACGACACAAAGATTAATTTGCAAATATTTAAAGAAGTTTTTACAAAAAAGCTTATTGCTCAGAATTTTGTACAGCCTGCAGTCTTATCTGATGCATCTGTTCGCATCTTTCAAAGAATAATTCCTTATCTTCGGGAGGGAAAAATGCAGAAAGTTTTTCAAGCAGCGGCTGAGGGAATTCCGATACAGTTGCCATTTTAGTTAAAATTTTGTCGTTAAGCGGGTATAATGTTCTGAAATTCTTGTTATAAATAGCTTTTGTTTCAGCTTCGGATTTTATCTGGCTTTGTTGAACTTTTTCCCCTAATTTGTATGTTACATAGTTTGTGTCAAAATAAACAGGCTTATATCTTTTTAGGATAATTCTTACAATTAAATCATAATCAGCAAGCAGTTTGAATTTTTCATCAAAAAATCCTTCTTTTTCAATCATTGATTTTTTAAAAAACATTGCCTGTCTTGCACATGGCAAAACCTGAAAAGCTGTATGCATAGCAGGAGCAAATAAAAATACAAATCCCTGAGGATGTCTGCAATAAGCAGGTGCAAAAGTAAAATCGGCATTATTTGCTTCCATAAGATTAACAATGTCATAAATTGCTGTTATATCGTGTATAAAATCATCACAGCTTAAAAAAGTTACGTACTTCCCTTTTGCTCTCATAACGCCTTTGTTATAAGCATTAAATTTGCCGGTATCTCGTTCGGAGTAAAAGTTAAAAAATCCGAGATTTTTGTAACTTTTAAGCATTTCAATCGTTCCGTCATTTGACATATTGTCAATAACGAGATGTTCTATATTAGGATACGTTTGCAAATCAATCAGTTTAACCAGAAGATTAAAATCGTCCGCAAGATTGTTTTCAATCAGATTATATGTAGGTGTTATGATAGTTACAAAAGGTTCCATTTTGTTCTCCTTGATTTCGCTTATAATAGCATATTACAACTATTTGGGCTAATTGTTACGAGATGTAAATTCTATTCTGGAAATACCACAAAAATATTTATCTTTGAGTAAAAATGTGTAAGGTTAGTGTTTATTAAGAATACAGGAGGTAATTATGAGTCAAAGTACTACGGTTACACCCTTTGAAGTTGGTGCAATGTCTGCTGTTATCGGTGCAGGTGTCGGTTATGCCATGGCTCCGCGGAAGTATAACTTGGAGCAGCTATTAACTATTGAACCTGATGTTTTTGAAAAATCACTTCCTCAAACTGCTTTGGCAAAGGCAACAGACGATCAAAAAATAGCACATTCCGTAATTACGGATGCTAGGAAGGATATTCTTACTGCGTCTAAGAAAAATGCTGCAGAAGAAAGATTGAGGTTTTTATTGAAGTCTGCTGATTTGGATGATGCCTATAAAACAATTAAAGGTTTACTGCCTAAAGCAAGAATTCAGGCTGCTGTTGTTTTAGGAATTATAGGCGGTGCAATCGGTACTATAGCAAAAATGATATATGATCAGAAAAATGCTTAGTATTTAGAAAAAATATTTCTCAGTATATATTCCTCAAGCGATTTTTTATCTGATAATTTCGTTTTCGGATCATTTATCATAATGGCAAATGCGTAAGTTTTCCCGCTTCTTGACGTAATGTAGCCGGAAATGCAGCTTACGTCTGATAATGTGCCGGTTTTAGCACGCAGATTATCTTTAAAATAGAGCATTCTGTTATTAAGAGTGCCTTCTCCAGCTGTAGGTAAAAAATCTGTAAAATTTTTATCATCAGCTTTTTTAACCAAAAATTCACTCATAAAATCTGCTGTTACAATATTATTTTTTGAAACACCGCTTCCGTCAACGATTTTAATATCTGTATCATTCACGCCGAGTTTATTTAAATATTCTTTCAGCATTTTTAATGAGTTTTCAAGTGTTCCTGTATTATTAGCAAATTTTGCTCCGGCAGTTTTAAAAACTGTTTCGGCAGCAAAGTTGCTGCTGTCTTTTAATATAAGAGTAATTGCCGATTTTAGAGGATGGTCAACCTGTGCAACAAGATATACATTTTTTAAGGGCAGTTTTTTCTGCGGGAAATCCCCGTAATAATCCATATTTTCCTCTCGAATTGCTTCTTCAAGCCTAAGGATAAAATATCTTTTTGGGTGATTAATAGGAATTTGTACAATCTCTTGTTCTTTTACCGTCCCTTCAGCATTAATAATATCAGGAGATATATGGTTGTTTCTGCTTAATTTGATATCATTTATATCTCCGGTTGTTATAAGGTTCATAAATGTTGTGGGGTAGAATTTTGTAACATAAATATTTGCGGGTGCCCCTTTTGCTGCTGGTGAAATTATTATATCAAGTAAATTGTTATCAAGATTGTAAGAACTGAATTTTGGCATAAGGGGATTTAAGTCGTCATCCCATTGCCAGCCTTCGCCCCATTCTTTGTTGTCAAAAATATAATCATCTATAAAAATATTTTTAGGTGAAACAATATTCTTGTCCTTAGCTGTTTTTATCAGATATTTCAGATCTGATGATGATAAAAACGGGTCGGCATTCAGAACTAAAAAAAGTTCATTATTTGTGTTTTTATATAATTTTGTTGAAAATTTATAATCATTTCCTAATGTATCAACTGATGCTGCAAGTGTAATTAACTTTAATGTGGATGCAGGCATGGAGGGCTTTTTATCATGCAATTTATAAATTGTTTTCCCTGTTTTTACGTCTTTGACAGACACAGAAATAGAACTTTTATTAATACCTGAATTTGATATGGTTTTATCAATTACTCCGGCATTAACGCTGTTTTGCATTAATAATAATATAGATAAACAAAATAATGAATTTAGTATTTTTTTCATACGCATTTGACCTCGTAATTGGGTTTTATATCTTTCATACAGGTGCATTTTTCTCTGAAATCATACATTGCATTGAAGTTTAAGATTGTTTGCATTGCACCTTCTTTTTGATCTTTTATTTCTGTAATTGTTTCTCCTTTGTAGTCAATAATTCTTGAATGTCCGATATTCCATTCTCCATTTTCGATATATCCCGACTGAGTTAATGCTACCATAAAAGTTTGATTTTCAACAGCCCGAGAACGTGTCATGCATTCCCATGGTACAGGCTTTTTTAACCCCCATGCCGCGCAATTAATAAATAAATCTGCGCCTGCTTTTCTATATGCTCTGTAAATTTCCGGAAATCTTATGTCATAGCAGATTGTCAATCCTGTTTTAACGCTTTCAATATCGACCATAACAGGATATTCACCTGCTTCAACAAATTCTCCTTCTTTGCATCCGTAATATGAAAAGAGGTGATTTTTTGAGTAGGTGCAGACGAGATCTCCCTTTCGGTTTATTACAGGACAAGTGTTAAAATAGTGCCCATTGTCGACTGTTATAAAACTCCCTCCTATAATCCAGCAATTATACTGCTTGGCTATTGATGACAAAAAATTAATTGTTTTACTTTCTGATAATTTTTCGGCTGTTTCTCTAAAATGTGCCGGCGCCCATCCGCAGGTCCATACTTCTGGAAGCACTATTATATCAGTTTTTGTAATATCCCTTTTTATTAATTCTTCAACTTTTTTTATATTAGTTTCAGTATCCGCTATTTGCGAACACATTTGAACAGCTGATACACTTATTTGTTTTTGTCCCATAATTTTTGTTTTAAAGCCTCTTTGTAATATTCTTTTTCATTTTTTTCCATTTCAAAAAGCTGTTTTTTAATATTTTCTTTTGCTGCCGTAAGTTCATCTTCTGTTGCATGTTCACTTACATAAATAGGTTTACCATATATGTTAAGGATATTACAGCTTCCAAAAGGACTTTTCATTTTGTCCCAGGAGGGTAATGTAATAAAAGTTTTTTGCGGTGAATACCAGTGAACGGGAACTATAGGCGCACCTGACATTTGTGCCAGTTTTACAACACCGTTTTTAACCTTATATAAAGGGCCATGAGGACCGTCTACCATGATTGATACAGATTCCCCTTCTTTTAATTTTTTGAGTATATGCATAGTTGATTCGACAGCCCCTTTTTTACCGGCTGAACCTCTTACTACGTTATACCCCCATTTTTCACAGGCTCTGGCAACGATTTCTCCGTCTATGGATGTGCTGATTAAAACGCTGAGATGTTGTCTGTCCCTTATTCCGTGGATTAAAAACTGATTTTTATGCCATAGCGCATATATACAAGGAGAAATCCCCGGATTATTAAATTCTTTAATATGAGTAAATATCTCCTGTAATCGTAATATTCCGTATGCTATATGTGCAAGTGTTTTAACATTTTTATCATTTATTATTCTAACCATGCTTTGATTATAGCATAAATTAAGTTGATATTTATATTAAAAATAGTAAAACAAGGTTGGAAAATGAATTATTAAAATTATTTACAATTTTAACGGCGGATGGTTAATTTTTGAATACCTTCCGCCGTTTTTACTTGCACAATTTCTTTTTTGAGGTATTATTTTTATAGATGTACAGATTAACATAAGGATAAAAAGATGAAAGTAACTTTGGAAAACGAAAAAGAAAATGTTGTTAAATTAAATATTACAATCCCTGCAAAAGATGCTGCAGACGCATATAATAATGCGGTAAGAAAAATTTCTCAATATGTAAATATTGATGGTTTTAGAAAAGGTAAAGCTCCGCGTTCTGTTGTTGAAAGACACGTTGGAACAGAAAGAATTAAACAGGAGGCTATTGAAAATCTGATGCCTAAGGCTATCAGTAAAGCAATAGCAGATAATAATTTGGATCTTGTTGCTCAACCTTATATAACTGCTTATAACTTTAATATCGGTGAAGATTTAACAGTTACTGCTAAAGCTGAATTAAGACCGGAAGTTACATTAGGCAAGTATAAAGGTTTAAAATTAGAAGTTAAAGATTCTCCTGTAGCAGAAGATGCTATGCAAAAATCAATTGACAATCTGCTAAATCAGTATGCAACTCAAGAAACTGTTATTGATAGAGCTACAAAAGATACTGATATTGCAGTAATTGATTTTGAAGGCTTTTGCAACGGTGAAAAAATTCAAGGCGGTGACGCAAAAAATTATCCTCTTGATCTTGCTCATTCAAACTTTATACCTGGTTTTGCCGAACAGCTTATCGGCAAAAATCTTAATGATGAGTTTGAAATTAAGGTAACTTTCCCTGAAAATTACCATGATGAAAAACTAAAAGGGCAGCCTGCAACTTTTAAAATAAAAATAAATGAAATAAAAGAAAGAAAATTACCTGAGTTAAACGATGAGTTCGCTCAAAAAGTAGGACCTTTCAAGACTGTTGATGATTTAAAGGCAGATGTTCAAAAATATCTTGATACTCAAAGAGAAAGAACAAATAAACAAAATTCTGAAAACGAAGTATTTAAAACGGTTATTGACGCTGCAAAAGTTGATATCCCTCAGTCTATGATAGAGAGAGAAGTTGAGTCTTTAAAAGAAGAATATAAACAAAGACTTGCAGCTCAAGGAATTACCTGGGAAACTCTTGTCAAATCTCAAGGGGAAGATCAACTTACAAAAAATCTTCATGAAGATGCTAAAACAAGAATTAAAAATTCTTTAGTTATTGACAAAATTGCAAAAGATGAAAATATCAAACTTGAGCCGAAAGATATTGAAGCCAAATTTGCTCAGCTTGGTGCGGCTTATGGTATGAAACCGCAGGATTTAATTAAACAGTTAGGAAAAAATCCTGAAGTATTGTCTTCAATTTCTCAACAGGCTATGAATGATAAAGTAAGAGATTTCTTAATGCAAAACAATACAGTAGAAATTAAGTAAATTAAAAATCTAATATATGTGCCTGATTTATTTCGGGCACATCTTTGCTATTTTATATTTATAGTTTATAATTTAATTATTAAAGAAAGGATAAAAAGATGAGCTTTGTACCTGTAGTAATAGAACAATCAAGCAGAGGCGAACGTTCTTTTGACATTTTTTCAAGATTGTTAAGAGAAAGAATTATATTTTTGGGCACACCTATTGATGACATGGTTGCAAATTTGGTTGTTGCACAGTTGTTGTTATTAGATAGTGAAAATCCTGAAAAAGATATTATGCTTTATATAAATAGCCCGGGCGGAAGTGTTACTGCCGGTTTTGCGATTTATGACACAATGCAGCATATCAGAGCTGATGTTTCTACAATCTGTCTTGGTCAGGCTGCTTCTATGGGTGCATTTTTATTGTCTTCAGGTGCTAAAGGTAAACGTATGGCACTTCCGCATTCAAGAGTTTTAATCCACCAGCCTTTAGGCGGTGCTCAAGGTCAGGCGACTGATATTGAAATTCAGGCTGCTGAAATTATCAGAATTAAAAAATCATTGAATGAAATATTGGCTTCTAATACAGGTCAGTCAATTAAAAAAATTGAAAAAGATACGGATCGTGATTATATCATGACACCGTCCGAAGCTTTAGAATACGGTATGATTGATAAAGTTATATCAAGAGATGCATTAAAGTAAAAGAAAGGGTTGGCATGCGTTCTTTCAGTTTCGCTTGCTATGGTATAAAAAATGGTAAAACATGATGACAGCAGATTAAAATGTTCATTTTGCGGAAAATCGCAGGATCAAGTAAAAAAATTAATTGCAGGTCCTGAGGTCTACATTTGTGATGAATGTGTTGATTTGTGTAATCAAATTTTAGATGAAGAATTCTTTGAAAACAAAGATAAAGAAGGTTCGGAAGATGATAATGCAGCGGACGAAAAACCTATTCCTAAACCGCATGAGATTAAAGCTTATCTTGATGAATATATAGTAGGTCAGGATGATGCGAAAAAAGTTTTGTCTGTAGCTGTTTACAACCACTATAAAAGATTAAAACATAATAAGGACACTGATAAAGATTCCGTTGAAATTCAAAAATCAAATATTCTCCTTGTCGGTCCGACAGGTTCCGGTAAAACTTTACTTGCACAGACGCTGGCAAAAATGCTTGATGTTCCGTTTGCAGTCGCTGATGCAACGACTTTAACGGAAGCCGGTTATGTCGGTGATGACGTTGAAAATATTCTTCTCCGTCTTTATCAAAATGCGGAATTTGATTCTGCTAAAGCTGAGCGCGGTATTATTTATATTGATGAAATTGATAAAATTTCAAGAAAATCAGAAAATACATCAATTACGCGTGATGTATCAGGTGAAGGTGTTCAGCAGGCTCTGTTAAAAATGATAGAAGGTACTGTTGCTCATGTTCCGCCTCAGGGAGGCAGAAAGCATCCGCATCAAGAATTTATAGAAATTGATACTAAAAATATTCTTTTTATTGTCGGCGGTGCGTTTGTCGGATTGGAAAAAATTGTTGAACGCAGAGCAGGAGAAGGAACATCTGTTGGTTTTGGCGCCAAAGCTCCTATGACGCAGATTGAAAAAGAAGCTGCTGCTGCAAGAATGCTAAAAAAATTGCAGCCGGAAGATTTGCTTAAATTTGGTATGATTCCTGAATTTATCGGTCGTGTCCCTGTATATGCCGTACTCGATCAACTCAATGAAAAAACATTGAAGATGATTTTAACTGAACCTAAAAATGCTGTGTTAAAGCAGTATCAGGCTTTGTTAGAAATGGACGGCGTAGACCTAGAATTTGAACCGGAGGCAATTGATTTGATTGCACAGGAAGCTATTAAACGTAAGACCGGTGCTCGTGCACTTCGTTCTATTGTGGAAGAAATCATGCTTGATGTAATGTATGATGTCCCGACAAAAGGTGATGTAACAAAATTTGTTGTTACGGCAGATATGGTTAAAAATCGTAAAAATGCCGAAGTTGTGCCGTTGCCTACCCAGAATAATGATAAAGAAATTTCAGCATAATTAAAAAGGCGGATTTTATATCCGCTTTTTTAGTGAAATTTTACTTAACATATTTGTAAAATATACGTATTTATGAAAAAATATATTTATGGGGAATAGTAAAACACTTATTTTAATTGACGGACATGCATTGGCGTTCAGGCAGTATTACGCTCTTGAGCGTACTAATATGAGAACATCAGACGGGACTCCGACCTGGGCTGTGTACGGTTTTTTTAAGGCAATATTCGATCTTTTAAAAAATGACAATTTAAAAGCTGATGCAATTGCTGTAGCATTTGATGTAAGCCATCATACGTTCAGGACGGAAACTTATACTGAATATAAAAGTAACCGTGAAGCTATGCCTGATAATATGAGGACTCAAATGGAACTTATATATGAAGGTTTGAAGGCTTTTAATATCCCGATTTATACAAAAGAAGGTTATGAAGCTGACGATGTAATCGGTACTATTTCTAAAGAAGCATGTGAACTCGGGCACAAGGTTTTAATTTTAACCGGAGATCAAGATGCTTTTCAACTTGTGGATAAAGAAGGATGTGTTAAAGTTATTCTTCCGTCTAAGGGTGAACTTGTCGAATACAACTGGGATAAGATTTATGAAAAATTAGGCGTTTATCCTGATCAGGTTATAGATTATAAAGGTTTACGCGGTGATGTATCTGACTGTATTCCGGGGGTAAAAGGTATAGGTGAAAAAACTGCACAAAAACTCCTTGTAAAGTACGGTACACTCGATAATATTCTTGCTGATTGCGAAAATATTCCGGAAAAATCTGTAAGAGAAAAGATTTGTGATGGCAAAGAGCAGGCTAAAATGAGCCGTTATCTTGCAACTATCGTCAGAAATCTTGATATTAATTTCGATTTTGAAAAAACAAAAGTAGAGCTTCCGCCTATTTCTGTAGTTACAGAGTATCTTAAAAAAATGCAGTTTTATACGTTTATAAAAAATATAAACGAAATTATGTATTCTTTTGATAAGGTTGAGCGGACAACTCCTGTGATTTTCCCTGATAATTCAAGTTCAGGACAGTTAGGTTTCTTTTCAGAAGCTGTGAATGAAGAAATTAATAAGGATTCGGGCTACAATTCCGTAAACAAACTTATTGTCGATTGTGAAGACTTTAAAAAATTTTTACAGGAATTAAACAGTCAAACTCTTGTTGCTTTTAAAGTTTTTGCTAACATTGTAAATGCAGTGCGTTGTGAAATTACGGGTATATCATTCGGTTTTAATCCTGATATTCATGCTGAAAAAAGGATTAGTTATAGTGATGATAATTCGGTTTATAAGTGCTACTATATTCCGCTTAATCATTCTAATATTGAAAATCAACTACGTGTAAAAGATATTTTGGATTCGTTGAAACCGTTTTTTGAAAATGAACAAATTAAAAAAGTTACGCATAATGCTAAAAGCGAATATAATGTGTTAAGATGTTTCGGGATTAAATCAAAAGGTATAATTTTTGATACAATGCTTGCAAGTTATGTTAAAGATCCCCAAAGAAATCATGAACTGGATATTCAGGCTATGGAACATTTAGGGCACGCAATTTTACCTTTTGCTCCTTTTGAAAAAGATAAGAAAAAGCAAATTAAATTTAGCGATGCACCTTTAGAAAGTGTTTTATCTTATTCTTGTGATGAGTTAGTGTCACTCCTTGAACTTGTGAAGTTCTGGTCATCGGATTTAGATGAAAAAGAATTAGATATTGTATATAATATTGAAGTCCCTCTGACTTTTGTTCTTGCTGATATGGAATATGACGGTGTTTCCGTTGACGAAATGTATCTGGCATCTTTGACAGTTTCTATGAATCTGGAGCTTTCCAAACTTGAAGAAAAAATATTCCAGCTTGCAGGATGTCATTTTAATGTAAATTCTCCGCGTCAGGTTGGAGAGGTTCTTTTTGAAAAAATGGGCTTAAAGGCAAAGAAAAAACGCGGAAAATCAAATTATTCTACAAATGCTGCGGTTCTTGAAGAATTGTCTGAAGATTACGAAATTGCTAAGCTAATTCTTGATTACAGAAAATATGCAAAATTAAAATCAACCTATACTGAGGCTTTACCTGCTTTGATAGATATTAAAGACAGGCGAATTCATACAAACTATAATCAGACTGTTACTGTAACAGGAAGGTTATCATCTTCAAATCCTAATTTACAGAATATTCCTGTCAGAACTGAAGAAGGCAACAAAATAAGAAATGCTTTTGTTCCTGAAGATAAAGAAAACGCCTTAATTTTATCAGCCGATTATTCACAGATTGAATTGCGTCTTTTAGCACATATCACGCAGGATAAACATCTTATAGATGCGTTTAATAGCGGAATTGATATTCATACTCTTACTGCATCAAAAGTTTTTGATGTTCCTGTTGATAAAGTTACTAAAGAAATGCGTTATAAATCTAAAGCTGTAAATTTTGGTATTATATACGGGCAAAGTAAGTATGGTCTAGCAAGGGCTATTGGAATTTCAAATGCTGAAGCGGAAGATTTTATAAATAAATATTTTGCAACTTACCCGAGAGTTAAGGCATATATGGAAGGAACTGTAAAAGAAGCCGAAGAAAAAGGCTATGTGCAGACAATTTTTGGTCGTAAACGCTATCTTTCATCCGAACTTTCAAGCTCTAATGCCATGATTAGAGAATTTGCAAAACGAGCAGCAATTAATCAACCGATGCAAGGCTCTGCTGCAGATTTGATGAAAATAGCGATGATTGAATTTTCAAATAAATTAAAAGAAAATAATTTGAAATCAAAAATGATTATTCAGGTTCACGATGAACTTGTGATTGAGGTCTTAAAGTCAGAATTGGAGCTTGTTAAGCGCCTTGTAAAAGAAGCTATGGAACTAAACCAACCGCTTTGTGTACCTCTTGTTGTTGATATAAATGCAGGTGAGTCATGGAAAGAACAATAAAAATTTTTATAATATCTTTTTTACTTTTGTTACTGTGTTCAGTCAGGGTTAAAGCAGAAGATACTTTACTTTTAAGCAATCTTATTACCCCTCAGAATGTCAATTTTAACATTTGTACAAGAACTTATATTTTACCTCAGGATAAACTTTTTTATATGGCTATAGCAAGTGCAAATGCGAATAACTTTGATGTGGAAGAAATTCAGTCAAAAACAGGTTATATTCTTTTTACTGCGGTAAATAAACAGTATCTTGCAAGTGTTGTAAAAGTGGATGAAAAACACTCAATGTTAAAAATAACTCCGACGAATAACAATTATTTTTTCCCGCCGGGAGTCGTTTTAAACTTTTTTAGATACATAGACTTGTATGGTGCAACACCTTTGATAACTCTTCCGAAAGTTTAGTTATTTAGTATATTGTGTGCTTCATTGACTATTGTTTCAATATCAAATTTTTCTTGTTCAGAGTTTTTCGTTGAAAGCCATACAAGATATTCAATATTTCCTGACGGACCTTTGATTGAAGAGTAAGTCAATCCGTTAATTGAATATCCTATGTTTTTAGCAAAATTTATAACATTTTCAATAACTTCTTTGTGAACTTTTTTATTCTTTACGACTCCGCCTTTTTCCACTTTTTCTTTCCCGGCTTCAAACTGCGGTTTTATAAGGCAGATCATTTCGTGAAAATTCGGATTTAAAAGTTTTTTTAAATTTTCAAGAACTTTTGTTAAAGAGATAAAAGATAAATCGCTTACAAGTAAATCTGCAACGGGTTCGTTATCTTCATAAATATCAGAAAATTGACAAATTTTAAGGTTTGTCCGTTCAATTGTTTTAACACGGTTGTCAGATCGAATTTTCCAATCGAGCTGCCCGTATCCTACATCAACTGCATAAACAAATTTAGCACCGTTTTGAAGCAGGCAATCAGTAAAACCGCCTGTTGAAGCTCCTGCATCAAAGCAAATTCTGTCTTTAACATTAAAATTAAAGGCATCAAGGGCTTTTTTTAACTTAAATCCGCCTCGCGATACATAAGGCATAGATTTAACAACAATATCATATTCTTTTTCGGGATTTATTTGAAATCCGGCTTTTGTTATGTACTCGTCGTTTATTTTTACATGTCCTGCAAGAATTGCTGCTGATGCTTTGCTTTTGGTTTCAAAATAGCCTAAATCTGCCAGATATTTGTCCAATCGTTCTTTCATAAGATAAGATTAGCAAATATAAGTTTTAAAATCAAATTTTACCACGGATAATCATCTTTAATTTCCCATCCATCAAGCATGATAAGTGCTGTACAATATAAATTATAACTTGCACGAAGTGAATTGTCTTTTTTACACCTGTCTTTTAATGTTTCTCTAGGATAGTTGTATGCATAGGGAACAAGTTTATTTATATTTGGGCGAAATGTAAATAAAAATACATCTCTGCCTGCCATATTAGGGTTAGTTATTCCGTTGACATCAACATAAATTAGCGGAACAAAAGCTTTTCCATTTATATATTCATAAGTAATTAATAAAATAACTCCGTTGCTAAGGTGTGTAATATAATAATTTGAGCCCACATATATCAAAGAACTGCCAGATTTTGATGTTATATTATTTTTATAACCTGCATCTGATAGTGTCATTATTTCGGCATTTTTCAGCTTTTTCATATATGGTAATAAGTATTTATCAGCCCACAAGCGTCCTAACTCTGTAGTTTGGGCAAAATCGTCAACATCAACGTTAAATAAGGTAGACCAACTTGATGTATCTCCATACTCTGCTTGAGCCATTGTTAAAGCCTGAGAAAGAATACTATATGTTTGACTAAGACGTTTAGCAGTAATCTTTTTCTGATAATCAGTAATTATTGACGGTATAGTAATAGCAGCAACAACACCGATTATACCGAGGGTGATGAGTACTTCTGCCAAGGTAAATGCAGCTCGTTTTTTTAGTGAAGAGTGAAGGGTGAAACGTGAAGAGCGGATTTCATCCTTCTCCCCTGTGCGGGAGAAGGTGGTACGAAGTACCGGATGAGGGGCGTCAACATTTAATTCTTTTCTCTCACCCTTTATCCATTTCCCACCATCGGGAAGAGGGGGAATGTTGACGCTGCAACTATCTTGCGATTGCGATGGCAGCATAGCCACTGCACCCGACACTTGGATTTTGCATAGACTTTCTTTGTCTTGGCAGAATAGCGCAATACTCTTGCAATAACAATTTTTTAAATGTAACGGGTCAAGCGGCACGCTTGCGGGGGGGGGGCAATTGTCAGCTTCTTATTTCTTCCCATAATTAAAACTCCTCTTAATTTCTTTCAATAAATTTATTATTTATGATATTTCAATATTTGTCAAGATGTTAAATGTTGAATACTTCCTGTGTTGTTAATTCAGTAATTTGAATTACATCTATTAAATCTGTTCTTTTAAGTTTTGCTATTTCTTCCGCAACAAATTTTACGTAAGCCGGTTGATTTTCTTTCCCTCGGAAAGGAACAGGAGTCAGGTATGGAGCATCCGTTTCAAGTAGTATGTGTTCAAGCGGAACTGCCTGTACAACTTCTTTCATCTTTACTGCGTTTTTAAATGTTACTACCCCGCCTATTCCGAGATACCAGCCTTCTTTTATGCACTCTCTTGCAAATTCGACACTTCCTGAAAAGCAGTGCATAACAACTTTAGAACCCTTATTATGTTCTTTCAAAATGTCGAACGTATCTTTGTGGGCTTCCCTGTCATGAACGTCAATTGGTAGATTTAATTCATTTGCAAGTTTAATTTGTTTTATAAATATTTCTTTTTGCAGATCGTTGAAGCTTTTATCCCAGTAATAATCAAGTCCGACTTCTCCTATTGCAACAATTTTTTTGTTTTTTGCCAAATTTTTGATTTCTTCAATAAGATTGTCATTCCAATCTTTAGCATCAGACGGATGAACTCCGAGCATTCCGTATACATTCTCATATTTTTTGACAAGTTCAAGTATTACTGAAAAGTCTTTAGGGTTGGCTGACGGGACTATTATTTTATTAATTCCGCTCTCTAAAGCATTTTGCAAAACTTCATCTGAGCTAATTCCTTCTATCATATTTATATGCGTATGTGTATCAATCATATTTTAATTGTAACACGATTATTGTGATATAATAAAGTCATGAAAGAGGGAAGTTTGAAAATATCAATCGGGCACCTTTATCCGAAGCATTTAAACCTATATGGTGATATGGGAAATATTATTACTCTTACGAAACGCTGTGAATGGCGCGGAATTGATGTTGAATATGACCCGATTGGCGTTGGTGACAGAATAAAAGAGCATGATTTATACTTTATAGGCGGCGGTCAGGACAGACAGCAAATAGAAGTTGCTGAAGAACTCTATAAACATAAAGAATTCCTGCAGGAAGAACGTGACAATAATGCTGTGTTCTTAGGTATTTGCGGAGGGTATCAGCTTTTTGGTCATTATTACCAGCCGTTTGACGGGGATAAGTTGAAAGGCATAAGTTTGTTAGATGTTTATACTGTTGCAGGTAAGAAAAGGTTTATTGGAAATGTTACTGTTGAAACAGATTTTCTGACACCAAAAACTCTTGTCGGGTTTGAAAATCACAGCGGATTAACTTATTTACAAGGAGATACAAAACCTCTGGGGGAAGTTGCGGTTGGTAATGGCAATAACGGAGAAGATAAAACTGAGGGGGCACAATATAAAAATGTTTTCGGAACTTATTTGCACGGGTCGCTTCTCCCTAAAAATCCAAATTTTGCTGATTATTTAATAGAGCTTGCTCTTGAAAAACGGTATGGAGAAAAAATTGTATTAAAAAAACTTGATGATGAATTGGAGCTTGCAACCCACAATTCACTTGTTGGAAAGGCTTACTGATGAGTAGAGAAACTGTATTAAATTTGTATGATAAATGGTGTACAATCCCGGATAAGCTTAGATTTTTATTTGTCGGCGGAGTTAATGCGGCATTTTCGTACATAATTTTTGCAATTGCGGCTTATTTAATAGGGCAGGAAAATTATCAGATATGTGTTGCTTTGCAGTGGGCTATTTCTTCTGTTTTTTCTTTTGTAAATCAAAAAATTTTTGTTTTCTGTACGAAAGGACACTGGATAAGAGAATATTTAAAATGCTGTACAACCTGGGTTGTGAGTTATGCATTTAATGCAATTATCCTTGAAATTATTGTCCGCTATATTACAAAAAATGTTTATGTCGGGCAGTTAGTATCAATTCTTATGGCTGCCGTTGTTACTTATGTTTTATTCAAGTATTTTGCATTTAAGCATCGGTATTAAATTTATTTTAAATCTTTATTAAAATATCCAACTATAAATTTAAGTTTTCTTACAGCTTCATCATAACTCAAATCTGTGATTTCCAGGAAACGATGATCAAATATATTTATAATTTGATTTTTATAGTCGGAATTTACAATAGTGTAGCAGTGATTATTTGTAATTCCTTTATGAAAACCGAATAGTGATCCTGCAACAAAACTGTTAGGGAATTGTTTGTCAATTCGTTTGAAAAATTCTTTTATTTCCTCTTTTTTTGACTTTAACGACAAATTTAAGTTATTTTCATTAATAATTATCGGTTTTCTGCCTGTAAACATTTCAAGAAAATTTGACGGTTTGTTAAATTCAAATTTTTCGTTGCAATCCGGGAGTCTGCACATCCAGGGCTTTTTGAGCGGATGTTTTTTCAAAAGTTTATTCATTGCAACTTCAATCCCTTTGATAATAGGATTGTGTGGAACCTTAATTTCAATAGGATTGTAGTATCTGTCCATATAAATAAGGTTATCCATTTCTTGTCGGCTGACAAAATAATCTTCTGTTTTACCATTTATATTATTAAATCTTATTCTTAAACCGTCAGAAGTGTGAGCGATATTTTCCGATAAAATTTTTCTGCCGTTAGAAGTATTTGTCAGTGCTCCTATTGAAGATACAAGATAACAATCTTGAAAGTGCTGGACGGCATATCTTAAATTTTGAATTTCTTCCAATCCGATAGGTTTCATACCGGCTATAAAACATATGAATTTAAAAAATTGCTATTTAAAAAGCGGTTAATTATTTAACCGCTTTAATTATTTTTATAAGTTTTTGAGTCGCTTCATCAGGCGTGTATTTTTCCTGCTCTCCTGTTTCACGAATTTTATATTCTACAAATCCTTCGTTAATTGTTTTGCCGACAGTTACTCTGAATGGAAAACCTATTAAATCGGCATCTTTGAATTTAACGCCGGCTCTTTCATCACGGTCGTCAAGAACAACCTCAATTCCCGCATCAGTTAAATCTTTGTACATTTTATCGGCAACTTTCATTTGAAGTTCGTCATTGATATTAACCGGGACTATAATCACGTGATAAGGTGCAATGGCAATCGGCCATTTTATGCCGTGTTCATCATAATGTGCTTCTACCGCAGCAGCTGCAGTTCTTGATATCCCTATTCCGTAACATCCCATTACATAAGGATGCGTTTTCCCCTCTATATCAGTGTAAACAGCATTCATCGGTTTTGAGTATTTTGTGCCCAGTTTAAAAATATTACCGACTTCAATACCTTTAGTTACATATAAAGGTGTCCCGCATTGCGGACAGAGTTCACCGCGCTGTACAAGGCGGATATCAGCGTATTTAAGATTTTCTATTCCTAAATTTGATAAATTAGCTCCAACCATGTGTTTGTCTGTTTGATTAATACCGACAACAAAGTTTTTCAAATCACGAACAGTTTCATCCGCAATAATTTGGATACCTGACATTCCTTTAGGACCGATAAAGCCGGGTACTGCATCAAATCCTTTATCAGCCATAAGTTCCGCAATTTCTGCGGATGTTGCTATTCTGATTTCAATACCGCCTGCAGCGTTCATTAACTTGGTTTCTTCGACAGCTTTATCTGCTCTGATTAGGGCTAAAACCGGTTTTTTATCTATAATATAGACTAAAGTTTTTAAAATAAGCGTATCAGGAATATTTAAGAATTTGCTCAATTCTTCAATAGAATGTGTGTTTGGAGTGTCAATTACTTTTGTTTCTTTAAAGTAATCTTTCCCGTCAATCACGGCGTCAGGGAGATTTGATACTGCATGGTTTGAGTTTGCTGAATAATCGCATGAATTGCAGTAAAAAACATCATTTTCGCCGGCATCGGTGTCCGTTATTACCATAAATTCGTGTGAAACACTTCCGCCTATAGCACCTGAATCAGATTGAACCATTTTGGTTTCAAGACCGCATCTTTCAAATATTTTTTTATAAGCCTGAGCCATATTTTCATATTCTTTATCAAGACCTGCTTCATCCAGATCAAAACTGTAGGCATCTTTCATAATAAATTCTCTGCCTCTTAAAAGTCCGTATCTCGGTCTAATTTCATCTCTGAATTTTGATTGAATTTGATATAAATTTACCGGCAGTTGCTTATATGATTTCAGTACATCTCTTGTAACCGAAGTTATAATTTCTTCGTGTGTAGGTCCGAGGCACATATCTCTGTCATGGCGGTCTTTAAGACGCATTAATTCGCGTCCGTAAACTTCCCATCTGCCTGATTCTTCCCAGAGTTCTTTTGGCTGTACAAACGGCATCAAAAGTTCCTGTGCGCCGGCTCTGTCCATTTCTTCTCTTACAATATTTTCAATCTTTTTTAATACTCTCCACATCAAAGGCATATAAGTGTATATCCCGGGGGCAAGTTTTTTTATAAACCCTGCGCGTCCGAGCATTTTGTGTGAAATAACTTCTGCATCGGATGGAAATTCTCTCAGGGTCTGTACGAATAATTTTGACATTTTCATAATAATTAATTCCTCATAAATTTGTTTATATGCTAATTTTAGCATAAAAAACAGAACTTATACAGCAAATTCCGCCAAAAATTTTAAAAACTATGTCATACTGAGCGTTAGCGAAGTATCTAAATAAATGAGATTCTTCGGGCTAAAGCCCTCAGAATGACAGGCTTTTAATAGTGTCTGTGGAATTTGCTATATTCCCACCCGAAAACAGCCTTGAACTTTGTTATGTAATTTGTTATAATTTTAATATATATCAATTAAAGAGGAGTCTGTTTATGAAAAAGTTTTTAAGGTTATTTTATATTAAAAGGAGAGAGTTTACTGCATTTACTTTAGCGGAAGTTCTGGTAACATTAGGAATAATAGGAGTTGTGGCGGCTATGACAATGCCTACTCTTGTGGAAAACCATCAACGAAAGGTTTATGTCACCCAGCTGCAAAAAGTTTATACAGAATTATCTCAGGCAGCAAAGCGAGCTATAACAGATACCAATGC